>DATLBQ010000493.1:0-5384 GCA_035526805.1 Pyrinomonadaceae bacterium
TCTAAGCAATCGGGTAGAAGCTGTCGAAGATACCTCTAGAAAACTGGCAGAGAAATCGGGCGTAGTTAACGAAGAATCAGTCCTGCCAGGAACCGGAGGTCCCGCGTTACCGCTGGACGCTGACAGCCTGGCAGCGCTTGAAAACAAGATGAATCAGCTGGAACGTGACATAAAAGGCTATGAGAACGTCTTGCGTGAGCGCGGCTACACACCAACCGTCTGGCCCGTGGTAGGAAATCTCGAAAGCGGATTTGGCGTTCGCCGAAATCCGTTTGGCGGGAGTTCCTACGAGTTTCACTCCGGCCAGGACATCGACGCACAGACGGGCGATTCAGTAGTGGCAGGCGCCAGGGGACAGGTAGCGTTCGTAGGTTGGCAGAGCGGATACGGACAGTTAATTGTTATTGATCACGGCGGCGGTCTTACAAGTCGGTATGGACACTTGTCTCACATCGACATAGCTCAGGGTCAAACAATTGAGCGAGGCCAGTTAATAGGGCGGGTCGGTTCCACCGGCCGCTCGACCGGGCCGCATCTGCACTACGAGATCCGCATCAACGACGAACCGGTCAATCCGTTGCAGTATCTGATAACCAGCAAATAAATAAGGCTTTTTCTCTTGACAGCCGAAATTGCTATCGCTTAGTATGCGCGCTCGTTCAGAGTTCTAACCTCGAAATTGTCCTAAGTTTTTCGCTTTACACGCTTTACGTCCATGTCTTCAGTAGTTGCCCCCTGTAAGTTATGCATGTTGAAACGCGCGAACCAGCGCTTTTCACCGTGCATTTTTTTGTGATTGTGTTTCCGTGTTGCGCCGGTTAAAAAGCGCGTCGGGTTCACAAGCTTTAACCCAAATCGCGCGAAAGCTCTGCAAGCTCTCGCCCCCTGTTTTACCGAATCGTTAGGAGGATTCGTTGTTATGTCTAGAATATCCGGTAAGGTCAAGTGGTTTAACAACTCGAAGGGTTATGGTTTTATTGAACAGCCAGGCTCTTCGGACATCTTTGTTCACTATAGTGCCATCCAGGGCGACGGCTTCAAGACTCTCGAAGAGGGCCAGGAAGTTGAGTTTGAGGTGACGCAGGGTCCCAAAGGCCCTCAGGCAGAAAACGTGATGAAGGTGTAGGTCTCCCCGGCTTGCGTCAGCAACGCCACTGACCGCTTCCGGTCTTTCGGTCCGGTAAGCGCAAATGAAAAAGGCAACCCAACGTGGTTGCCTTTTTCGTTTCTTCAACGAGTGATCGTTGACCCCAAACCCTTCTGGAACGGTTGCGGAGTCTAACTGCTTGAGACTTACTTTCTTTCACCTTTGGCTTTGAAATTTACCCGGCCACCCTCAACATCGATCGAGAAAGAAACTCGCTCGCAGCCCAGACGCTCCTTGAGCCCATCGGCCTGCGACGCGATGAGCCGGTGAAATCGCGGAAACGAAAAGTCCTCTACGGGTTCACCACACACCTTCTTCGCTTCCACCAGCGCGCTGTATAAGTTCTTCACGAGTTCGACATCCTTGTGAGCATCGTCACACACAAAATCAGTTCGCTTGAACTTGGCGACTGCTTGCTGTTTAGCAGTTGCTCGCGCGGTGGCGCCCGCGTCCCGGCCTTCCTCACGGCCCTGTAGTGTGCGTCGCCAAAGGTCACGGAAACAGTTGTAACGTGAACCCAATGAATTGAAGCGATACCGTTGCGCGTAGGTCAGGGTACGGTCGTCAGCAATTCGCTTCATCATCGTGTCTACACGGCCTTTGGTATCGTAAGGAGCCCGCTTCGACGCACCGTTAAAAAACATGTCAAACTCGATTTTGAGCCGGCGAATGTCGTCTTCAAGGCGAGTCAACTGCTCGTCTACTGTGGGTTCAGATACACCTGCTGAAAACTTGCTTTTAGTTCCGGCTTTAGACTGTAATCTGCCGACGTTATTAGGGCTCTTAGGGTTTGCCAAGTTGATTCTCCTTACAGGCGGGACAGTGGGGCGGGGCGCGCAGCCGGAGGAGCCGGTGCAGCTAAAATTGAGTCTAGGGGTTTCAAAAGCGCCGTGTCAACAAATAAGTATGGAAGGCCACTTGAAGTAGTCTAGAGTTCGAGTTTTAATTCTGTCATCCATTGACCGCCAAATGCAGCCTAAAGCCGGAACTCTAAACTGCCAATAGAGGAGTGCTGTTGCTTTGCTCTGTTTGCGAGCAACAGCTATCCTACCTGCCGATTTTCACTTGTAGCACCATGTCGAATCACCACCCCTCGAAAAACTCAGCATTCCACGCTATTCCGTCGGTCGATCAGCTGCTGCGAACCGCAGACCTGGCGCCCCTGCGAAAGTCTGTTGGTCTACCGCGCTTGCGAACAATAGCGCGGGAAGTTGTGGCTGAACTACGACAACAGATTCAGTCAGAAGGTCTGCCGCAGTACACAAAAGATGCGCTACTGGGTAAAGCGATACAGACAATTCAATCGCTCTGTGAGCATGAATCGCTTTCTGCGTTACGCCGCGTGATCAACGCTACCGGCGTAATCCTGCACACTAATTTAGGTCGCGCACCGTTGTCAGACGGGGCTCGCGAAGCTGTCTCGGAAGCTGCCGGTTATTGCACGCTTGAATATGATCCAACGATCGGTGAGCGCGGCAAGCGCGGCGCACATGTCGAAGAGCTTCTAACGCAACTCACCGGCGCCGAGGCTGCGCTGGTCGTTAACAACTGTGCGTCGGCGGCTTTGCTGATTCTCACGGTTCTGGCTGGTATGGGCGAAACTATTGTATCGCGCGGTGAACTCGTTGAAATCGGCGGCGATTTTCGAGTCCCTGAGGTGATGGCCAATTCCGGTACGCGCATGGTTGAGGTTGGCTCAACCAACCGCACACACCTTGAAGATTACAAGCGAGCAATAAATGACAATACTCGCCTAATTATGCGCGTACATCCTTCAAACTATCGAATCATTGGATTCACTGACTCACCGCAGTTGTCTAAACTTGCCACGCTCACGCATGGATCCGATTTGCCGTTGTATGAGGACGCAGGCTCAGGTGTGCTGACTGATCTCTCAGCCTATGGAATAGACGATGAACCGATAATAAGAGACTCACTTGCGGCCGGGGCGGACGTCGTTTCTTTCAGCGGCGATAAACTGTTTGGCGCAACACAAGCTGGTTTGATTGTGGGGCGGGGGGAGATTATCGAACGTCTTCGCAAGCATTCCCTCTATCGTGCGCTACGCGTCGATAAGTTGTGCCTCGCTGCGCTGGAAGCGACGCTCGACGCCCATCGACGCGGCGCGTTGGAAGAGATACCCGTCCTGCGAATGCTCGCATTGCCAGTGGCGGCAATTGAAAAGCGGGCAAAGGAATTCATAACCAAATTAGGCGAGAGTTCCAACGCACTAACGGCTACGCTTGTCGCGGGCGAATCTGCCGTCGGCGGCGGTTCCGGGCCTAATGTCCATCCTCGAACCGTCCTCATCGCGCTTAGACATGCACAGCTAAATGCCGATGAAGTTGAACGAAAGCTCAGGCTGTCCTCCCCTCCCGTGATTGCCCGCATCGCGGATGAACTAGTCTTACTCGACCTGAGAACCGTAAGCCTCGCCGAAGAGTCCCAGCTGCTTGAGGTATTGCTGGCTTTGGACTCCCAAGCGGCAGTTCGCTAGCTTGGATTGCGGCTGTGATCCAATTAACGAGCCTAGTTGCCCTATAAGAACCACGAGCGGTAGCAACCGGCCAGAAGTTCAACTTTCGAAATTGAGCAAATTATTCGATGTTTGCTGCTCTGCTGGGTCGCCTTCTGCAAAGCCGTGATACTTCGTGAATCTCACCCTTGCAGTTCGGGAGAACGATACACAAACGAACGGTAAACAAATCACACAAAGCAAATCACGACTGACCCTGGTCAATTCACAATTGTAATGGCGAACAGACAGGGTATATCGGCCGGAGTAGGCGCGACAACGACGGTAATTCTCACCCAGATACCATAATTAGTGGTTTTTAGTAGAGTAAACGCCTGCTGAACGTGTATAATTCCCACCGCTTTTGTGATCCCGCAAAAGCTGTTCGTTCCAACCTCTTCGGCATTTCCAAACCTACTCACATTGGCACGTTTTTCTTCGGCAAAATCTCTATTCACCTATTCCGGCCTTGCTTCGCTGGCCGGTTTGCTCGGCGTTGCCCTCTGGTCGATCGGACTTCTCGCGCCTCTGCAAAATGCTTTTATCCTTCTGCCGAGTGACCCGGAACGCGTATTGACAACACCGACATTTTGGAACGGCGCCGCACTGATCTTTGCAGTCTCTATCGCAGTTGCAATCGACGTCGGAAGGTTCGGAGCACGTCGCGCCTTCATGTACCTGGGCGCCGGTTTTCTTGGTCTCGCCGGGTTGAGTCTCTTCGTCTCCTGGTTCTTCTCATTCGACATTCTGCTGGTTCCGGTAGCCGTAGCAGCCTTGATGTCGGCAGTCATCGTTCAATTAAAACGCCTACAAGAGCGCGACATTGAACTGACAGACAAGCTGCGAGCAGCATCGGCGCGATTTGAATCTGCTCAAGGTCAGGGCGCCGAAAACTGTCTACTCCGCGGCCTACAACTTCTGGATACCGTGCTCTCGCCAAGCGAGGCCGTTGTGTTTCGTCGCGACCGCGACGGCCAACTGATTTCCTCCGCACGCCTGCGCGCAAGCCCGAGCGGCTCACCCGACACGGGTAGAAACTCCGCCTGGCGCGATGGCGTTAAATTGTGTGAGCGCGCTATCGCCGGCGCCGAGCTGCTTGTGGAAAAGGTTGACTCTGAATCTCCCGTGGCAAACGTCGCACTACCTTTACGGCACGAAGATCGCACGGTGGGTGCGCTTTTGATTCGTGTCACTCGCGAATTCGAGGATGATGATCGTGCATTGCTAACTGCGGTCGGCGGACAGATGGCGCGCAATCTCCAGCGAGAGGAGGCGCACAAGCCCAACAGCAAAAGAAGCGCACTCACTTTTCTGTCAGCAACCGAGTCTGATCAGCGGCTCGAGTCTTTGAATGTTCTGCGCGGGGCCTTGCTGGAACAAAGTGTGGGTCTCAACGCGCTGGGTGAACTGGGTGAAGGGGTTGCACTTGGATATCTCGACGGCCGGCTCGCTTACGTAAACACAGCCCTCGCAAAGTTTGCTAATCTCGTACATGAAGATATAACGAATATTACTTTTTTCGATCTGTTGGATAGATTTCGTACCGACGTTTTTGAGCAGCCCGTAATAGCCGTTAGACGAGTGTTACAAACCGGTGAGGCTTATGAGCGCGAGCTAGATTTTGCAGATCGCAACGCTACTTATGGGTTACGCATAGCGCTTGTACTGGCCGAAACGCCAGAAAGCGCAAACCCAACCGAGCCGGCGCAGCCTCTCTGCCTC
>DATLBQ010000494.1:0-6814 GCA_035526805.1 Pyrinomonadaceae bacterium
GCGTGTGGTTAGCAACCTGGTAAGCAATGCTCTGCGACATACAGAGCAGGGCGAAATCAAGATCAGCGCCGAACAGCGGGACGATTACGTCGCTGTTTCAGTGTCCGACACGGGTAGCGGCATACCAAGCGAATACCTGCCTCACATCTTCGACAAGTTTTTCCAAGTGCCTGATGCCCCCACCGGAGGAGCGGGGCTGGGCCTCACCATCTCAAAATCAATTGTGGAAGCACACGGCGGGCAGATCAGCGTGCAATCGCAAGTTGGGCGCGGCACGGTTTTCACATTCACTCTGCCGGCAGTAGGTGAATCAAATGGAGTAGCACAAAAGGAAGTGAGTAATGAGCAGACGCATTTTAATAATCGATGATGAAGAAAACATTCGTCGCATAACGCGCTTAACGTTACAGGCCGCGGGCTACGAAATCGGCGAGGCCCCCGATGGTGAGCGTGGCTTGGAAGTTTTTGGGAATGGTTCGAGTTGGGACGCGGTTCTGTTGGATCAACGAATGCCGGGCATGGATGGACTGGAAACACTCCGGCAGATCAAAGATCGCCAGCCCGAGGCGCGCGTCATTATGTCGACTGCCTACGCTTCGATAGAGCTCGCAGTAGATGCGATGAAACTCGGTGCTACTGACTTCGTGCGCAAACCCATGACACCGGAAATCATGCGCAACGCCGTGACCGCGGCCCTTGCCAAACAGTTGCCAGTATCCGGACCCCTTACTCCCGCTTCAAGGGAAGATTCAGCGCAGCCACTCATTCAAATCATCACCATGAACGGCTTTACGATCTTGGAGTCCGAAGGCGCCACACAAGAACCGCATGAGCGACGCTTTATGGTGAAAAGCCCTACCGGAGGCGAGCACGAGGTGCTGGTGAAAATCGATGACGAGGCAGTCGGGTACGTTGAGCGGATGACAAGAAGACAACTGCCAGCTGCAAACTCGTTCTGGACAAGTCAGGCCCAACGTCTTCTGGGTGACTACCTATGGAGGGAAGGGAAAGTTCCTCCAACCAGAAAACTCATCATTAAAGATGTCGACCGTGACGAACTGCCGATCGCAGCGCGCTGGCAAAGCACTTAATACCCCGGCGTGCGTTAAGACGCAGAGTTATGAACACATTCAGGAGGAACAAGAATCGTGGCGGCTGAAATCAAACGTTTTATCATCGGCAGGGCGCTTAGGACCGAACAGGCTTCCCACGAGCGGTTAACGAAGAAAACGGCCTTAGCCGTTTTCTCGTCCGACGCGCTCTCTTCTACGGCCTATGCCACTGAGGAAATTCTGCTCGTGTTGGCTGCTGCCGCCGTTTACGGCCAGGCAGGTGCCTTTAGATACGTGGTGCCAATTTCTATCGGCATCGGGGTGCTGCTCGTTATCGTGGCAATCAGCTACCGGCAAACGATTCACGCCTATCCGTCGGGTGGTGGTGCCTACATTGTTGCCAAAGAAAACCTCGGCACGAATGCGGGGCTCGTCGCCGGAGCATCATTATTGGTTGACTATGTTCTCACCGTTGCCGTTTCAATCGCAGCTGGTGTTGCCGCTATCACTTCCATGGTGCAGGGAACGCGCTATGCCTGGCTGGACGATCATAAGGTTTTTCTCTGTCTGATTTTCATAACCTTTATTGCCATCGCCAACTTACGCGGCGTGCGCGAATCAGGCAGTCTGTTCGCCGCACCCACCTACGCCTTCCTGATTAGTTTTCTGTTCATGATTGGTTATGGGCTCTTCAGCTACTACACGTACGGTGGTGCTGCACCCGTTCCGGGGCCTGAAGAAATCAAGATCGCAGAGGGATATAAGCTTCAGCCTTTAACACTCTTCCTGCTGCTCGGAGCCTTCTCGAACGGTTGTGCTGCACTGACGGGAATCGAAGCTATTTCCAACGGGGTGCCCGCCTTCAAGAAACCCGAGGCCCGTAATGCCGCCACGACGCTGGTCGTGATGGCGGCCCTTTTGACAACCATGTTCCTCGGCACCAGCGTGCTTGCCTACCTTTACGGAGTTCATCCGCATGCGAGTGAAACCGTCATTTCGCAGTTTGCGCGAATTATGTTTACGGGGCCACTTGCTTGGTTTTATTACGTAGTGCAGATAACGACTGCCTTGATTCTCGTCTTAGCCGCTAATACCTCGTTTGCCGACTTCCCGCGACTCGGCAGCTTACTTGCGCGCGACCGTTTCCTCCCGCGCCAGTTCGCGACTCGTGGGGATAAGTTGGTCTTCTCCAACGGCATCGTCATGTTGGCAATCTTTTCCAGCATTCTCGTAATTGCCTTCGCCGGAGACACGAGCCGCCTGATTCCTCTCTACGCGGTCGGCGTTTTTCTTTCATTCACGCTATCCCAGTCGGGGATGGTGCGGCACTGGCTCAAAGTGCGTGCGCAGTCACCAAAGAAAAAAGCTAAAAAGCGTAAACGGCGTGAGGACGACATTCACTACACTCAAAGTACCGTCGATAGGGAGACCTTGCCTGATGCAGAACTTACAGCGTCTGAGGAACGCGGATCGACCTTTATCAATGACGAAGTTACTGACAGTTCACACTGGAAAAAATCTATTGTTGTAAATGCCTTCGGTGCCGTCGCCACCTTCACCGTGCTTTGCGTCTTCATCGCTACCAAATTCATACACGGTGCGTGGATCGTGGTGGTGGTAATCCCGCTCCTCGTTTTCATGTTTCGTGCGATTCACAAACATTATTTGGGCGTGGCGAAACAACTTTCCACGGAGGGACTTGGAGTGCTTCGTCCGATCAAGCACACGGTGATTGTGCCCATCTCTGGCATTCATCGCGGCGTCGTTGCTGCGTTGCAATACGCCAAGTCTATTGCTCCAGAGCATGTCCAGGCTGTTTATGTCGACTTCGATGAGGAGGCCACGACGAAGTTACGCGAGAAGTGGGAACGTTGGGGAGCCGGGATCACATTAGTGGTGCTGCCGTCACCCTATCGCGAACTTACGCGCCCATTACTGCGTTACATAGCTCGCCTCGAACGAAAGAACGAGAATGATATGGTAACTGTATTGCTGCCGGAATTTGTGCCCGCGAAGTGGTGGCAACACCTGCTACACAATCAGAGTTCGCTGATGCTGAAAGGCGCATTGCTATTCAAGAAAGGAGTTATCGTGACCAGCGTGCCTTATCATTTGGAAAAATAGGATTCGACAACCGGAATCAAAGAAACGGGAAACGAAGGATAATGCTGCTTGGTTTGTGTTGTGAAGGTAGGCTTGTTGCCGAGTTAGGCGTTAGCGGAATTATCGGCCCCATTAGTACGACCCGCCAAAAAACACGAACGACAATAGACTGGCCGGCCCTGCGAAGGATAGAAAGGGACGGTGGTTTGTTGACCACATTGCGCGCATTGAACTGAAACCTCGACCCTTTGTCGCACACCAGACGTTTGAGCCGCGGTGATCGCTGCTAATCTTTCATTCTTCGCTTGCTTGCAAGGTTTACAACGCTTCGGTTCGTTCTTTAATCCTTTGTCATGAAAAAAGGCTTGCTCACCCGCAGTCCAGATGAAGTTTTCGTTACAGTCTACGCATTTGATACTTTGGTCCTGGTATTCGGTGTCTGTGGTAGACCCCGTTTGGAATTGTTCCCGATCTAACATGACTCGTTCTCCCAGGGTCGGTCTAAGCTATCATTAGGGTATGGCGGGGCCATTTGGAAGCGGTGCTGCCCTTGTTCAAAGCCGCTATGTATCCTGGCGAGTATCGGGGTGAGCGTCGGCTGCCCTCAACAGGCGGGAGCGGATGCAATGCAAAGTATAACTATGGCGAAACTGTGTCAAGGGTAAAACCCCAGAATTGTTCAATCCTGCGGCGAGGACACAAAAGACAGGGCTTATGAAAGTATTGGTTATCGGGTCAGGAGGCCGTGAGCATGCGATTCTTGCGACCCTGAAGCGAACTTCAGCTGTGCCGCTCGAGCTTTATTGCGCCCCCGGTAACGCCGGCATCGCGGCGATTGCTGAGTGCGTTCCCCTATCTGCCAGTGACCATGCGTCGCTAATAAACTTTGCGAAGGCAAACGATATCGAGATGACTGTCGTCGGTCCCGAAGGTGCGCTCGCTGAAGGTATTGTGGACGACTTTGAGCGCACCGGCCTAAATATAGTTGGACCGAGCCGAGCTGCTTCGCGGCTGGAATCGAGTAAAGCGTTTGCGAAGGATTTTATGCGACGCCACCAAATACCAACGGCTGAATATTATGTCGCCAATTCAGCCGGCGAGATGTTGGAAATGCTGGGCAGTGGCAAGTTTGGTGCGCGAGATGCCCCCGTCGTGGTCAAGGCTGACGGTCTGGCTGCGGGCAAGGGCGTCGTGGTGGCGCCTTCGCGCAAAGCCGCAGAAATAGCTGTCGCAAGTCTTGCAAACGGAACCCTCGTGCCAACGTTAGCGGCTAAACAAATTTTGCTTGAAGAAGCACTGGTGGGCAGAGAAGTATCAGTGCTTTTATTTGCTGACGGCCGCGACTACGCGTTGATGCCTGCCGCCCGCGATCACAAGCGTGTTGGCGAAAACGATACTGGTCCAAACACCGGAGGCATGGGCGCAATAACAGACAGTTCCGTGCTGGACGGCGGAACGCTTGATCGCATTGTGCGCGAGGTAATTGACCCAACCTTGAGTGGAGCGGCTGCTGAGGGCTTCGCCTTTCGCGGAGTTCTTTTTATCGGGTTAATGCTGACTGCCGATGGACCCAAAGTTCTGGAATATAACGTTCGCTTCGGAGATCCGGAAACGCAGGCAATTCTGATCAGGCTGAAATCAGATCTGTTGAAGATTTTTCAGGCGACGGTCGAGGGTAAGCTTCGGCAGCTTAGAGTGGACTGGACTGATCAATCGTCCGCCTGCGTGGTTTTAGCCAGTGGCGGATACCCCGGGCCGTATGAAACGGGCTTCAGGATCGCGGGCCTCGATAACGGGTTAACACAGGACGATTTGCAGATCTTCCATGCCGGTACTTCCCGCTCACAAGCTGATGACTTTGTTACCTCAGGGGGACGTGTATTGGGAGTCACGGCCGCAGATACAACTCTCCAACAGGCGCTCACCCGTTGTTACAGCACCGTAGACAAAATTAGCTGGCCGGGCATGCAATATCGGCGAGACATAGGCCGTTTCAACGACACCCTCAAAGCAAACAATTAGTTTGGAGTGACTCAGTTTTGGAGTGCACTAACCGTCAGCGCTTTTGCTCTTCTCCGACCTTGTCGCAGCCGGCGTACGTTGAGTTCACAATAACAGTAACGCGACGCAGGGCCGCGACGAGCCCAAAGCGCGGACACGTCAGCGCACTCCAAAAATGCCGCCGATCAGCGGCCCTCGAGCCGCGGAGGCGGTTCTGGAAGGTATAGGCTGACACCTGTTATACTTCGTTTCACGTTCGCGTCGAATTTTGAACCCTTCGCAGCCATTCATCGTACATATACGGGCGCGGGAATTTAAGAGCCACGAAAGATCGCACATCTCTTGGTAAAGGATCACTGACATCATGGGACTATTGAGCAGAATTTCGCGTTCGGTCAGGGCTCTGTTTGGCGGAATTATTGAGTCAACTGAGAATCCCGAGCTCATACTTCAGCAAACAATCCGCGACATGCGCGACCGGGTGCCGGAGTTGAATAATTCGGTTGCGCAGGTAATGGCAACGGAAAAGCTTCTGTTGAAGAGCAAGGAACGCCTGGAGACGCAGGTAGTCGACCTCGACTCGAAAATCCGTGCCTCCGTTAAACTGAGCCGCGACGACATTGCCACTGCCTACATCGGCCAGCTCCAGCAGGCCCAGATGGACCTGCAAAAGACTTCCCAGCAACTGGAGCACGCGACCCTGGCATCCAAACAGGCGCTGAAAGCGCGCGACAATTATGTGTTGCAGATGCAGCGGCGTACGGCCGAAGCGATGCAGCTGATTAATCAGTCGAAGCAGGCAAAGCTACAGGAACAACTGGCGCAGACCATGGAGTCGTTCCAGATTGGCGACGATGCGTCAACGTTTGACGAAATGCGCGACAAGATTGATCGTCGCGCTGCCGCCGCCGAAGCCAAGCTTCAGCTTGGTTCCGCATCAGTCGATAACCAGATGCAGGACATTGAACGTGAAGCAATGGACATGCAACTGCAGGACAAGCTGCTCGCTTATAAGCAGGAGATGGGACTCTTGCCGGCTGCCCAACGTCCTCAGCAGGCACTGCCCGCGCAAGGAGAGACAAGTGGGACAGAAGAGGGCGAGAAGGTTGTCAACAACAGTAATCGTATAAATTGAATCCGGTGGGCGGCGCGGTAAGGTTTTCCGTTGTTCAAGAATATGCCCGAGTTCCCTAAGATCGATATTAAGTACCTGAAAGAGGCTTTTAACGAACCCTTAAATTTTTTGGGATTGGTTACCTTTGGCGTGGTTGGAGTCTACTCCTTAGCTTCCGCGCAGGAGGTCATACCGTTGGCCGCAGGTCTGGCGGCTGAAACAGTCTACTTAATTACCGTGCCTGCCAGTTCATTCTATCGCCGACTTGTTGATCGCCGCGAGAAGCAGCGCCTGTTGAAACTGCGCGATCAGCAACGCGAAGCTTCGATCAAGCTTTTCGATCCCCGCGAACGGGAAGCAGTGGAGTATCTGCGTTGGATGAAGAATCAGATTTATTCAAACTACAAGAAGTTTACGAACGCGAAGCAGATCCCCTCGAACATTTTGAGTTTGGATCAGCGCTGGGAAGACTTCGTGGACTTGTTGGACGTTTACCGCCGCCGCAAGCATCACCTTAGATCGATCAATCGCCAGGCTGTGCAAA
>DATLBQ010000495.1:0-13018 GCA_035526805.1 Pyrinomonadaceae bacterium
TGTGCTGGTTTCTGTCGTCGATGGCGAAGAGAAACTCTATTCAGAACGGATGGCGTGTGTGATTTGCGGCATCAACGTTCCGCCACTCGAACCCCGTTCGTTTTCTTTTAACTCGGCCTACGGCGCCTGTAAGCGTTGTCATGGGTTGGGCACCGTTCTCGAAATAGATGCAGCCAAGCTCATTCCCGACGCGACCATTGCTGCCGACAAACTTGCTTTCATGGGACCGTTGGATCGGCAGGGGTCCGCCTACCTGAAGAGCGCTTTGCTGGCGATAGCAAAACACTTTAACGCGGATTCGAGCCTTTGCTTTTCGAAACTTCCGAAAGAAGTCTGCGACGGATTCCTGAACGGTGTTAGCGGCCAGTTAACGTTTCGCCAGGGTCTTTATTCCTATAAGAGTCCGTGGAAAGGAGCGCTTCGCTGGCTGCGTGATCGACTTAACGAAGCTCCCTCTGAAAAAATCAGAGCCACGCTGGAAGAACTCGTTTCGCCTTCCATCTGTCCTGACTGCAAGGGCCGGCGACTTAGATCTGATTCGCTTTCGGTGCGCCTGGGCGGACGCGGAATTGCGGAATACACCTCACTACCAATCGAGGATTCGGTGGCGGCTTTCGACGCGATCAAATTGAATGCACGAGAGGAACAGATAGCCGGACAGATACTCCGCGAAATAAAGAATCGGCTGCGGTTCCTCGAAAGCGTGGGCCTGGGCTACCTCACACTGGACCGGTCCTCGGCAACGCTTTCAGGCGGTGAAGGACAGCGCATTCGATTGGCCACACAGATCGGCTCACAACTGCGCGGCGTTCTCTACGTGCTTGATGAGCCCTCGATTGGTCTGCATCCGCGCGACAATCAAAAACTGCTCGACACGCTGTCGGCTCTTCGCGACCTCGGTAACACAGTTCTTGTCGTTGAACACGATGAAGAGACTATTCGACGCGCTGATTATGTGGTGGACCTGGGACCGGGCGCCGGTGCTCATGGTGGCGAGGTGGTGGCTTTCGGCACTGCGGAAGACGTCGCCAATAATCCTCGTTCGATCACCGGGCTCTATATCAGCGGTTTGAAAAAAATCGAGGCTCCACTCCAGAGACGTTCGGCGAATGGAAAGTATCTGACTGTTCGCGGCGCGCGCGCCAACAACTTGAAAGATATCGACGTCACGTTCCCGCTTGGGTTGTTGACGGTAATCACCGGCGTGTCGGGCTCGGGAAAATCTACGCTGGTTGCAGACATTCTCTATCCGTCTCTCGCGCGCCATCTTTACGGCTCGCTGGTTGAACCCGGCGCGTGTGCGTCGGTCGAAGGATTGGAATATGTCGACAAGGTGATCGAGATCGACCAGTCTCCAATTGGCCGCACGCCACGATCAAATCCTGCCACTTATACTGGCCTTTTTACTCCCTTGCGAGAGCTTTATGCGATGCTGCCCGAGTCTCGCGAGCGTGGTTACAAACCAGGCCGGTTTTCATTCAACGTCAAGGGTGGGCGTTGCGAAGCTTGTGAAGGCGACGGCATGAAGCGCATTGAGATGAACTTTCTGCCTGACGTGTATGTCCTTTGCGATGTTTGCCGTGGTGCTCGCTACAATCGCGAAACGTTGTCAGTAAAATTCAAAGGCAAGTCGATTGCGGAGTTGCTTGATACAACGGTTGAAGAAGCTTTGCCTTTGTTGGAAAACGTGCCGCAGATTCAGCAAAAACTTCAGACCTTGCTCGACGTGGGACTCGGTTATCTCAAGCTGGGCCAGTCAGCCACGACGCTGTCCGGCGGCGAAGCGCAACGCATTAAGTTGGCGAAGGAGCTTTCGAAGCGCGCCACCGGTCGCACCGTTTATATGCTGGACGAGCCTACGACCGGTCTCCACTTTGCCGATGTTCACAAGCTCCTCGACGTTCTGCAGCGCCTGGTTTCCCTGGGCAACACAATCATCGTAATCGAGCACAATCTCGACGTTATCAAGTCGGCCGACTATATCATCGACCTCGGACCGGAAGGCGGCGAACACGGAGGACGAGTGGTGGTCGCCGGCACGCCGGAGGAAGTTGCGCGCTCGCGGCGATCACATACGGGCCACGTACTCCGTCCGTTGCTCAACGGCCGTCTGGCGAAAAATGGCAACGGCAATTCTCGCCGCGAAGACAAAAAGATCGCGTGATATACTGCGCTCGCCACTTGCCCACACATGTCAATCTACGACGATAAGGTGCGTCCCCTGGAGCTGGATAATGTCAAAACTTATCCGCTGGCGGGACGTCCCAGCAAGGTTTCCCTGGACGACTTCGCCAAACCGATCGAAGCGGAATCATCCTTAAAAGATTTTCTCGGGAGTCTTCCTAACATTCTCGCTGTACAAAGCTTGCGCCAACTAGCCGGTCGGATGCGACGTGCCGGTGAGTTGCAGAAGCCGATCATCTGGGGCATCGGCGGCCACGTCATCAAAACGGGGCTTGCGCCACTAATGATTGATCTTATGAGACGAGGGTTTCTGACGGCGGTGGCCGCAAATGGTTCCGTGCTGGTTCACGACGCCGAGATCGCAATGGTCGGCTCTACTTCGGAAGATGTTGACGCAACGTTAGGCAAGGGAGCTTTCGGCGGCGCGGATGAAACCGGGAAACTTTTGAACTGCGCTGCTCAGGAAGGTGCAAACGAAAAGATCGGATTAGGTGAAGCTACTGGCCGAGCCTTGCTGGCAATGAATCCCAAGCACGCCGACTATTCACTTTTGTGCGCGACATACGGAGCGCGCGTTCCCTTCACAGCCCACGTTACTATCGGCGGCGATATCGGTCACTTTCATCCTAAAGCAGACGGCGCGGCACTCGGCGCCACCACGCACACGGATTTTCGTCTGCTGGCTGAAATGGTTCGGCGGATGGATGGCGGCGGTGTTTACCTAAATATCGGCTCCGCCGTCACGCTACCGGAAGTTTTTCTGAAGGCCGTAACGCTGGTGCGGAATCTTGGGCATCCGCTCAGGGACATCACCACCGCAAACTTCGATTTCATCCAATCCTACCGTCCACTTACAAACGTCGTCCGCCGGCCGACAGCAAACGGAGCCGGTCAGGGTTACTCAATCACCGGCCATCACGAACTCACGCTGCCCCTCCTGGCCGCCGAATTAGTTAGTGGCAGCGAAAAATAAACAGTCTTTCGCCGCGGCAACTACCACGCCTTCCTTCACCAACTCGGAAGCGCTGTTGAAACCAATTGACATGAGGCTTCAAAGTGGATTATTCTCCCAGCCCGTAATTGAAAACGGATTTCAATTTCATCTAAAGCGGGAATCGCCAAGTTAAGGCAGCCATGACAAGCCATCTTCCTTATACACTTCTAATTCGGGTTTTCTGCGTCATCTTAATTTCCGCTAGCATCTCTTACGCAGCACGGGCCACGGAAATTACTCTCCAGTCCGAACTTCATGGCCGAGTGCTTGATCAGAACCGCGCCGCGATTGCGGGAGTGAGAGTCACCGCATCGAGGACTGGTCGCAGCGATTCTTCCTCAACCTCTACCCTTACGGATGCGAATGGAGAGTTTTCGCTGCTGCTGGAGCCCGGTGAATACACGCTGAATTGTGCGGCCGAAGGCTTTGCGCAAGCGTCGGTGGTGGTTCGCTCCAAACCCAGCACCTTTGAGCCTCTGGAGATCGTACTTCAGCTGCAAGGGTTCAGCGGCACTGTTACCGTCAGCGACATGGCCGGGTTCGAAAGCTTTTCCGCCACTGCGACGAAAACGCTTACGGCGCTTCGCGATGTTCCGCAGTCAATAGCCGTGGTCTCGCGGGAAGCGATCAAGGACCAGGGAATGCAGAGTATCGGCGACGTCGTACGTTATGTTCCCGGCATCATTGCCATACAAGGAGAAAACAATCGGGACCAGGTCGTGATTAGAGGCAACAGTTCTTCAGCTGACTTTTTCCTCGATGGGGTTCGCGACGATGTTCAGTACTATCGCGACCTGTATAACCTGGATCGAGTGGAGGCATTAAAGGGTCCCAACGCAATGATCTTTGGTCGCGGTGGCGGTGGTGGGGTGATCAACCGGGTGAGTAAGCAGGCAGAATTTGCGTCGTTCGGTGAGTTGACGTTTCAGGGAGGGTCGTACGGCAATAAGCGCTTGTCGGCTGACTTCGATCGCCCGCTTAATAAGCGCGTTGCTTTTCGCGTTAATGGCGTCTTTGAAAACTCCGGCAGCTTTCGAGATCGGGTTGACATGAATCGCTTCGGCATAAATCCAACGCTGACGCTGGTCGCCGGCAAAAACACACAGATCAGGCTCGGTTACGAACGCTTTCGAGACCACCGCCTTGCCGATCGTGGCATTCCTTCTTTTCGAGGTTTACCGGCGGACATCGCCATCGGCACCTTCTTCGGCAACCCTGATGAAAGTCGCGTGCGTGCAAACGTGAATCTTGCTTCAGCCGTGATCGATCATCGGGTGGGGAATCTGAACATTCACAATCGTACCTTGTTTGGAGCTTACCGCCGGTTCTACCAGAACTTCGTTCCGGGCGCCGTGAACGCTGATCAGACGCGCGTTAATCTTTCCGCTTATAACAACGCAACGCGCCGCGAAAATCTTTTCAATCAAACCGATGTGACCTACGCAGCCAAGAGTGGTGTTCTACGACACACGCTTTTGGCCGGGGCAGAATTCGGCTGGCAAGTATCAAATAATTTCCGCGCCACGGGTTTTTTCAACAATACGTCCACCTCAATCTCGGTTCCGTTTGCTAATCCCACGATAAGCACGCCGGTAACCTTTCGTCAGAACGCCACCGACGCCGATAACCGTGTCCAGGCGACGGTGTCAGCGACGTATGCCCAGGATCAGATTGAGTTATCTTCAAAAATTCAGGTTTTGGCCGGACTGCGGTTTGATCATTTTAATCTGAAGTTTCACAATAATAGAAACAACGAGCGTCTAACCCGCGTCGACAATCTTTGGTCACCACGTCTCGGCATTGTGTTCAAGCCCGTGGCGCCGCTTTCACTTTACGGCAGCTACAGTGTTTCGTATCTGCCGAGCTCAGGTGATCAATTCTCTTCCCTCACCTCCGTAACGCAGATGCTGAAGCCAGAGAAATTCAGGAACTATGAATTCGGCGCTAAATGGGACCTGCTCCAATCGCTTTCACTGACCTCTGCGGTTTACAGTCTGGCGCGCACTAACACTCGGGCGACGGATCCAAATGATCCGACGAGGATCTTGCAAACGGGCAGTCAACGCACGAACGGCGTCGAGGTTGGATTAAACGGACGTCTAACGCGCAAATGGCAAATATTGGGTGGATATGCGTACCAGGATGCGCAGGTTACAAGTGCAACGGTTGCGGCGCCAAAAGGAGCGCGAGTGGCCCAGGTTCCCCGTCAAACATTTTCCCTGTGGAACAATTATCGATTCGCCCCCAAGTGGGGTGTGGGTCTGGGGCTGCTCCATCGTTCGAATATGTTCGCGGCAATCGACAACAGAGTTACGCTGCCTGGTTACACAAGAGCTGACGCAGCCATTTATTACACCCTCACTGAAAAAGTCGGCCTTCAGGCGAATCTGGAAAACCTGTTCGATACAAAATACTTTATCAACGCTGATGGCAACGACAATATTTCTCCAGGTAGCCCTCGCTCCGCTCGTCTCTCCTTAACCTGGAAGTTCTAGTTTGGGGTGCGCTGATCAGTCAAGAACTTTGGTTCTCCAAAAATGGCAGGCGCGTTACACTAATCAAACCTCGTAAGTTATAATCCCATTCCTCAAAGATCGAATTAGAAAAAAGATTATTAACAAGGGGAACAAATGCTGCCTGAGAAACTAGCTCACTTCGAAAAAGTACTTCGCTCCGAACGCGAAAGGCACATCGAAAACGTTCGTGGGGATCAGGCTGCCGCTCTGGAACTGTCGGATGACGGTGTGAAAGACACTGTCGACATGTCTCTAATGGATGTGAACAAAGAGTTGGCCCTGCGCCTCGGCGAACGCGAATCGCAGATGATAGCCGACATCGATCAGGCACTCTTGAGAATCCGAGAAGGCTCCTATGGCGCCTGCGCTCGTTGCGGGAGACTGATCGAGGAGCGCCGCCTGGAAGCTTTACCTACCGCTCGCTTCGACGCTACCTGCCAAGCCGCCATCGAGAGCGCGAATGGCGAAGATGAGCACGCCACGCTGTAAAAACGGTAAATCGTGAATCGTAAATGGAATTTGCCTGCCGATTGGAGCCTCTTTAGCTCAAAGATCCTCCAGGAGGAGGGCAAAAATCCATTTACTATTTACGATTCACTTTTCTCACGCTTTCGGGTGCGCTTTATCGTAAACCTGGATCAACTTCTCCATCGAAACGTGTGTATAGACTTGCGTAGTTGAGAGGCGCGCGTGACCAAGTAGTTCCTGAATGTCGCGTAGATCAGCGCCGCTATCCAGCAGGTGGGTAGCAAAGGAATGCCGCAGGGCGTGCGGACTGATGTCGTACCTGCCCGAGCAAATGCGTATGTATTTTTCAACCGTACGTCCCACCGAGCGCGTCGTTATTCGCGTGCCCTGGTAATTCAGAAACAACGCCTCCGGCTCCCGTTCCGAAACGGGCGCTGCATCCAAAAAAACTTCGCGAATATCCAAATAAGTTCTTAAAGCTGCCAGCGCCGGGTCGCCAAAGGGTACTATGCGTTCCTTACGCCGCTTCCCTCTGACCCGGATTAACCTGTTCTTGAAATCGATGTGACCAATATTCAAGGTCGTCAACTCCGCTACGCGAATACCTGTCGCATACATCAATTCCAACATTGCGCGATCGCGTTTACCCAAATCCGTCTCCGGATTCGGAGTCTCCACAAACTTTATTGCTTCTTCAACTGAAAGATGCTTCGGAAGTTTTTTTTCCAAACGCGGTGTGGAGACCAGCTTGGCGGGATTCATCTCCAGCATCCCTTCGCGCACCAGAAATTGAAAAAACGTCCTTAGTGCCGAGAGCTTTCGGGCGATCGACGTCTTCTGTTTCTGAGCTGTATGCAGCGTCGCCAACCATTCGCGAACTGTAATGTGATCAAGGTCGGCCAACGCGGGCTGATTTCTCTTTCCTGTCTTCGGATGGGCCGGCGCGAGGTAATCGTAAAATTGCTGCAGGTCGCTCTGATAGTTGCGGAGGGTATGTTCGCTGAGGTTGCGTTCGTAGCGCAGGTGCTCGAGAAACTGGCTTAACAGTTGCTCCATATGTCTCAGATTTCAGCTCTTGACGGTTGAGATCGCAGACTCAACTTCACCAATCATTGGCCGCCACACTTGAGGCCTTAGGTGAATAATATCCTCGACGGGCCCGTATGCGCACGTCTTTGCGGGATCTAACTTTAAGATCGATGTTGTGAAAACGGCCGTCGCGCCGCTCATCGCCTGGGTAATAGCTCAGCACATATTGATGTGCGAGGTCCGCGGCGATCTGCTGGAACGCCTCAGTCAGTTCGTGGGTTGTTTTTGGAATGTAGACGGCGCCGCCTGTCTGGCCGGAAATTTGTTCCATTCTCCGCTCCGCCGCCAGCGCCCGCAGGTTAGCGCCATCGTAGAGTCCGGTTTGCACAATAAAAATCTGACAGTCGGAAGCGAGCACTCTTTGCATGGTTGTCTCAAAGTCGTTGCGGCTGGTAGTTTCGATGCCATCTGAAACTATGACCATCACGCGCCGGCCCGAGTACGGCTTGAGGTAGCCGGCGGCATCAATGATGGCGTCGAACAGCGAGGTCGATCCCTCCGGTTTAACAAAGCTATCAATCGTTCGTTCCAACAACTGCACATCGTTGGTTAGCGGTTGGGCCAGATAACTTTCACTTTCTACAGAGTAAATGGCCGCCTCATCCGTTCTTCGCATCACCTGCCGGAAGAAGTGCCGGGCCGCGTGCTTCTCGAAATCGCGCGCGAAATCCAGGCTGCCACTGTTGTCGAAAAGCATTACGAGCCGAACGCTTGTTTCCGCTCGTGTCATGTCGCTAATGGGTTTCAACTGGCCGTCAACTCGCAACTCAAAGTCTTCCAACTTCAGACTGGTAACGGCAATTCCTTTTGGGTCGACTACCGACGCGGGGATAGGCACGAGATTGGAAATGACGCGGACCGTATCCGAATCGTCGGCTTTATCGCTTGATTTTTCTTGTGGAGAATCCTCTGGAGAAGAATGAATGGAACCTTGCGACTTTGGTTTTGAGGGTGTCGGCGAGCTGTTTTGCGCTCCGCTCGAACTAGCTGATTTGATCTTAGTCGAGGCCTTTGGCGTCTTTTCTTTGTTACGCCCTGACTGCGCGATAACAACGGTAGCCAGCGACACGCCAAGCAGCACGATTACCAAAAGCAGCGACCAAATGCGTGCCAGGCGAGTAGGCAAAAAGGTTTGCCATCTCATGCTTTGGCCTGAAGCACCGGCGGATCGTTGTGGATTACTTGAAGCCAATTGTTCCATTCTTTCAAAGCGAGTTGCACCTGAAAGTCGTGACGGTCACGCTTTTTACGCAAGCGCTTGCGATCTTGTTCCGGCAGCGGCTTCAACAAGGCGAAAGTAATATTCACTGGCTGAAAGTTTTTCGTCTCCACGTTGGAAACGTATCGCGCAAGAGCGCCGGTAGCGCTTAAGCTCGGTGCGCGAAGAAGGGGCTGCTCGAGTGTTAGCCGGGCGGCGTTTTGGCCTGCTAGCCAGCCCATGGCAACGGATTCAACGTACCCCTCTACACCGGTGATTTGTCCCGCAAAAAAGATATTGGGTCGCTCGCGCATCTGCATTGTTTCAGCAAGCACGCGCGGCGAGCAGATGTATGTGTTTCGATGAATCTGACCAAACTGCAAAAACTCGGCTTGCTCCATTCCCGGTATCAGTCGCAGCACTCTCGCCTGTTCGCCGTAACGTAGATGATTCTGAAAGCCTACCAGGCTGTACGCGTCCGCCATTAAATTTTCCTGCCGCAACTGCACGGCAGCATACGGCTCCCGGCCTGTGCGCGGATCAAACAACCCGACGGGCTTCATCGGACCGAACCGCAACGTGTCGACACCGCGTCGTGCCAGTTCTTCGATCGGTAAACATGATTCAAACCAGCGCGTCTCCTCAAACCGCTGAAGCGGTACGCTTTTGGCTTCAATGAGTGCCGTGTAAAAGCGCGCGTATTGTTCCTCATCAAAGGGGCAGTTCAGGTAGTCGTCACCTCCCTTGCCATAACGCGCCGCCGGGAAGGCAATCTGACGATCGATCGAGTCAGCAGTGACGATGGGAGCGATCGCATCATAGAAATAAAGTTGGTCGCTGCCGGTGAGTTTCATGATTTCAGAAGTCAGCGTTTCTGAGGAAAGTGGACCCGTGGCGATGATTGTTATGTCGTCTACCGGAATCGACTTCACCTCTTCGCGAATCAACTCGATATTGGCGTTGCTCTGAATACGCTCCGTAACAAGCTCAGCAAATTTTTCCCGATCGACGGCAAGGGCTGCGCCCGCCGGAACCCGTGTGGCGGTGGCACAGTCCATGACCAGCGAGCCGGCGCATCGCAATTCCTCCTTAAGCAGGTAAGGCGCTGATCCAATTTCGTCAGACTTCAGTGAATTAGAACAGACAATCTCGGCGAGTTTGTCTGTGCGGTGGGCGGGCGTTTGGGTTACCGGCCGCATTTCGAAGAGACGAACCTGAGCGCCGGCCCGCGCCGCCTGCCACGCTGCTTCGACGCCTGCCAACCCACCACCGATGACATTCACTCTATTCATAAGGCTTCGCTACTCTCGCACAGTTCACCGCTTCGACTGAACCGTTTCGAGCATTTAACTGACCTCTTCGGTTACTCGTAAACCGCTGCGACTCGCACCTCTGGTTTCTTCGCCTTTGGCACAGCGAATGCCAAACCATAAGGCATGAAACAACTTCGAGAACGCGGAATTTACCTGGCGCCAAGCGGCGAGAGCTTCGTTGCGAGTCGAGAGAGAAAAATAACTTCAGACGGTAAACGGATCCTCTCGCGGTTGGGCATCCGGCTGTCTTGTTTTCTTTTCGGCCGCTATGAATGGGCCTTCCACGGCACGCCCGCTTACGAGGTTGACACTACAGGAAATCTACTGGCCCTCAAGCAACCTTCAGATTTCAGACCCGATCAACTCATCGATACCGGAGCCACAGCGGGCGCACATTGAAACTAACTCATGGCGGGACAGAAAATCGCCCGGTCAAACCGGGGCAAAAGTCTGAACCAAAAAGGGACCGACCGAAGCACCTTGTTGATCGCTGCTCCTGGTCCTGCCGCAGTTTTCACCTTCCTCCCTGCCTTGGACCTATCCAGCACTGAGCAATTCTCATTCAGCTAGCTATGGGTTCTTCTCGGGTAAGGCGTCAGTTTTTGGCGCGTCGAGCTTGTAATCACCTACATCGCCTGAAAAGTGTTTGTAGTCGCTCCATTCGATTGTCTGGTTGTAGTCGCCGCCGCCAAACAGGAGCACCTTAACGGAAAGATTGATTTGCGCCATTCGCGGGAGCCAGAGGCCTTCCGCCATGCGCGTCTGCTCCATCACAAATGCGGCCCCTGGACGCAAATTAACCAGCAGCCCGCCCGCCATCTTGAATCCTTCTGCCAGCCGCGCTTCAAGCCGCATCACCTGCTTGTCGAACGGATCTATCCAGGCCACTCCGACCAGTTTTGAAATCAGATCTTCCTGTCGATTGCCGGGTTTGAACCCGGGGCGTGGGCGAAAGTCGAACACGACCGCGTCGCGATCACGAAAGCGCTCGCGCCTCGGCGAAACAAACTCATGAATCTTCAGGAACTGGGAGATGTCTACGTCGTCATCCTCACCCTGTTCCGCGTTAGCGCTTTTCTTCTTCTGCCGCTCGGCGTGTCTCCTTTTGACCTTCTGTTCATTCTTGTCCTTGTCCCGTTCAGCACTTGCGAATTCATCCTCCACTCGCTTTTGTTCTTTAGTTGCGCGCTCGCCGGATAGTGGAACCCATTTTCACTTATCAACTTCATCACTGGCTTGCGATTTGCGATGGGGAACACTTCGAACACCTTCACAGTTTCCTTCTTAATTTCGCCCTTGCTACTTATTTCTCGAGCAGTCTCTTTTTGAATAAACGAGTACTCGGTGAAACGCTGCTCCAGTTGATCCTGGTTGCGCGAAACTTCGCGCAGCAAGGCCGGCACATCAAGAGCTTCAGCTGGCTGCGGCGGATCGAAAACCGCATCCGCGATACCGGCGTTGTAGGTTACGCGCTTCAATAAGAACGTCAGCTCGCCGGAACCGCGGATATCAACATTCATCCTATGCGCTTCGAGAATGCTTCCCTCAGAACGGTAATCGCCAAAACGAGTGGTGGTATTGCGAGCGTCGTCTTCGATGCCGATTAGTAACTTCGTGGTTGGGCTGAACAGGTATCGCAACCGCGCGCCGCTGCGAAGCGAGAATTCCACGACGTAAGCAGAGTCTGCCGCTCCTGTTCTTAACGAAACAATCCGCGCAAGTACATTGCGTTTCTTAATATCGAGGAGATGGCTGGCGTCGAGTCCAGCTTGAAGCCTGGCAGCGGCGGCTTCGGCGTCGGTCAGGGTATGGACTCTTCCGTCGAGGCCGTATATCCATGCCGATCTGGGATTTGCTGCCGAGACTATTTCACCATTTCCGAAAGTGAGCTGTGCCCGGACCGATGCGGGAAATTTCATTTGCGTCTTCGCAATTCCCATCGACCGTTCTTTGAGTTGAATTTCCCACTCATAAGTAGCGTCGCGAATGCTAGCGATACGCTTCTTGCCGCCAATCGTTTTCAAGTAACTCTGAACAATCTTTTCGGCCGAGGGCAAATGGTTTGATGTTGTCGTTCCCGTTTGCGCGCGCAGCATTTGCTTATTACAAGCAAAGAAAACGATCAGCAGCAGCGCGCACCTTGCGATAGGTTTGCGGGCAAAAGATAGCCCCCGAGTGAACAGAAGATCGCGGGAGCAGCGGTTGACCGCGTTATCTTGCAGGAACAGCTGCATTATTTCTTCTTCTTTTTCGTGGTCGTCTTGCGCTTGGTTGACGCCGACTTTGCTCCCTGTTTCTTACGTTTTTTCTCGACTTTCTTGTGTGCGGCCGCGGTTATCTGAGCCACACGCTCCGCTTGCGTCAAACGCTTGCCGCCGCCGCCCTGTTGGCCCGCGTGTTCCTGTTCGGTCATCTCGCCCTGATGTTTTTGATACTCAAATTCATTGACCTGCGTGGCGCCAATTTTCGAAATTTCAAGATTCCGCATCTGCTCTCTGCCCATATCGCTTATGTCCCTCCCTTTCCCATTCGCCTGCCTAATTGATCCCAAAGCAAACTGTTAGTTTGCGCGCGGCCGCCAACAGCCTGCATGATATTTGCTTGCTTGACACTGCAAACTTTGCGTTCGTATAGTGCAATCTCACGCGCGCAGACACGCCCGAGTGCCTGCATTACAAAGCCGGCTTAGCTCAGTTGGTAGAGCGTCTGATTCGTAATTAGAAGGTCGCCGGTTCAACTCCGGCAGCCGGCTCCACAAACCAATTTCCAAACAGTATAGGTTTCAAGAGGAAGAGCGGCAAAGGCGCTCGGTTCTTCGGCTTCCTATGGGTTGAGGCCGGCAGTTCAGAGTTCAGCCTTTAGGCTGGAGGTTTGCCTTTTGACTGAAGACCCAAACTAAAGTTTGAACTCTAGCTGCATCCGTGATGTTCTTCGTCGTGTGCTAACCTTTCGGCAATGAGCCTGACTCCCAAACAACACGAGCAATATCAACGCGACGGCTTCCTTATCCTGAGCGACTTCGTTGCTGTGGCGGCTTGCGATCGTTTGCGGACGCGCGCCGAGAAATTAGTGCATGAGTTTGATCCGAGCGGCTTGGTTTCAATCTTTTCCACTCACGAGCAAAACCGGCTGAGCGATGATTATTTCCTAAACTCCGGCAATAAGATTCGCTTCTTTTTTGAAGAAAAGGCCTTCCTTCCCGATGGCACGCTGAAGCAAAGCAAGGGATTGTCAATCAATAAGATCGGACACGCAC
>DATLBQ010000496.1:0-3968 GCA_035526805.1 Pyrinomonadaceae bacterium
ATTACCTGGATGAAAACTCGTAGTTAGTTCGATCTGGCGCACGCTGTCAGCTTGCACGCAAAATGACAAGCGGTGACCTGAGGCCCGTAGTTCAGAGTTAAGCCTTTAGGCTGCGGCTTTTGTTCGCTAGACCGCAAGCCAGAGCTGAACTCTGAACAGCATGAATGTCGATACAGTTTGCTTGCGAAACTGATCCCAACCATTGAGGTGAACGATGAATAGAAATACAAAGATTGCGCTCGGCTGTGGTGGTGCCGGTTGTCTGGGCCTGATTCTGCTGGTGATTGTATGCGTTGTGCTCGTAGTCACGGGCGTTGTGCGGGCGCCTGGTATTTACAATGCAAATAGCAATTCAAACGACAACGATAATTCCAACTACAATACCAACGAGAACTCGAACGCAAATACCAAAAACAATCTGAACACGAATTCAATCTCAGAGTCATCGGATTCGTCGTCTATGTCGGAGGACGACAAACACAAGCTGTATCAGGCCGCCGGCATGAGCAAGGACGCTCAATTAATGCAACGAGTCATTAGGAAAATCGGCCTTGGCGATGGAAGTGGCGACGATCATCAGGAGTTCATTAAGGCACACTTTTCCTGGGCGATGAAGAATCTGGAGTTTATTCGTTCAGTCAACACTGCCGAAACCGCTCGTGCTTACGTGGAGGCGCACATCGACGACTAATGCCCGGCAGTTACGGAGTTGAATATTTGCTGCAAAAGGCGCGCGTGCGATTTCGCGTGCCTTTTGTTATGTTAACTGCGAGTCCAATGTCCAGCGTCCAAAGTCCAACGTCGGGCTTAACGACTTTGGACATTGGACTTTGGACATTGGACTTTTCTGAATGAATCCATCTCGCATTCGCAATTTTTCCATCATCGCGCACATCGACCACGGCAAATCAACCCTGGCGGATCGTCTGCTCGAACTCACGGGCGCGGTCACAGGTCGCGACATGTCGGCCCAGATATTGGACGATATGGATCTTGAACGCGAGCGCGGCATCACGATTAAGGCACACGCGGTCAGGCTGGACTACAAAGCACAGGACGGCCAGTCGTACGTTTTAAATTTGATCGACACCCCAGGCCACGTTGATTTCTCATACGAAGTTTCGCGTTCTCTTTCAGCCTGCGAAGGGGCGCTGCTGATCGTCGATGCGTCGCAGGGCGTTGAGGCACAGACGCTGGCGAACACTTACCTGGCGATCGAAAACAATCTCGAGCTGATTCCCGTGATCAATAAGATCGATTTGCCGGGAGCCGAGCCTGAAAAAGCCATCGAACAAATTGAACACTTCATTGGGTTGGAGACTCACAATGCGATTCTTACCAGCGCCAAGACGGGTGTGGGAGTCGCCGAAGTGTTGGAAGCGATCGTGCGCGAAGTGCCGCCGCCAAAAGGCGATCCGGATGCACCCTTGAAGGCGCTTATCTTCGACTCGTGGTATGACTCGTATCGCGGCGTCATCGTTCTTTTTCGCGTCATCGATGGCACCATTCGGCCCGGCATGAAGATACGCTTTTTTAATGCCGGTCGCGATTACCAGGTGGAAACGATTGGAGTAAATCGCCCACGCCCGACGCCGATTGATCAACTGAGCGTCGGCGAAGTCGGTTTCTTAACGGCCTCGATCAAGGCGGTCGCAGACGTGCAAATCGGCGACACGGTAACTGAAGCCGCTCGGCCGACGAAAGAACCCTTTCCGGGTTATCAGGAAATCAAGCCCATGGTGTTCGCCGGTCTATATCCGGTTGATACAAACCAATACGAAGAGCTGCGCGACGCCATGGACAAACTTCGTTTGAATGACGCGTCGTTTTTCTACGAGCCGGAGTCGTCAACCGCCCTGGGCTTCGGATTTCGTTGCGGCTTTCTTGGTCTCTTGCACATGGAGATCGTGCAGGAGCGTTTAGAACGCGAGTTCAATCTTGATCTGATCACCACGGCGCCCGGCGTGCGCTACATTGTGACGACGACCGACGGCAAGGTGACCGAGATCGACTCGCCTGCGAAAATGCCCGACCCGGGCCGGATAATGAAAATCGAAGAACCGGCGATTCGCGCCACGATCCTGACTCCGGAAGAACACCTCGGCGGCATCCTCGCCCTGCTTGAGGAAAAGCGCGGCGTGCAAAAGGGTTTTGAGTACATTACTTCAAATCGCGTGATGCTGACCTATGAATTACCGCTGAACGAAATCGTGCTCGACTTCTACGATCGTTTGAAATCAACTTCGCGCGGCTACGCTTCGCTCGATTACCATCTCGCCGGTTACTGGGTAAGCGATCTCGTCAAGCTAGACGTGCTGGTTGCCGGCGAACCGGTCGACGCACTGTCGTTGGTCCTGCATCGGGATACGGCGGCCGCGAAAGGTCGGGCGTTAGCAATCAAGATGAAGGAGTTGATTCCGCGCCAGCTTTTCGAAGTGCCAATTCAGGCCGCTATCGGCGCCAAGGTGATTGCGCGTGAAACGGTGAAAGCCATGGGAAAGAATGTGATTGCCAAATGTTACGGCGGCGACATCTCGCGCAAACGCAAACTGCTGGAGAAGCAGAAAGAAGGCAAGAAGCGCATGAAGAAGGTCGGACGCGTGGAGATCCCACAGGACGCGTTTTTGGCAGTGCTGAAGGTGAATGAATAGATATAGGAGTTCAATTAAGAAAACCGATAGTGACCTTCGTATAGCGGCCTGGAAGAACGCCGACACGAAACCTACACTCGATCTTTTGTGAACCGAATGCCAACTGAAACTGCAAAGAAGAAAAACACAGTCCGCGGTCTCAAAGAAGTAACGATCTTTTGCGATGGGTCGAGCCTCGGCAACGGGCAAGCGGCAGCACGCGCGGCGGCTGTAGCGTTGCTTGGCTATCAGGGCCTGTGGCGCGCGGTGGGCAGTTATCTTGGCTGCGCAACCAATCAGCAGGCGGAGGTGGCGGCGGCGGCGCTGGGGCTCGAATCGTTGCGAGAACCGTGCAGCGTTCATCTATTCACCGACTCGCGTTACGTTGTAGAAACAATGAGCGGACGCTTTCGCCGCAAGGCGAATCACGAGTGGTGGGCGCGGCTTGATAACGCGGCGGCGCGGCATCAGGTGAAGTGGGAATGGACGCGCGGACACGACGGCAATCTCGTGCAGGAAGCGGCCGACAAGGCTGCCCGCAAGATCGCGGCGAGCGGACGCGTCGACGAAGAGATCTTGCAAACTGCGATAGATAGAGTGGGAACGACCGGCGCTCTTGGCATAGCGGAAACCGAGAACGATTGAACCTCATGGATGAATTACAATCGCTCAAAAGACTTCGTTTCTTTCCTGGCCAGGTACTTACCGCGGAGAGTTTCGAACTGGAACAACATTACTTCCGCGAAAAGTTAAAAAGGCACAACCGCACATTGCACGGCTTCGGCATTGTTTCCGGTCTCAAGGTGATTGTTCAGTCCGGGCAAATCACTGTCGAACCGGGTTTGGCGCTGGACTGTGAAGGCAATGAGCTTGTTGTATCGAGTGCGCAGACGGTAGCTCTCGCATCCTCCGCTGACGCACTCCGATCAACGCATGTCTGCGTCAGCTATGTTGAAGAGCTAACCGACTATATTCCGCTGGCAAATGAGCCGGCCGCCGCCTCAACCGATATAGCGCCGTCGACGATAACCGAACGCGTGGCCGTGGCACTCGCGCACGAAAACTGCAATCGCGGTCACAGGCATCTGCGCGCGCGTTGGCTCGCTTGCGGAAAACCCCACGCGCTCACTATTGCCAAACTGAAACACAGCTCGCAGGGCTGGCGCGTCGAGCGAGGGTATCGCCCACCAATGATCAAATAGCCAGGCGTGAGCCAGGTTAGCCGGGCCGCTTACAGAACCGAACGCGGTAGCGCCGGATCCTGAAAACTTCAGTAGAAAGTGGTCTCGTATGCCTATTAATTTATCACTGAAGTAGAATCCAACAGCCGGCGCTACC
>DATLBQ010000497.1:0-15362 GCA_035526805.1 Pyrinomonadaceae bacterium
AATACACTCGAACCAGATGCCGAAATTCAGGACGGTGATGAACTCCGTAGTGGGAATTCGACTCTGCTGGTAACGTTTTATCCCATTCGTTCTCTGCCTGCCGTTATTGGCACTTCCGCACATGAAGCCCATGTTGCCCCGTTTATTGAACAAGCCGCGCTTGAGTCAGCAGCCACCGCTCGCCGCGACGATGCCAAAGTGTTTCTGCGTGAGTTTACCCGTGAACTCGTAAAGGAAATAAATCCCAGTACCAAACTGATCACTCTGGCGATTGCGGTTGCACTTGTCGGAGGCACGCTCTACCTCGGGTTCTCGGCGTTCAGAGAATTACAACGTATGCGCCGCGCGAATGACGCGACAAGCGCGCAGCTTGCCCAGGCTAGAGAGCAGGCATCAAGGATGAATCAAACCCTGACCGACATCGGTCGTTCAAACAAGGAGATTCGCGACAGCCTCTCACTGGCGGTGAAGTTGAGGAGTGACTTCGGGAGCGGGGTATGTTTGATCGCAGGCACTTATTACTTTGTTGAATCCGGCACCGGTCGACCGCTGCGTTATCCTGAGTCGCAGACCAACGAGGGCGGTGCTGCTATTCAAAACAGCGGTGACCCAACTACATTAACTCCTGAAGGCAACGCAGCGGTGGCCGAGATTCAGTTTTCGGGCACCGGCTTCTATGTAGGCGACGGCTTCGTTGTCACTAATCGGCACATCGCCCAGCCGTGGATTGCCGACGATCGCGCCCAAAGTTTGACTAGTAGTGTTCGAGGTCAACCGCGGCTGAAGAAACTCAACGCCTACTTTCCTGATCACGCGCAGCCCATATCACTAAAATTTAAGGCTGCGACTAGTCGCGACGACCTGGCCGTTTGTTTGTTGGACGTCGAGGACTTGCCCACTGATATCCCCGCAATACCTCTGGAGAGCGACAACGACGCAGTGGCGGTTGGCAAGACTGTGGTCATGATGGGTTTCCCATCCGGAATCGATCGCTTGCTCGCACTTCTCGACGATGCCGAATCACGCAGCATTCAGCAACGCTACGGTGGCTCACTTGATTCTTTGCTCGGCCATCTCGCCGAATCGCGCCGCATTCAACCGCTCACGACGCAGGGCAATATTACAGACGTTAACAGCCGGCGTATTGCCTATGATGCGCGCACCGCGGAAGGCGGCTCCGGCGCCCCGGTGTTTGGGCCAACGGGCCGAGTCATCGGGGTGAATTTTGCGGTTTTTACAGAGAATGAGGCTTCGAACTTTGCTGTTCCCATTCGGTTCGGCGTCGCTTTACTCGAACGTGCCGGTTGGAAATTCCCGCCCGAAAAGGACGTTAAAGAACAGGAAAGCGCCGCCCCTTCGGCAAAATAGTCTGGATATTCTCCGCAACCTTGAAACCCTTCCAGGTCGGCAACTCACCTGATCCTGCCGGCATCGTAAGCGCATATTTCAATGACCAACCCCTGGGCCACCACAATCTACCACTCGATCCGGAGCGATGGTATATTGTGCAAGTTCTATTCAATCTGTCGGCACGTTGGTTGCTGCACTGCGTCGCCAGGACTGTTAATTAGAAATCGCTGTTTGGCTTGAGGACAACGGTCCGCGGCGTAATTCACTATTACTGGAAACGTTTCTGACACGATTGTGAACAGCGGTGAGGTCCGAGCCGCCAAAGGATCATAAGGTTGAAAACTCTCAAGGCCTGCTGGAATATCCGCTCTTATCCAGTTGGATCGACGCGATCCAAAACGACTGTCTTAGTCTCCATTTTATTGATTTTCCTTCTGACGCCTGATGCGTTTTTCGGTCAGCACGCACCTGTTCAGGATCAACCGGCGTCCTCCGCCACGCCGCACCACACCTTTCGGATCGAGCGGGTTCCTGTAGCTGGCGGCGCGGAGCTAATCACCATCCGTGCAAGGATGGACGGTATCGCCCCTACGGAGGCCGGCAACTGGGTACCAACTGTGAGCGTGCTGCGCGATACTCTGGGCGACCTCAGTCCCGAGAACGATCGCCTGCGCTATCTTTGGCCGTTAAGTTATACGCGGCCAACATTGAGACAACGCTTATTTGGCGCCGTACCCTTCCTTTACTCGAGAGTTGGCAACAAGAAATCGGCTTCACAAAAGGCGCCCCCTCCGATTCTCGACTTGGCGGCCAGCGACCGCGACGTTTGGGACAAGATTTTTTGGAGTGCGCTGCAGACTCTTTTACTTGATCCTTACGGCGTCCCTATAAAAGCTGCTACTCGTTCCTACCGACAGAATCTCGGGGACTATCGTAAATCGCATATCATTCGCGCGCTTTCGGTGCTTTCGTTGTATCAGGCCATCGAAGGCCCACCGGCATTTTCAGACTCTGAGCTTTCCCAGATTCAAGCGCGACTACGACTTACGGATAAAACGTTTGGCGGCTTGGTCGTCGACCTGGACCTCGAACGCTACAATAATAAGGAGATTACGAACTTACGCGATACGCGGGGTCATAACTGGGAATTATTACGACAGCGTGCGGAAGCTGAGTCGCTGTTCTTTGAACCGTTGCAGATGTCAGATGGCAGTACGACTCACGCGCTCTTGTGGATCGCGAGATCGGATCTGGCGACGAACGCGGGTAAGCACTATGACAGTCGCTTTTTGAATATCGCCAATCCCTGGTCTGACAAGCGCCTGCATTTGTGGCGAGGTTATAGCGAAACGCGGTTTTTCGATTCAGCGAACCGTCCTGTTTCTTCAGATACGGCAGGCGCGCACGCGATGGAAATGATCCCGCTGGCGCTTTACGGGTTAGATAATCCAAAAATCCCGACGTTGCTCATTGATTTTCGCGATGTCTCTAATCCGAAGAAACGCGAGATGTCGCGGCGCGTGTTACAGGACATAACGCGAAACGTTCTTTCGGTTTCCAAATTTGGGGATCTATTTTACTTTCTGGGCAGAACGGTTCTTGATTTTGTGACTGGAAAGCGCGGGATCGATCTTAATCAGCCGTCGCGGCTGCGCACGTACTCGCAGTTGAAATTACTTCTCTCGCTTAATCAGTCGTTGGATTCCGAACTACGGGATCAAATCGGCGATCGCCTGGAAAGGGTTTCGCTAAACCCGCTGGAGAACGATCTGCAATTCGAGGCGAAACTTGCCGCCGAACAATACGAAGCATTGCTCCGGTATGCAAAGCGACCAGATGGATTGCCGTTAAAGCTCAGCCAGGACCGTCGGGCCGAGATGGTAGCGCTTGAACATGGACGTAAAGAACAGGTACTTTTCCGCCTCGCCAACATTCTGACCATTGGCAAATATACGCATCGGGAGAAAGCGGATCCTGAGATGGAGACAAAGCTCGACATTGCGCGGCGCTTGTCTTATCACACCCGGTTTCTTAAGGAGGTGGCGCGATCAAGCCCTCAGGTGGACGTCGTGTGGGACTTGGATGAAATCAAGCGATCGTTGAAGTTCGTTGCTGATCACGGTTCGAACGCCACTTCGGAATCTGCGACCGCGGCGGCTACAATTTTCGTGCGCACACACGACAGTGACACGCGCCATTCCTGCCTCGAGACTCTGTCGCGCATGGATAATCACAAGGCAAAGAGTGAACTACATAAACTCTACCGGTCAAAGGAACTCGACCAGGCCGGAAGAGATTTAATCGCATCATTTCTAGCGGCGCCCCGTCAAACCGAACCGATGAGCGTCTCCAGCGAAAAATCCAGCGGCACTCGAGTCAACCAGTAAATATGTTTCGACTCGATCCGACCACGGGTCTTCCCTGCCTCTCGCCATCGCCTAACATTCAGGCGCGATCTCGCGCTCGTAGCCTCCTGTTTGCGGCGTTGCTGGCGCTGTTAATATTTCCGGCGATCTGTTCAGGGCAAACAAAGCGTCTAGTCGTGGTTCAATGCGACGGATTGCCTTACGACCTCTTCGACCGCTTCGTGCGTGAGCGTGATCCGCGCACCGGTAAAAGTCAGCTGCCCTGGACCGATTACATTTTCTATCAGCGTGGCGCGCGCCTCGCGAATTTTTATGTTCGAGGCATGAGTCTTTCGGGACCGTCATGGTCTCTCCTGGATACGGGTCAGCATCTGCAGATCAAGGGCAATGTCGAGTTTGACCGCTACACGATGCAAACCTACGACTACCTTAACTTCATTCCATTTTACGTTCAGGCAACTATCGGGAGACGCATTGACATGCAGGGAGTCGAGGTGCTTGACTCACTCGGCATTCCGTTGCTGACTGATGCCTATCCTCACAACGAACGGCATGCAACGTTTTCGCTCTTTCAGCGCGGGCCCCGATATACCACCTTTCCAAAGGCGCTGGAGAACAAATTTCGCAAGGCTCCCAGAGAGTTATTCGATGAATGGACGATGCAGGGTCTCGGACTGAGAAGCTCTATTCCGGATCAACTCGTGCGAGAGTTGCTGGACGCTATAGACAATCCGCGGTTTCGTTATCTGGAAGTTGTCAACACGGATTTTGACCATGTGGCCCACCATAACAATGATCGTGAGTCTCACTTGTCGGTACTCAAAGAATTGGATGCGATGCTCGGACAAATTTGGACTGCAATTCAGAAAACACCTGTCGCCTCTGAAACTGCGCTCATCGTCGTATCAGATCACGGACAAAACACTGATGAGCGCGTCTACAGCCAGGGTTATAACCTGGTGAAGTTGCTCGGTAGTCCTGAAGGCGGCGGCCATCATGTGGTTACCAAGCGCCGTCTGCTTGCCGATTACGCCCTCAAGAGCCTGAATCCATTTGTCCCAACTATCACGACCACAACTCGCGATTCTTACTACCTCAAGAAAGAGAGTGCCGACTATCCAACTGCATTGCTCGACTTCGATGGCAATGAACGTGCATCGATTCAGCTTAGAGATTCGGACCTGAATTTACTTCATCTTCTCCTGCAGCAACTTCAGCGCACAAATCTTTCCCCCACGGTTCGAAAGGCGTTAACCGATCAATTTTTTCAGACTGTAGACGCGCGGCGTAGCGAGTGGCAAAACAATCTTGATGCCCTTAATGAAGAACTCGTCGCGCTGCGACGCAAAATTCTGCAACAACGAGAATTGTGCGCCGTACAGCCGAAGAAATTTTCAGCGGAAGACGCTGCAGCCGGTCGCGACGATCAGGCAAAACGTGTTTGCATCTGGCTGGATATTTGGACAGGTCAGGATCAGCATTATTCAGAATACGGACGCACGCTGACCAACCTGCTGACCTTGCGGAGAGAAGGCTTCGATCCATCGAAGCTCAAAATCGATGATGTAATTGCGCGACGGGCAATGGGGGAACACAACAGCATTTATCAGCTTCAGAATTATGTGATTGGCGTAGCGCCCGGTGGGCTGGTATTGCGGCCAGATGGCTCACTCGATAGCGCCAGCAGCTTCATTCACGTCGACTATTTTTCACTCCTCCACGACCTGGCAGTGCGAAACAACGTTCAGAGCGGGGTGTCAAATCGTCCGGTAGATCTCCTTGCAGTTCGAGTGTCGGCTGAATTGGTCAGGCCAATAATCGGTGAAGCTGATATAGCGCCGGATGTTATCTGGGTTAGTGCTGGGCCAGCGCACCAGGCTTTGATTATGGCGCGCGAAGACGCGCACCGGCAGCTGAGTTTTCGTTACCTTCCCATTAAAGACTTGAACCAGGACGCATCGGGCCAATTACATTTTGAATCTGCGCCGTGGCAGGCCGGTCTGCCACTGCAACTTCTTGAGGACCCGCAGTTAGTGGTGGCTGGAAAGGATCGTGAAAGATGGCTCAGCGACTGGCACAGCGACGTTGAATGGCTCCAGGCGCTGCACAAGACCAGATACTCCAACGGTCTTATCGGCCTCTATGAAGAATTGGCTCGGCATCGTATCGGGCGGCTATCGTTTGACGAACCGGGAATTTCTGCAGATGAGCGATTGTTGCGGCGGCTGCTGCGACGCCAGCGCGAAAACATCGAGGCAGATTTGCTGGTGGTCGCGAGTGACCATTGGAACTTTGACGTGCGCGGATTTAATCCGGGCGGAAATCATGGCTCGTTCTTCCGTATTTCTACTCACTCGACCTTCATGGTGGCGGGCGGGGACAAAACTGCGATTCCACGAAATATGATCATCGAAGAACCGTACGACAGTCTCAGCTTCGTTCCAACCGTGCTGGCGTTAACCGGTAATTTACGCGATGATAACAATCCAACTCCGGCTCTGTGGGCTAAGGGTTTTCGGCACTTCCCGGGACGTCCGGTAAAGGAATTGTTAGCTATGCCGGAGAACCGAACATCGCGGTGACGGGAGCAACTGCATCTAATTGACAAGTTCCGAACACCAGTCACCTGAACCCTGGCAAGAGGATGTTCGCGAGTTGGACGAACTCGTCGACGAAGGCGAGCCTCCCACTGCTAATAATTCACGCCGCTCCTTCATCTGGCTCCAGACGATCGCCTTCCTGCTCGGACTCGCGTTATTAATTTACGTCATCAATCGCGTCGGATTGCAGCCTATCTTTGACGCTCTGCTAAGGATTGGTTTTCTTGGTTTCCTGCTGCTGCTTGCCGTAAGCGGATCAAGACACATTTTTCGCACCATCGCGATGTCTTCGGCCGTCCCGAAGGAACACCGCCGGTTCAATTTTTCGCAAGCGTTTGCCGCACGGCTGGGCGGCGAGGCGATAAGTTTTCTAACCTTCACTGGGCCACTACTCGGAGAAGCAACCAAAGTCGCTCTGCTGCGGAAGCGCGTCCCTCTCACCTACGGCGTGCCCGCTCTCGTAGTCGACAATCTTCTCTACAATCTTTCAGTGGTGTTTTTTATTTTGAGCGGCGCCTGCGTAATGTTGTTTACATACAATCTGCCGCCGCTGGTTCATTACGCCTTGGTCGCGATTGCCGGCATCGCCGCCCTGGGGATTCTCGCCGCGGCCCTGGCGGCCAAGCGGCGCATCATGCTGCTCACCTGGGCTCTTGATCAAGTTGCTCGCCTGCGTTTGAGTCCAAAAGTAATTCTTAAACGGCGCCAGCATATCTATCACATTGAGTCGAAGGTTTACGACTTCTACAAACATCATCCCGGCGTTTTCTTCGGAATGATCGCATGCAATCTGCTGGGACACGCCGCTAGTGTGCTGGAGGTTTACCTCACATTGCGAATGCTTGGCCATCAGCCTGGTGTTGCTCAGGCCTACATCATCGAATCGCTGACGAAGGTTATCAATTTTGTTTTTGCGTTTGTGCCCGGCACAATTGGCGTATATGAGGGCGGCACAGGTGTAATACTTAAATCGCTCGGTTTTACCACGGCCACCGGCGTTACGCTGGGCCTCGTGCGCAAGGCCGGAACTATCGTTTGGACCTCGATTGGTTTGTTAATCTTAACCTGGCGGACTCTGCCGAACGCCTGGGGTCGGCTATTAGATCGAAGTCCGCGCTTGCAGAGACTCATGGACAGCCTCGTACTTTCAAACATTGCACACCGGCCGGCGCGCACACTCGTCAGCATCATGGGGACTGCGGTGGGCGTTCTGCTAATCGTCTTCACCGTTGGTTTGGCCCACGGGGTTTTGCGCGAACGCGGGCGTCGCGAGTCAAATATCGGCGCCGAGATCATGGTCCGCGCGTCAGGATCGCTGGGATTCGGCGGTACCTCGCCTTTCATGCTGCCTGTTTCGCGTGCGGCAGAGATTTCCCAAATTGAAGGTGTGCGAGCGGCCACGGCTATCGGACAAGTCCTTGATCGCAGCGACGCTGGTTTCGGTTCGCGTTTGATCGACGGCATCGAGTTTGACGAATACGCCAGACTAAATGGCCTCTCCATCAGAGAAGGCGCGAAATTCACGGGCGGCGATGAAGCCATAATCGACCCGGTGTGGCAAGAGCAACGACAGGCCGGCATTGGCTCTACGGTGCAGCTGTTTGAGCGCCCATTCAAAATCGTCGGGGTTTACGAACCACCGGGCGGTGGCCGTGTAAAAATCCCCTTGTCTACTTTACAGGACCAGGAAGGCGCTGACGGGCGCGCGTCCGCTATCCTTGTCGCAACTAACGATCCAGCCAATCAGGACGAGGTGGCAGCGAGAATCAGGGAACGATTCCCCGATGATCAGATCATTTTTACCCGTGACTTGCCGGAGATCTATGCGTCGGGCGTGCCCGCACTTAATGTGTTCATAAAAGTTGTGGTGGGTGTGGCGAGCGCAATCAGCATGTTGGTAATTCTCCTGGCGATGTATACGACAGTGACGGAGCGTACGCGCCAGATTGGAATTCTTAAGGCCCTGGGAATGTCGAAGACAGGCATCGCCTGGGTTATCGAACAGGAAGCAATTATCGTGAGCTTGCTCGGTGTAACGGCAGGTATCGTACTGACTTATGTCGCTCGCCTCGGCGTAATGCGAATGACGACACTCGTAGTCGACGTAGAACCGCGTTGGATTCTGATTGCTTTTCTGGTGGGAATCGTGGGCGGCAGTGTGGGCGCGCTTTACCCAGCGGTGCGTGCAGCGCGCCAGGATGCAGTTGACGCACTCAGTTACGAATAGCGCGAGCCGCAGGAATTAAATGTGAATGTGAAGGCCGACTCCAGAGTTATTGCGACGGTCTTATGGCGTTCGTTACGTTTGCTGTGCCCAGCGTGCGGCCAGGCCTCTATCGTTCGCGCTCCCTTTCGCGTCAGACACCATTGCCCGAATTGTCGTTCTCTCTTCAAACGCGAGGAAGGATTTTTCGTGGGAGCTATTCTGGCGAATGTCATGACAACCGAGACGGTGATCCTGGTCGTATGCCTCGTCTGGTTGACGTTGATCGACGCCAGCTATGAAACCGTTTTGGCCGGTCTGTTCATTATCGCCTTAGTATTCCCCGTCCTCTTCTATCATCACAGTTGGAGCCTCTGGCTCGGCTTTGATTATTTGGTTGAAGGGTTCCCCAAGTATGAGAAGAAACCGCCCTCGCGCTGAACAGCCCCGCTTAGGATTGGCAATTCAATCAAAGTCGAGAACAGCCAGTACCGGGAAATGATCGGAAGCCTTCACAACTACTTCCGGCGCACTAACTACCTCACATTCAAGCAGCCGCTCGGCAAAGCCCTTGGGAACGAATACATAATCAAGCCGCAGGTGCGGATCCCACACCGGAAACGTGTAGCCCTTCTGGTCGGGATGCATTGAGCGATAACCATCAGCGTAGTTGGACTCGGTCATGATCCGAATTGTCTCACGCTGAATATCTCGGCCGCTTAACCAGACCAGGCCGCGAATCCAGGCCGGCATGCGGCGCACATCAAGAATTTCGCCCGCTGCAAGTGTGTTGAAATCTCCCACCAGAGTATGAAAGCCATGCTGATGTCTTTCGATGCTTTTGAGTAGGGCACGAATCTCTCGCACTCTTCGTCGTTCGCCCCACTTTGAAAACATGGAACTCAGGTGCAGACCGAAGATTGGCACCTCAGTGCCTTTAAGAACAATTTCGAGAAAGGAGTGCTTTGCCCCGGCGGGATAATGCCATTCGTGGTGTGAAGTTTCTAATCGGCTGATGTAGCCAATGGAATGTTCACGGCGCGCGGCCCAGAATGGCAAATCAGTGGCGGTCGCCAGCCGGTGAATGACATTCGGATCTATCGCTTCCTGGAAAACAACTACGTCCGGCGCGGCTGCGCGAATCACTTCGGCAATCTCACGCTCGCGCCTTCGTCCGCCAAAGCGAATGTTGTAGCTAAGCAGCTTAACAATCACGAAGCTTTTTGCGCCTCTATGACCATGCAGTAGGGCTCGTCAAACAGGACATCGCGCGCATATAGGATCAAATTTGCCGTGGCCTGGAAGTTTACTGGCCTTCCCGACAGGTGTTGTAGTTCTTGACGCAAAGGATTCAGTGCCGGCGCAATCGTGGGATCCTCGTCACACAACGGTTTAGTATGAAGGCCGGGAATATAAAATGCCGCTTCATTCCAAAACTCCATAACTTTGTCGCCAACGAGCGTAACGTCGAGATCGCTCGTGCCACGGCCTTCGGCATCAAACCCCTTGCCGTCTTTCCAACGCTTATTGGTAACGACACTGCCTCGCAGCGCTACACCCGTACCTTCGGGTAGTCCCGCCTTCAACTTCGCCAAAAACTCGCGATAGCGCAGAACGTCACCGTCAAATGCAAGCCGCACGATTCGATCCTCCGCTTGTGCGGCGCTTGGGTCTTTCTCTTCGGTGTTTGTCATCGTCTATGTTCCCCGGGCGCGCCGTCGAACAAACGTCTTCGGTCAAACAACGACCAAAGCGGCATGAATGATGAGCGCTGATGATTGCCGGCGAGCCAACGTGTTGCATCGAACAAATATCAGCTCTAATTTATAACGCCTTCGACTTCGCAGTCGAGCGCCCGGAGTTTTCGTGAAATACGCAGTGAGTTTAAGCTTTAGGTTGCGCAGTTGATCAACAACCCAAGCAGAGCCTAAAGGCTGAGCTCTAAACTGCCGGCCTCCAGCTGCATCAGGAACGGTTTTGCATGGACGTACAGATTCGGTTGGCTACGATGGCCGATATACCAGCGCTGGAAGGATTGATTCGGGACTCCGTCTCAAACCTGAGTGCCGGGTTTTACACGGATGCCCAAATCGAAACGGCGCTTTCGCACATCTTCGGTGTCGACACGCAATTGATTCTCGATCAAACTTATTTCATCGCCGAGATCGATCGCATGATTGCGGGCAGCGGCGGTTGGAGCAAAAGGAAGACAATGTTTGGCGGCGACAAATTGAAAGCGCAAAAGCTCGATCCATTGCTCGACCCGGCGACGGAGGCTGCGCGGTTGCGTGCCTTCTACGTTCACCCCCAATGGTCGCGCCGAGGGGTTGGCAGCAGCGTGTTAACGGAATGCGAAAACGCGGCGCGGTTAGCTGGCTTCACCCGAATAGAGCTGGTGGCAACGCTGCCGGGTGAACGGTTGTACGCAGCGAGGGGTTACGAACGGGTTGACGCCATGCAACTTGAGATACCAAATGGCAAACCGCTACCCGCCTTCCGCATGACGAAAGCTTTGTAAGCAAAAGCCCCATCAGTCCAGGTTGTTGCCTGGCTATGCCCTACTTTTCCTTTACTCTGTAAAACCTCAGTTCGCTCGGTGCCTCTGTGTTGAAATTAATGCTAAGCAAGCAGAACCATAGGGGACGCTGAGGGATGTACAAAGAATTCAATTCAGGTCAAGTATATTAACAGCCAAAATCAGGGCACTGTCTGGTTCTATGATTTCACGGTCACCGCGAGTGAGCGCCAAGATTTGTGCAACAGCTGATCGATTTGTTCCCAATCCGCTTCAGTCACGCCTCCCGCCTCAGCTTGAGTATCGCGAATCGTCATCGCCTCTGCGCGCAATCGGCCATGTTCGCTCAAACGGTCGATCGGCATAGCGTATATCTCCGCCTGTAATGCTGCCAGTGCGCGATCGAGATCGCCGGGTGGATGCTTCGCGCGTTCGCGATGAACAATCCACCACTCCAATTCCAAACGCGCAGCACGTTCAGCGTCAAAGGGAATGTCGCTCATGTTGCTTACGGACTGGTAGAACTTTACGAGATCGGGCAGCGCTCGTTCGTAGTCGGAACGCTGCTTCACTTTCTTGAAGACAAACGCCGCCTTAGCTGCGTAATACGCCACGAGGTTCGACCTGACAAACGGCATGTTGTATTGCGTGCGGAGCAGTTCAGACAATTCATTGAACAGACGCAGCCGCTGCTTCTCGTAATATGAACGCCACATGGCAGTCTCGAGACGTGCCACGGCGTCGGGATCGAATTCCCTCAGGTGAGCGGTGCGTGGCGCATAAAGATCATAAACCACCCAACCCAGAAAGCGCCGTCAAGCAGACGACGAACACAATCCAGAAGTTCTTTTTGCGCGAACCGCGCCCCTGCCGTTTCATAATCTCAGACGCCAGGCTGCAGTGGTGTTCAATTTGTATTAGCAAACTGTTAGTTTGCGATCTGAAGTGGGATTCTACGCGCCCCACAAACTAGCAATTGCGTAACAGAAGGCCAAATTACGACATTACGCCGGGTTGCAATCTGCGGTATCGCATAGCTTGGCACAAAAAAGCCTTCCTTGTATCAGAACCGGAAGCGGTAGCGACCGGCCAGATGTTCAACTCGAAATTGACTAATTAATGCAATGTGTAAGGCGTCCTCCACAGTTGCCTCTTTGGCCGCTCGTTACCGCTTCCGGTTCTGATACGGACGCTCCCACTCGTTTACTTACTTTTGTCCAAAGCCGTATCGCATGCGTTATTATCATATCGTTCGGTTTCTCAATTCCACCGGCCCGACGATCTCCAGACCGGGATCGGGCTCGGAGTAATATTAGGACAACTGCATGCAAGACTTCTTAAGCGATTTTCGACAAACGATTGAGGATGCTTCCGATAAGCTACTCGCAATTTCACCGGAGCAGAGCAATGTTCCGCGAGCAGCAGGCAAGTGGTCGCCGAAGGAAATCGTTGGTCATTTGATCGACTCAGCGTCGAACAATCATCAACGTTTTGTTCACGCTCAATTTACCGACGATCTTATTTTCGCGCGCTACGAACAGGAAGGCTGGGTTCGGGCTCAGAATTATCAGAGCGAAGAGTGGGCGCACCTGGTACAACTTTGGAAACTATACAACCAGCATATGCTTCATCTGATGTCGCAAATCCCTGAAGATACGCGCATGAAATTGCGTTACAAACACAACCTTCATGAGACAGCCTCCGACAGTCTAAGTCCAAATGAACCAGTTACTCTCGACTGGTTCATGCGCGATTATGTCGACCACATGAAGAAACATCTGGGACAGATATTGGGGTAAGCCGAATTTGGAGTGTGGTGACCTGTAAGTGCTTTCGCCTTGGGCGACCTGACGCCCACGTCTTTCAAATAGGTTTAAGACGCCAACGATTGACCGCGACAGGACGCGCCCAACCAAAGCGCTGACAGGTCAGCGCACTCCAAAATAATCAGAGCTTTTTCTTTTGGTTTTTCAGCACCCCGGCGTCGACTGTCTCACCCGTTCGCGAGATCACCTGGAAGTGCAACTCATCCTTGACGATTTCGGCGATCATGAACGACATATCGCGGTCGTAAAATTTCTCGGTCAAAGGCGAGTTTTCTTTAACGTCGCCCTCCCTCAATTTGCCGCCGGCCCCGGAGATAAAATAATAGATTCCCTTCTGCGGTTTTAGCCGTTCGTAAAAATGTTCATGCCCGGCGAGTACCACGTTTACGCCGTATTTAACGAATAACGGTTCTACTACCTCACGCAGCTGCTTGTCGGAGCCATGCTTGCCGCCGGACGAATATGGAGGGTGATGGAAGAAGCATATTTTCCAGTCCGAAGTGTCCTTAGCTAACTCGTCCTCCAGCCACTTTAATTGCGCCTTGTCCATATAATTACTGTTCAAGGCATAGAAGGCAGCATTGCCTTTCGTAAAGCGGTAGTATTCCTTGCCGTTCATATTGAAGTATTCATAAAACCGTTCGTTAGGTTGGTCGTGATTTCCAAGACTGGCGTAGAACTTAACCTTGTTGTCCAGCAGTCGCTGATAAACATCCTGAAACTTCTTCTTATAGTCGGTCGGCGTCTCACTGCCATAAAGGTTGTCACCCATCATCAAAACAAACTCAAAGGGAAATGCCTTCTGGTATTGCAGCATGACATCGGCGAGTTGCTGTTGTTGCTTGCTGGCAGTGCCTGTATCTCCAATGATGCCGAAACGAACGGACCCTTCCGTCAGCGGCAAACTCAACGACACCGTCGGTCCTGCGGGCTGGGCAACCTTCGCGCCTCGGGCGCCCGCGGGATTGGTTTGGCTATAGACTGCAGTCTGGAGACTAAAAACAATTACAACAAACAGTGTTAGAAGTGATGCAACAGTGCGTCTCATTTTTTCCTCTCCTCAAGCCAACTGCGCTCTTATGGAAGCGCATTCGTCATGTAATCAATGATCAGATTGCTGTCAGTGTCCAGTAGCATAAGCGTGCGACCGACATAACGATACTTCACCTGTTTCGGCAGTTGCGGCAACTTCAATAACAAGGTCGCGGGCATTTCCACAAATTCCTTTGCGTCGGGGTAGGGATAATTGACCTTCAAAGGCACAGGAGTATCGGTCTCCTTATCGAGAATGACCTTTTTTATTTCCTTCTTTTCTGTACCGGTGAATTCCCGCTTCAGCGTCGTGCGAATGTATTGCGCGATATCCGAGGTGAACAAATCGCCAGACCGAGCGTTTACTCTAGCCACGCGCACTCCTTCAACGAATGCGTTTTCAGCCGCCTGTATTTGTTCCGGCGTGCTGTCCTTGGACAGTTTCGGTGATTTGTTTTTTACGTCGTTGCGAACTTTCACATACTGCTTCACGCGCTCGTCAAATGCCTTTATGGTCTCTTTGTCTGCAGGTGAAATCACGGGTTGCTCCGCCTGCACGATTTGTTCGACCACCTTTTTCTGGGCGCTTACAGTCGTTGCTAATGTTGTCATCAAACAAGCAGCGACGCACACAGTGGTTGCGGCTGCGGATAAACTCGATAGTTGTTTCATGGTTGGATAAAATTGCAAACACAATGCCATCGAGCCTACTAACCCGCACCGCGTATAGTTTTGAGGCGGGTAGTCAGTTGTTCAGCGTTTACCCTGGCAAAACGAAGAAAATTAAGGCTGGTACGCTTTAACTTTGTGAGCAGCAGGATGTATTCATTTCGTGTCCAGCAGTACGGTGACGATACGGCTGTGAGAGACGAGTCCTGGCGTGCGGCTTTCCACAAAAAGTGCGTCATCCTGTGTCAAACCGGAGTCGGACCGGGACGCCGATCCGCTCCGGTTCTGATTTCGTGTTCTTTTTTACCAGACAAAACTGAACCACGAAACCACACGAAAACCTTCGAACAAATAAGCTGTTCAATGTTTCGTGTGTGTTAGTGGTAATGATTTTGTCCGCGGTTTTCTCAAACTAAAACAATAACTCGCAAGGTCGCGAACTGACGGATGCAACTTCGGAATTGTATAATCAGCGCATGCCCGAAGAGACGCGTTAAATTGGGTGATGCGCGTCACGCGCTGACCACATGAGGAATCATTTGAAACCAGCTACTCCGCTAGCGAGCAAGCATGAAGGGACTAAGCAATGGACTACACGTACGAAAAGTTGAGGCATAAGACGGTGGGCGAGTTGCGTGAAATTGCCAAAGGCAGCGAGCACGAAGCGCTGCAGGGCTACACGCAACTCAACAAAGAACACTTGCTCGTGGCGCTATCGAAGGCGCTCGGCATCAAGCATGAACATCACGACGTGGTCGGAGTAGACAAGGCATCGATCAAAGCGCGTATTCGTGAGATGAA
>DATLBQ010000498.1:0-2732 GCA_035526805.1 Pyrinomonadaceae bacterium
TGTGCTGAAGCAACACACTGAGCCGATTTACGATTATGTCTATTTGGACGGAGCGCATACATGGAACATCGATGCCCTGGCGTTTTTCCTTATTGATCGCCTGCTGAAGGTCGGTGGGTATATTGATTTCGACGACTATCACTGGAGTCCTCAGAAATCTCGCGCGATGAACCCCCTGGTAACGAGACTAATGTTCACAACCAGTCAGATCCGCGAGCCGCACGTTAGACTAATAGTAGACCTCCTGGTTAAGCGTGATCCGCGCTATGCCGAAGTCAAAAAGAACAAAATCTATAAGAAGATCGCCTAGGTAATTGAAACTGATCAGGCTCGCGACCAGATTTGTAGAGCTTCCTTGACGACTCCACAGCGTGGACTTTACACTTACCTTTGATAACTGAACATCGTAACTTTCTCTGCGCGATTTCCATTGCGGCTATTCGCGTTTGCTGATCCGCAAACGCGCACCGACGGATTTCTAATGCCACAAGCTCCTTTCAATTCATTACAAACATTCGAAATATCAACCGGTCGAACCGGCAAGTTCTACTCCCTGCCTCAACTCGAAAAAGAGGGCATCGCGGCCATCTCGAGGCTGCCGGTTTGCATTCGAATAGTTCTGGAATCAGTACTGCGTAACTGTGAGGGAAAAAAGATAACGGAAGACGACGTGCGGGCACTAGCCAACTGGCAACCAAACGGTGAACGCATTGAAGAAATTCCCTTCGTCGTAGCGCGCGTGCTGCTTCAGGATTTCACAGGAGTTCCATTATTGGTAGATCTGGCAGCAATGCGCTCGGCAGTTGCGCGCTTGCGCAAGAACCCGGAGGTCATCGAGCCGCTCGCCCCCGCGGACCTTGTGATTGACCATTCCATTCAGGTCGACTTCTCCAGTACTAAAGACGCCCTGACCAAGAACATGGAGATGGAGTTCAAGCGCAACAATTCGCGCTACCAGTTTCTAAAATGGGGAACACAGGCTTTCAACGGATTTAGTGTCATCCCGCCCGGCATCGGCATTTGTCATCAGGTAAACCTTGAGTACCTGGCCAAAAGCGTGTGGGATCGGCACGAGCTTTACTATCCCGACACGCTGGTCGGCACCGATTCACACACTACCATGATTAATGGTCTCGGAATTGTGGGTTGGGGCGTAGGTGGCATCGAAGCTGAGGCCGCGATGTTGGGACAGCCGGTCTATTTCCTTACGCCTGACGTGGTTGGCGTTCACTTGACCGGCAGCCTGCGCGAGGGCGTAACTGCGACGGATCTGGTGCTTCGTGTAACTGAGATGTTGCGCAAGGCGAAGGTCGTTGGCAAGTTTGTCGAGTTTCATGGTGAAGGCGCAAGTAGCCTTTCTGTAACTGACCGCGCAACCATAGCGAACATGTCGCCGGAGTATGGCGCGACCATGGGCTTCTTTCCGGTTGACGAGCAGACGTGTCTTTATCTGAAAGCTACCGGACGGAGCGAAGAACATGTAACGACGGTATGTAACTACTATCAGGCGCAGGGTATGTTTGGTATTCCCAAGCAGGGCGAATGCGACTACAGCACGGTGCTCAATCTGGATCTCGGGTCCATCGTTCCGAGTGTGGCTGGTCCGAAGCGACCTCAGGATCGCATTGAACTAGCAAATCTAAAAAATCAGTTCTGTGATCTGTTGCTGAAACCGATTGGAGAAGGCGGCTACGGCAAGTCGAGGGAAGATGCGGTAGCCAGATATTTTACGCGCATCGGCACGATTCACCTCGCTCCGACACCCATTGCCGGAGGTGGTGAACAACGTCCTGAAACTGTTCCAGTCGCGGCAGGCGGCGTTGACACTCCGCAAAACACCAGCGTCTGGACCGAGACCGAAATGGTCAACAACCGGCCAACGCCCGATCGGCTGGTTGAGATTGATCCGCAGGAATTTCCGCACGCCGAAGTTGATCTGGGTCATGGCGACGTTCTAATCGCGGCTATCACGTCGTGCACGAACACTTCCAATCCCAGCGTGATGCTTGCGGCCGGGCTGCTTGCGAAAAAGGCGGTGGAGCGCGGCCTGACGGTGCGCTCGTCAGTTAAGAATTCGCTGGCGCCGGGCTCGCGCGTGGTAACTGAATATCTGGAAAAAACGGGGTTGCAGGAGTATCTCGACCGGTTGGGATTTAACCTGGTTGGTTACGGTTGCACCACTTGCATCGGCAATTCGGGTCCACTCGATCCCAACATCGAACAGGTGCTTACTGATCACGATTTGATCGCCGCCAGCGTTTTGTCCGGGAATCGAAATTTCGAAGCGCGCGTGCACCAAAGTATCAAAGCAAACTTCCTGATGAGCCCGCCGCTGGTGGTGGCGTTTGCCATTGCCGGAAGGGTTGATATTGATCTAACGCGGGATCCGTTAGGTAAGGACACGGCTGGGAAGGACGTCTATCTTCATGAGATTTGGCCAGACCTTAGTGAGATCAACGAATTGTTGAGCGCGGCGATGGATCCGGAAACCTATCGCACGCTGTATCGCGAGTTTGAAGCGCAGAATCCGTTGTGGAACGAGATTCCGACCAGCACCGGAAGCGTTTATCTGTGGGACGCGCAGTCGACCTATATTCAAGAACCTCCGTACTTCGAAAATTTCAGTAACGCGGTCGACGACTGGCACGACGTGCATAACGCGCGACCGCTCGCAATTTTTGGTGATTCGGTCACTACTGATCACATTAGTCCCGCCGGCGCAATTAAGCCCA
>DATLBQ010000499.1:0-7150 GCA_035526805.1 Pyrinomonadaceae bacterium
CCGGCGCCGGAACGGGCGACATTCTTCGCCACGAGTTGAAGATAAATGCAGACAGATTCACCCCCGTTGACGAGACTCTGATCCCGACGGGAGAACTGAAAGCGGTGAAGGGGACACCATTCGACTTCAGCCGGGCCACGGCTATCGGCAGCCGCATCAATCAAGCTGACGATCAACTGGTCTTCGGTAAAGGGTATGACCACAACTTCGTTCTCAACAAACGTGGGCAAGAGTTATCCCACGCGGCTACGGTCTACGAACCGACGAGTGGTCGCGCCCTCGAGATGTGGACCACCGAACCTGGGGTGCAACTCTATTCCGGAAATTTTCTCGATAAGGTTCGCGGTAAGGCAGGCAAGGTCTACAACCGCCGTGGTGGGTTTTGTCTGGAGGCGCAGCATTTTCCCGATTCGCCAAACCAACCGGTGTTCCCCTCGACGGTCCTCAAACCCGGCGACCGTTATACGCAAACGACCATATACAAATTCATGGTCAGAGAAGCCAAGGAGAAGCCTTGAAAAAAGAACTCGGCACTTTCATTCTGCTCGTCGTGTTGTGTGTGGTGGTGGCGATCCTCCAACCGCAATTTCTTTCAGCGGCGAATCTGCAAAACATGGCGCGACAGATCGGCATGTATGGAGTGTTCAGCCTTGGTATCGGGATTGTCATCATAACCGGCGGCATCGATCTTTCAGTCGGTTCGGTCTTTGCGCTACTGGGGGTGCTGCTCTCGATGATGTTGACTGAGTGGATGTGGCCGGCGGCGTTGGTGGTTGTGATAATCATCGGAATTGCCATGGCAATCGGAGCCCTGCACGGTTTATTAATCACCAAGCTTCGCATCCAACCGTTCATAGTGACGCTCTGCGGGCTGCTTTTTTACAGGGGCCTGGCGCGCTTCATCGCCAATGACGAGACGAAGGGGCTCGGCGGCTCCGGCAAGTTCGATTGGCTGCGCGAGCTTGCCACCGGCGTCGTGTTCGGCGTGCCAATGCCCTTTATTCTGCTCATCGTCATCAGTGCCGGCATGTGGGTGCTGCTCCATCGCTCCGTCTATGGTCGCTACCTCTACGCAGTAGGGCGTAACGAAATGGCGGCTCGCTATTCCGGCATCAACTCGGCGCGAATTGTCGCCAGTGCTTACATAATACTGGGACTGTTAACCGGCATCTCAGCTATTCTCTTCGCTTTTTATACGAACTCCATCTCACCCTCATCACACGGCAATTCATATGAACTTTATGGCATTGCGGCGGCTGTCCTGGGTGGATGTTCTCTACGCGGAGGCGAAGGCTCGATCATAGGCATCCTGATTGGCGCGGCGCTTCTTCAGGTCCTGCAGAATCTTGTCAACCTGCTGGGTATACCCAGTTCATTGAACTTTGCAGTCATGGGAGCGGTGATTTTGCTGGGCGTCATCGCCGATCAGTTGTTGCAACGGCGTTCAGCTCGTGCCGCTTGATCTATTGAGATGTGCGCTGGATAAGGTCAGTGCCACCTCGCGCTAGCGGGTGGGTAAGCGATACGTATCTCTCGACGTACGGCCCACCCGCTACCGCGAGGTGGTACTGACCTCCGCGGCGCAAGGTCAATCTCGGCGATAGTCAAAACACTTACGTTCATCTGGCAGCGGCAAAAAGGAAGCGGATGAAACTGTTGGGCATTGATGTCGGGACCGGCGGAACACGCGCAGTCGTCGTCGACACCAATGGGAGCGTAGTTGCTTCCGCAACCGCGGAACATGCGCCGTTCGCGTCTCCGCAAACAGGCTGGGCCGAGCAGGATCCAGCGGACTGGTGGCGCGCGACAGTTGAGGCGGTATCTGCGGTTCTCTCCCATGATGACGTTAGTGCTGATGAAATCGCGTGCATTGGTTTCTCTGGTCAAATGCACGGCGCCGTGTTGCTTGACGAACACGAAGATGTTTTACGGCCTGCACTAATCTGGTGTGATCAACGAACCGACGAGCAGGCTAAGGCGATCACAAACCTGGTTGGCCCATCGCGCCTGATTGAATTGACTGCAAACCCGGCGCTGACGAATTTCACCGCGACGAAGTTGATATGGGTGCGGGACCACGAGCCGGATTTGTGGTCGCGTTTCCGCTACCTACTGCTGCCGAAAGACTATGTCCGGCTGCGGCTTACTGGCGTGCGCGCGACGGATGTTGCTGACGCTTCGGGTACCCTTCTGCTGGATGTCGCTAATCGGTGTTGGTCCGAAACAATGTTGGACGTACTTGAGATAAACAAAAACTGTCTACCGGCACTCTTCGAATCTTTGGAGATCACTGGTTGCGTTTCGGCCGAGGGGGCGGCGGTGACGGGTCTACGCGAGGGTACGCCAGTCGTCGCTGGAGCGGGGGACCAGGCGGCGGGCGCGGTCGGGATGGGAATCGTGCGACCCGGCGCAGTAAGCGCGACCATCGGCACATCCGGCGTTGTCTTTGCCGCGACCGCTCGTCCGGCATTCGACAAGAACGGCCGCGTACACACCTTCTGTCATGCCATCCCTAATCGCTGGCACGTGATGGGTGTGACGCAGGCTGCCGGCCTTTCTTTACGATGGTTCCGTGATCGTTTCGGTCTGGGAGGCGATGTCGCGGCAAGGAGTCCCGAAGACGATCCCTACGAGATCTTATGCAAAGAGGCGGCCCAGGCGCCGCCCGGATCAGACGGCGTGCTGTGGGCGCCGTACCTGATGGGAGAACGAACGCCGCACCTGGATCCCAACGCGCGGGCGGCGCTGGTCGGTCTTGCCGCAAACCACACCCGCGCGCACGTCCTCCGCGCTATCCTCGAAGGCGTGGCGTTCTCGCTGCGCGACACACTGACAATCTTCGCCGAAATGGAAGTGCCCGTCGATACCATCCGCCTGGGAGGAGGAGGATCGCGCGGGCCGCTTTGGCGGCAGATACAGGCCGACATTTATGGGCATGAGGTTGAGGTTGTTGCGGCGGATGAGGGGGCAGCTTACGGAGCCGCGCTGCTCGCCGGAGTTGGCGTGGACGCCTGGTCGTCTGTCGATGAAGCTTGTGCGCAGTCGGTGCGAGTTGCTGCCCGAGTCGCACCTGACACATCGACGTCGGCGTTAATGAATAGACGCTATTCAGCGTATAGCGCGCTTTATCCTGCGTTGCGTAGCGTAACAGAAGCCGCAGGTTAGATCTGATATCAGCGAAGTGAGGATTGAATAATGACACAAGACAAATTCACACCACGCCCGGAACATAAATTCACCTTCGGCTTATGGACCGTCGGGAACCGTGGGCGCGATCCCTTTGGCGATGCCGTGCGCCCCACGCTTCGCCCGGTCGAAGCGGTGCGGATGCTGGGCGAAATAGGCGCGTACGGTGTCAATTTCCATGACAACGATCTCGTACCGATTGACGCTTCACCGCAAGAGCGTGATCGGATTGTGAGCGAGTTTCGCCGTGCCTGCGAAGAGCACAACATTGTCGTTCCGATGGCGACCGTTAATCTTTTTTACGACGCCGTGTTCCGTGATGGCGCGTTCACGGCGAATGATAAATCGGTGCGCTCTTACGCGCTGCAGAAGACCATGCGTGCAATGGACCTCGGCGCCGACTTCGGGGCGAAGATTTTCGTCTTGTGGGGCGGGCGTGAAGGCGTCGAAACGGATGCCTGTCGCCGTCCTGACGAAGCCGTGAAACGACTAAGAGAAGCGATTAATTACCTCTGCGAATATTCGCTGGATCAGAATTACGATTACAAGTTTGCGCTGGAGGCCAAGCCCAATGAACCGCGCGCGGATATCTATATGCCAACCACTGGCGCTTACCTGGGCTTCATCTCCACGCTCGAGCGGCCTGAGATGGTAGGCGTTAATCCCGAAGTGGCTCATGAGCATATGGCTGGGCTCAACATGACGCATTCAGTGGCGCAGGCGTGGGAAGCGGGTAAGCTTTTTCATATCGACCTTAACGATCAGGTGCCTGGACGTTACGATCAGGACTTGCGTTTTGGCTCCGCCAATCCGAAGGCGGCTTTCTGGCTGGTGAAATTTTTGGAGGACGTCGGTTACGCGGGACCCCGCGCCTTCGATGCGCATGCATATCGCACCGAGGATTACGACGGCGTCAAGGAATTCGCGCGCGGCTGCATACGTACTTACCTGATTCTGAAAGAGAAGGGCGTCCAGTGGAACGCCGATCCGGAAATCAAAGCATTGTTGGCTGAAATTGCGGACACCGGCGGCGGTGAACGCGTCGCGAAATTTTCGAATTCACAGTCCAGCGAGTTACTGTCCGCTAATTTTGATCGTGCGGGATTAGCTTCGCGCGGCTTGAAATACGAGCGTCTTGACCAACTGACGATAGACATTCTGCTCGGGGTTCGATGAGACCAGCCGGGTATTCTGATTCACACCGCGGTATGAGGCCCAGTGACACGATTCGAGTCGGTTCGTTCTGGTTTCGTGGTACTTCGTGGTTCGTAGGTGGTTTTTACGGGCTACGCATGATACGTCGGGAATTAGAGTAGACATTCTTTTTATCTGACACAGCAAAACGGAGGTCTTGTTTCATGTTGTCAATCCGAAAAACGGTGCAGGTATTTCTGAGTATTGTTTTCCTTTCAATCGCCTTAGTCGCCGCACCTTCTGAGAAATGGACGGACCAGCAGGCAAAGGACTGGTATGACAAACAGCCCTGGCTCGTCGGTAGCAATTTCAATCCGGCGAGCGCGATCAACGAACTGGAGATGTGGCAAGCGGACTCGTTCGATCCGAAGAGGATTGATCTTGAGTTAGGTTGGGCGCAGAGTTTAGGAATGAATACCATGCGCGTCTACCTTCACGATTTACTGTGGCAGCAAGATGCGGAAGGATTCAAACGGCGCCTGGATACGTTTCTTGGCATTGCGTCAAAGCATGGCATCAGGCCAATGTTCGTACTGTTCGATTCGTGCTGGGACCCCAATCCGAAACCGGGGAAGCAACGGGCTCCACGTCCCGGCGTACACAACTCCGGCTGGATGCAAAGCCCCGGTAGAACCGCGCTGCAAAACTCCGCCGACTATCCGCGGCTTGAGGCTTATGTGAAAGGCGTTGTCGGCGCATTCGCTAATGACAAGCGGGTGCTCGCCTGGGACATCTGGAACGAACCCGACAATACGAACCAGGGCAGCTATGGCCACCTGGAGCCGAAGAACAAGGTGGATCTGGTGCTGGCGTTGTTGCCGAAGGCTTTTGCCTGGGCACGCGAGGCAGGTCCTCAGCAGCCGGTTACGAGCGCGGTCTGGAAGGGCGACTGGTCTAGTCCGGAGAAGATGACTGAAATGGATCGTTTACAAATAAATCTATCCGACATCATTACCTTTCACAACTACGATTCGCCCACCGAACTTGAGAGGCGTATCAGGTGGCTCAAGCGTTACAACCGCCCACTCATTTGCACCGAGTACATGGCACGCGGCAACGGTAGTTTCTTCATAGGCGGGTTGCTGGTCGGCAAGGTTCACAACGTGGGGATGATCAACTGGGGATTAGTTCAGGGCAAGTCGCAAACCCACCTGCCGTGGGATTCATGGGAACGTCCCTACGTTGATCGCGAGCCGAGCATTTGGTTTCACGAGGTATTTCGCACTGACGGAAAGCCTTACATCCCGGAAGAAGCGGCATTCATCAAGCGCATGACCGGCAAGGTTAGAGGCTCGGTCAGCAACCGTCGCAGGGCGACAGTATCGAGATAGCTCGAGCGAGCTCTCAGGTCATTCTTGAATCGCCAGTTAGCAGCGACCTGCGCTTGATGACTCGAGCTCTTCACTGGACCGCGGGCGTCCCGCCCGCAGTGAGCGCGGAGCGCGAATAGAATGTTCGAAGTTGATTCCACTGCAAGATTGCTCGCACCTTTCGGTGCTCACTGCGGGCGGGACGCCCGCGGTCCCAGTGAAGAGCTCGAGTCGTTAAGCGCAGGTCTTACAAATGGATCAATACGATAAGGGCAAGAGCATATGAAAGTATTACGAACGACACCGTCTTTTTTAACCAGACTTCTGGCGCTCGTTTGCGCGCTAGGTCTCGTCATCGTCCAGGCGCAAATCGCGTTCGCGCAAACCGGCAACATCACTGTGCACCTCGACAAGCCTGGCGCGGCTATTCCCAAAACACTCTTTGGCCTTTTCTTCGAAGATATCAACTTTGGCGCTGACGGCGGGCTCTACCCTGAACGCGTGAAGAATCGTTCGTTCGAGTTTCCGAACCCGATGATGGGCTGGAAACAGGTCGATCGTGGCGATACCAAAGGAGAGCTTTACGTTTTCGATCAAGGCTCGATCAACGATACGCCGAACTCCCATTACCTGCGGATCAAGGTGGCAACCGCCGGGAAGGGCTTCGGCGTTATGAACGAGGGCTTTCGCGGCATCGGCGTGCAGAAAGGGGCAGAATATATTGTCTCAGTTACGGCACGCCGGGTCGCTGGCGCTCCAGCGGCTTTGAGTGTCGAAGTCGAAGACGATAATGGGCGCTCTCTGGGCCAGACGAAAGTCTCAGGGTTTACTACGGACTGGAAGACTTACACGTCCAGCGTCCGCGCCGCCGAGACGAATAACAAAGCACACCTGAATCTCCTGCTGGAGGGAAGCGGGGCGCTCGATATCGACCTGGTCTCGCTGTATCCGAAGGAAACCTGGCAGAATCGCGAGAATGGTTTGCGTTACGATCTGGTCAAGCTTTTGAAGGAGATGAAACCCGGCTTTCTGCGCTTCCCGGGCGGTTGTATCGTCGAGGGCAGGTATCTCGACCAACGTTACCAGTGGAAGACAACTATCGGAGACCTGGACGACCGCCGGCTGATCATCAATCGCTGGAATACGGAATTCAACTGGCGGTTGACGCCTGATTACTACCAGTCTTTCGGCCTCGGTTATTTTGAATACTTTCTCCTGAGCGAAGACATCGGCGCAGAGCCGCTGCCGATTCTGAATTGCGGTATGGCTTGCCAGTTCAATTCCAGTGAACTCGCCCCGCTCGAAGACCTGGATCATTACATTCAGGACGCTATCGATCTAATCGAATTCGCCAACGCACCGGTCACCACCGCTTGGGGCCGCAAGCGCGCCGAGATGGGCCACCCGGCGCCGTTCAACTTGAAGATGATTGGCGTCGGCAACGAACAGTGGGGTCCGCA
>DATLBQ010000500.1:0-3770 GCA_035526805.1 Pyrinomonadaceae bacterium
CAATAGGCAAAATAAACGGGGTTACACGTACGGCGGCCTTCGGTGCAAAAAACGCAGTCCGATCGACTGCGCGACGAGAACAACTTGATTGCCTTGGAACGATGATATTCTAGCCGAAATGCTTTTCGGTTAGTAGGGTGCGGATACAATTCGCGGCAATCAGAGGGCCCGTATCAGAACCCGGAGCGGTAGCGACGGGCCAGATACTCAACTCGAAAAGTAAATATCCAGTGTTTAATGCGTCCTCTCCCACGTTGCCTCCCTGGCCGGTTGCTACCGCTCCCGGTTCTGATACAGGGAAGCCCTTTGTGCGAAGCTTAACCTTAGTGTCCTCCATGTCTCTGTGGTAGATAATGGCCAAAGAAAAACCAGCCAGAAAGACACAGGGGACACAGCGGATGCACAAAGCAAGCAATAAACAACTCAAGAAGAATTATCAGCAGGCGACTCGCGCGATGGGAGTCTTCCTGATACGGAACAACCTCAGCGACAAGCTGTTTGTTGGCTGCGGTATGGATCTACACGGGATTATTAACCGCCACAAGTTTCAGCTGACGAACGGAATTCACCCTAACAAGCAACTGCAGTCAGAATGGAATGAGCTTGGCAGTAAAAACTTTGCTTTCGAGATCATGGATGAACTTCCCGCACGTGAAGGCGACGTCGATTATCGGGCGGAGTTAGATGCTCTCGAGAGCCTCTGGCTGGAAAAGCTTCAGCCATTCGGCGAACGCGGCTACAACGAACCGAAGCTCAGCAAAGCGGAAATGCTGCGACGCATGCGTCAGAAGTCTGGTTCGAGGGAACATTATGAATAGGCTCAAAATAATCGGCTTGATGCTTGTCGCTCTTATCATCGGGGTAATTCTCGGCGGCTATTTGTTCTCCGACACCCGCCCCCGATCGTTTCTGGCTTTGACCAATTGTGGCGGAACCTGCTTTCAGGCAAAAGAGTTGTTGGGTTTGGCAGCCTCCGTCGGAATACAAAGATTCAGTGCGCTGGCGCCGTCAGTAGTCAAGGAAACCGATAAGACGATCGTGATTGAGCATCCAAGCCCGCAGGCCCGGATCCACTACCTAATCATTCCTAAGCGCGACATGAAGGACATCGCGTCAGTCTCAGACGCAGACGCAGATTATTTGCTGGATGCCATTAAGGTGACGGGAGAGATTATCCGGGAGAAGAACCTCACGAACTACCGTCTCATTACTAACGGTCCAGGTTACCAGGGCGTAACGTATCTACACTTCCATTTGATGGCTCGATAACCTGCGCTAATCTTTGGAGTGCGCTGACCTGTCAGCGCTTTGGTTCGGTCGCGACCTGTCGCGGCCACGCGCTCGCAAAAAGGGTGAAAGAATTTGGGCGACAGGCCGCCCAGGACGCTGCCAATTCAGCGCACTCCAAAAGCAGCAGTTCACCGCACTCCAAAGTTTTCTCGCTGTCGCGCGGCTTCGTAAAGCAAGATGCCGGTGGCTACGGCAACATTCAAACTCTCAGCCGGCCCGCGCATTGGGATCCGCACCGACACATTCGCCGCCCCGATTTCTTCGGGCGACAGTCCGCTCGATTCCGGCCCGACTATCAATGCCGAGGGTTTGCTCCAGTCTACTTCGTCGTACGATGTTACGGCGCGAACGTCGGCACAAACTGTCTGAACATCATGTTGCGCACACCAGGAAATTGCTTCGTCGTAGGTTGGTCCAAACCAAACCGGCAAACGAAATGCCGAACCCATCGCGCCTCGTAACGCCTTCGGTGAAAAGGGATCCGCCGTCTGCTGAGTAGCGATGGCACCTGTAGCTCCGGCTGCTTCTGCCGTTCGCAAAATTGCACCTACGTTCACCGGATTGTTGATGCGATGCATGACGACAATTAACGAATCTTTCTGGCGATCAGCGAACGGTTGTTCACTGTTTTCGGGTCGGGCGGCCAGAACAATGATGCCCTGTGGTGTTTTAGTGTAGGAGATCGACTCCAGTAGTTTCTCACTAACAAGTGCGGTGCGCTTTGACACATCTGCCACGGCAGCCATGATCGAAGCCGACTTTTGTTTTGCGGCAAGCTCTTCAGAGACGATTACAGCCTCAAGAGACAACCCTGAGAGCAAGGCCTCTTCACACAGGCGCAGACCCTCAACAAAAATATATTTGGTCGTTATTCCCTCGCGCACCGAGCGGGCTAGTTTCAGGAGGGAATTGTCACGACTGGTAATTGTTTCCATGAATCTGAATTTAGTGGGTAAGTTAATTTACAGAACCGAGCGCGGTAGCGCTGGATGCTAAAAGCAACTTCAGTAATAAGTGTTACTGATTATAGCTAAAGTAGAATTTAGTCCGGCGCTACCGCGCTCGGTTCTGCAGGCAATGCGATAACACCAAACTGACCCCTACCTAACTGCGCAGCCTAAAGGCCGAACTCTGAAACTGCCAGCCTCAACTGCACCAGTGTCTACGATAGGTCGATTTCTGCCCAAATCGGCCAGTGATCGGAGATACCCAGGGGCCGAGCTACGCCCCACCTCGAAATCTGGACGTGGCGGTAGAAAATCCAATCGGCGTGCAAACGAATGCCCATCCCATGCCACGTCGAAGTGCCTGATGGAAACGGTGTCGAATAACCTCGCGACTGCAGGTAGCCCCGAGTTTCAAGGATCTTATTTTTCGAGAGCGTGTTAAAGTCTCCAACGATCAGCGTTGGGCCGTCGTCCTTCTGCGCCTCAGCCAGCAACGTCTCGAGTTGTTCAAGTTGACCACCGACTCCCGCATGTGGATCGACATGCGCATTGAAGATGCGAAGGCGCCGCGGACCAACTGTGACAGTCGCGGCCATGGCAAGTCTGGGTCTCCAGGCGCATTCGTGCCAGGGCAGGTCAATGCGCGTGACGTTGCTAAAGGTGAGCTGACTTAATAAAGCGATGCCCGTGTCGCCGGTATCGAATAAGCCGATCGGTTCTTCAAAATCCAGCCACCACTGACGACCCTTTGGTTTTTCCCCGCGTGGAATTCCAGCGGGCACATGGACCCAGTTCATTTCTAACGCTTCAGCCAATTCGCGCGCGACGTGATGTCGACCAGCTCGCGCCGTTTCCTTGTCAGCTTCCTGAACCGCGATCACATCCGGTCGCGGGAGCAGTTTATCGTCGCTGAACGCACGAGCGGCTCTCTCGATATTGCGCTCTACCTGGGCAGCACGGTTTCTAACGCCCCGCCCAGCGACTTTTCGAAACAGGCCTCCCGAAATCAGGTGCGGGCCGACGGCGTAGCGGATGTTGTATGATGCGACGACGATGGTGGGTTCGCTGCTGACACTGGTTTTGTGAACCTCAGCGCGAGATGGAGCATATCCGAATTCCAGATTTTCGGATTCATTCAACGAAGGAATCGTGATGGCCATCGGCGGAGAGTATAGGAAATGCGATTCAGAACCGCGAGCGATTGGGAAGGCCGTCATGGCACGGCAACAGAAACATTGGCCGCGGATTTCCGCGGATGACCGCTGATACAACGATGAGTACAACTATTCTGGCAGCCGTCGATGATATGTTCTTTGCCGCAAAAATGCGCTCGACGGCGTAGGCGCTTGGCGTGAGCATCAAATTCTTTCGCGCCGTGGATGCCTTAGTTAACGCCGCTGCTGAGCAAGCGCCACAATTAATCGTTGTGGACCTGCATAACGAAAAACTGGACCCGCTTGAACTAGCGCGGGCACTCAGATCAACGGGACAGTTAAAGACCATTCCACTGCTAGGCTTTTTCTCGCATGTCAA
>DATLBQ010000501.1:0-10156 GCA_035526805.1 Pyrinomonadaceae bacterium
GAGATTTTTGGCGCGCGACTCTTGCACGATGATGTCCCAGTGGGAAAGCGGATAAAACACGTCCCACTCCTCGCGCGTCAACTCTTCCGGTTTCATCTGCGAATAGTCGGGAAAACTTTTCTTGAGCACGTTAAGGGCGCGCACATTATCTTCCTCGGAACGATAAATTCGAGCGATGGCCAAGTTTACTTTCGGACTGGTCGGGGCTGCGTCGGAAGCTACGGCCAATTCTTCCAACGCCCACTCGTTAAGTCCGACGTTGTTAAGTTCGTCGGCCCTGGCGATATGTTTATCCTCATTCGCTCCCGCCGTTTCCTCGGCGACGGTGACCGTTTGCAGATTGGCGACTGCGCGCTCCATAACCGAACCGGCTGGAAAAGGTTTGACGGGGACCGTTGCGACGCCGCTGCGAAGCATCGAATTCAGGCGCTGTTTTGCAAGATGGCCATACCAGTTCGCGTCGTACCGTCCCTGCATGGCGTTGTAAAGCGCACGAGCCTCGGCCAATTTGCCGGCCCGTTCGGAATCGCGCGCTGCCCAATAACCGGCACGGCCGCGATTATCTGTGTTTTTGTCGACGTAGTAAGCGAGGTGCTCGGTTAGCAATTTCGACGACTCGGCAAAGTTTCTCTCCTCATGGGTGGCCCAGGCGATATCAAACTGGGCTTGCGCAACTTCCACCGATTCCGAATAACCGTTGACCGCCGTGCGCAAAAAATATGACGCGTCGCCGTCATTCTTCGCGTCTTTTGCAATCTGTCCGACTGAGACCAGCGCGCGCGGAGTGAACGAGCTGGTGGGATAACTACGCCGCAGCTCTTCAACTATTACGCGTACCTGGTCCCACTGTTTTGCGCGCGCGTGGGTTTGGGCGACGTAATACAGCCCCTCTGCGCGTGTTTCGCCTGCGGACGACGGGATGGCGTTGAGGGCGATGACTGCATCAGTCGTTTTTCTAACATTGGCTGCCGCAATTACGCGCCGCAGTTGCGCCTCAGCTGATGCTGTGTCTGGAAATCTTGCAAACGCATCACTGTAAGCCTGCGCAGAGTCGGAAAAGCGTTTCGCTTGCTGGAGCTTATCCGCGCGGGCGATTGCTTCGTCAGCAGTTGCCGGCGACAAGGTTGAACCGAGACGGGAGATGGCAGTTATTGCCTCGACGCTTTCGCTGGAAGCCGGCGCGTAGAAATACAAGCGACGATAGGCGGCGAGTGACCGCGATGAATTAGAAGTTTGCTCGGAGGCCCGCGCCGTCAGCAGCAGCGCGGCGGGATCATCGCCGGCCGCAAGCTCCTTCAGTAGTGCTGGGACTGCGGCAACGCTGCCTGTGTTCATCAGGATGTTCGCGACTCGCAAAGCAGCTTCGCGCGCGCGTATCGATGACGGATAGTCGGCGACTAATTGTTCGTATGCTATGCGCGCCTGAGGTAACTGACCGGCTTGTTCGAGAGCGCTGCCGCGCAAGAAAAGCGCGTAATCGCCAAGCAGGCTGTAATCGGGAATAATCCTTGTGTCGAGCAACGCGGAGGTACCCACAAAATCCTTCGCATTACTCTTGATGCGCGCGCGAACTATTCTCGCCAGTGCGGCAGCTTTGCTGCGCGGATAATCCGACTCGATGCGCGCTACCACATCTTCCGACGGCAATACGTCCCCGCGAGTCATCGCGCGCAGATTTTCGAGCGCTCTTAATTCAGCCGGAGTCTGCTGTCGCGTCAGACAGCTTGCGGTCATGAAAGCCGGAAGGGAGGCTCCAATAACGATGACGAGGCCAACTAAAATCAGCGTGAGCCGATACTTCCCTAGTTTGTTCACGTGCCGCCCCCATAAAACAGTTTCGAGTTTCGAATTTCCAGTTCCGAGATTGACTTGACCGCCCCGTTGGATGCAACGCAGGGCAATTTGGTTCAACTCGAAAAACAAACTCGAAACTCGAAACTATTCTTTAAGCCGAGACCGTCGCCCCCGGATAAGCACTACCGAGCTTGGCCTCGTCACCTTCGGCCAGCGTGGCCACCAACTCGTTGTGGAAGTAGTCGTAACGCTGCGCCACTTCCGGTTTAACTCGCTTGTCATACATCTCACGTGAACGATCTATGTATTCGCGCAGGCGCTGGTAAAGATCACTCTGCGAGCGTCCCTCAGCAACCTTCTGTTCGTTGTAGAGTTTGATTTCCGAAACGAGCAAACGGGCGAAACGCCGCGCGTCATTATGGAGCCGCCGCTCATCTTCACTTCCGACCTCAACCGGAAGTTCAACATCCGCGCCATATCGCCGTCTTGGTGTTGCCGCTGCAGGTGCTTCTGCGGCTGGTTCTCCACGCTCTTCCGTCCCGACTTGCGGGCCGAGTTCGCCCGCAATCCCCACCGCCGGTTCGAACGTTGCGCGCGTCGCCTCGAACTCAGCTACCTGGGGTGTGGCGTGGTGTTCCGGCTCAACCTCACGCTCAGCCTCAGGCTGACGATATTCAGCCTCGGGTTCAACCCACTGCGGCTCCGGTTGCGTTTCAACTTCTGTTGCTTGTGGCGCGGCCTCAGTCTCTGTTGCGGTCAGCGGCATCTCCGCATATTCCGCTGTTGGGGTGTATGAAGCTTGCTCCGCGCTCGTTGGTTCTTCAACAGCAGCTTCTTCGGACGGTGTGGCCTGCGGCGTCGGCTGAGCAGATGGGGCACTGCGCGCAACCAGCAGCTCAACCGCCATCCCGGAGACGCGAACCAGAGTTTCGATAGCTTCGAGATTAATTGCGTCAGAATCGAGGTCGGCAGAGTCTGCGTACAAAACTGCGACCGTGCGATTGCGCACGAGGAGCGGTACGGCAACAACCCGCGCGGGCGGCTCATCACCCAACCGGTTCAGGATCATGTGGTTTTCAGAATGCGAACTCGAACTGCCGCTCCACGGGGCGTGCGATCTTGCCACGTCTCCGACAGCGGTATCGGCGGCAACTGGAAACGACATTTGGTGAATCGCGTTGTCGCCGACGGTTCCCTGAAAGCCACGTGCGCGCCACCCAATGCTCTGGTCACCTTTGATAACGAAGAATGCGACTCGTGGTGCAAATGCTGCAGCACGGTTCACCAGCAACTTTAGAATAGCTGCTTGTGATTCCTGCTCATCAATTTCGGAGATCGCGGCTTTAACAATAGCCATGTCGCTGGACGCTTTCGCGCGCGACGATTCAGTAGCGGCCAGGTCGATGCCTTCATCGTGGGCCGCCCGCAAGTGCTCCATAATTGAATTCGCGAAGCCGCCATCAAGTTGAACTTCGGCCTGACGATCGAGCAGCCGGCTGAGCGACTCATTAAGTTGACTCTGAAGTGCCGCTATCTCTTGTTTGATACCGCCCAAACGCCCTTCGATGTAGCTTTCTATCTCATGGCGCAAGCTTTCTTCCAGTTGTCCGCTAACCACAGTTTGTGTTCCTCCGTTGCAGGATCTTTTTTGAACGCGCGCCCTTTGGTGAGAATAACTGAGATGAACGCTGCTGGAGACTTTCGGGGGCCAACATGTCTCTTCAGGGATTATGGACGCGTGGGAATCGGAGAGTCAAGAAGTCGTTTTCTGAAGTTCGATTGACACGATTTCGCGCCTACGTTATAAGTCCGCAACGCACCGGCTAATCCGTGACTGACAGCGCCTGCGCGACGCCTCATGGACGTTAATATCTTAATTGCTGATGATAATGACGATAATCGCGAGCTTTTGCAGCTCGTCCTTTCGGGAGCGGGCTACACTGTGCGCGAAGCGACCGACGGCACCGAGTGCCTGGCGATGGCGCGCTATGAAGCGCCTGATTTGATTGTTCTGGATTTATCGATGCCGGTAATGGATGGGTGGGCAGTTTTCAAAGAACTGAAAACGGACCATCGCACTCAATCGGTTCCCTGCATGATCGTCACAGCCCACGCCGAACTCGATCGGAAGACGGCGCTTGAGGCGGGCTTCGTTGCTTACGTCTCAAAACCCTTCAGCAACGATCACCTCTTGAAGACCATCGCGACTGTGCTCGCCAGCGACAAGCTGGTTGACGAAGATCTCTAAGCTGAACTACCCGGCGCGCCGCTGCGTCCTGCAGGCGACGAAGAGATACCTGAGCTCATTTCCCAGTGTCCGGGACATCGGTCCACATGTGCTGGACAATCCGCCATTGCTTCTTGCGGTCTCTTCGAAAGACCACGAGATAGTTTCCACGACCCGACCGTTTCACACCGCCGGTAGTCGTAGTCTCTTCGTATTGCCCGCTGTCATAGGCAAGCTGGCCCGATTGTTCCGTCGCCTTGCTTTGCACCCGAAGCTCAGATGCGTTCGCGGCAAGGGCTTTCTCAAACAGCGCGCGAATTGCCGCGCGACCAGTGGTGCGGCTCCCGGTCGCCGTGAGGAACATCGCGTCGTCGGCATACAGAGCCATCAAGGCGTCAAGATTCCGGCCACTCCATTCCTTCGCCCACTGCTCACTGATCCGCTCGACACGACTAACACTACGCTGACCGTTGGAACCGGCTCGCTTGCTTACTGAACGCCCAATGCCGGCCTCAACCGTCGCCATAAACAGAAGCGCAACGATCAGACTTGCTACAGACACTCTCGCTATTTGGCGCGACATAAGCATCCTCCATGAATCCCTGCTGCATAGGTACCCTCGGTCACTCACGCACGCGAGTTGAGCTGAAATCAATTCAGCTAATTGGTAACCGCTGCTGCTGCCATTGCCATAAAGATATTGCTCTCGTTACCCGATCCCAGCCGGTGTTGCAGGAATATTCTGATTAGCCTCTCCTTCGGATCAATCCAAATGATCGCGCCAAACGCGCCGTTGTGCCCAAAGCTTCCCGGCGAAGTTAGAGGAAAATCGTTCATTGGATCACCGCTCAAGCCCCAACCCAGCCCTTGATACGCCGGCCTCTGTGTCATCGCAGATTTTATGTTGAGCGTGTGGTTTTCCGTCATCGCTGCCACGGACGTCCGGGAAAGAACTCGCCTACCCTTAAAGGTTCCGCCATCGAGCATCATCTGACACAGCGACGCCAGGTCTGGGGCGGTCGAATACATCCCAAATTCCGGACCGGAATATTTGGCGCTCCGACTGTAGGCCATGATCTCGTCCCATTTATTGAGTTTGCCGTTTTGCAGCCTATAGATCGACGCCACCCGCTTCTGTTTTTCCGTTGGGATAAAGAAGAAACTGTCTTTCATACCGAGCGGGTTGAAAATTCTTTGCTGAACAAATTGCTCATAGGGCCTGCCGGAAACCACTTCGATAATGCGGCCCAATATCGCAAACCCGCCGCTGCTGTACCTGAATTGCGTGCCGGGTTCAAACTCAGGCTGGGGCTTCGACAAAAAGACAACGACATCGGCGAGAGTCCGATCCCGTTTGATAGTGATGTCTTCGATCTCCGGCAGGCGGTAGAAAGGCAGTCCGGACGTATGCGTGAGCAAATGGTGAATTGTAATCGGATGGGATGTGGCTTGCGCCTGGCTGGCGGTAGTCTTGAATTCCGGGAGATATTTTTCTACCGGGTCATCCAGCGCAAGTTTGCCGTCCTCGAGCAAGATCATGATGGCGATTGCAGTTATGGGCTTAGTCACAGACCTGATGTCGAAGATAGTATCCGTCCGCATCGGCTTCTTACTTTCAAGGTCCTGATAACCAATAGCCTCCATACTGACGATTTTCCCTTGCAGCGCAATCAAGGTGACAGCACCGGCCATAGTTCCCTGCTCAACAAAGCCCTTCAACGTGATGGGAATTCTGGCTAATCGTTCCTGGTCCACGCCGCCCTTCGACAAACTCTGACTCTGCACCGCTGCCGAGCATAGAATCATGATTATGGAAGCGAGCGTCCTGGTGGTTGGCTTGAGGGACTGGTTAGGCATCCTGCTGCTCCGCCGCTTCCTCTTCACTCTCAGCCTTCTCTTCCTCCTCTTCGAATGGATAAGCAAAGCCGATCAAAAGAGGCGCGCCACGGATAAGATATAGCCCGATCAGCAGATGGAAGAGTCCAGTGATTACAAAATAGCCAGGAACGCTTTCCGGGTAATTGAGGTAGCCGAACCGAAAGAGAAGAGCGTCTAATAAATACACTGCTCCATAAATGCACGTCACCACTCCAGTCACCCGCAGCGCCAAGCCAAACCATTCTTTTATTTTCATAACTCACCAAGTCTGTGAGACTGATTAGGCCAAAGGTCGCACCGCACCGCGGCACATCGGGCGGAAAAGCCGGAGCCGCACGGTTGGCCGGACACTGAACGCCTGTTTGCGGTTCGAACGAAACCGGATCCCGATTTCTACTGACACTCGTGCACAACTTCAGTTTCCCGAAAGACCACCAGGCGTTCGGTCTTTGGCACTCGCGCGATATCTACCGGCTGAGTAATTGCCTGAGTGGTACCACAAGTCTTTCCAGGAGTTTGCTTGCGCACAATAATTTCGAGGCGATCATCTCGTTCGTAAGCTCGGTGAACGATGATGCCGTAGCCGCCAGTAGGTCGTGTGCCCAGGGCCACGACTACCACCAGTTCTCGCGAGAAATCGATGTCAGGCAACGGCGGCTGAGGCGAAAAGGGAGTGTGAATTTGCTCCCACACTTTGCGCCACGCTTTAGCGTCACGGATCACTATTCGGAGTGAATCGGTAATACCGCTATTGCTGGTGAAGGAGCCGCGCGTTTGCGCGCAAGTGGGACAAGGCTGCGGACCAAGCGGCGTTATAGGTACGGGTGTTCCCGGATTGGCTTCCTGCTGACCCGTCTGAAGAATCGAGTGGGCGGAAACTGTCGTCAGAAACAGGACGAAGAAAGTAACCAGAGCGTATTTCATGATGCCCACATTTTACGCCAAGTCGATCTCATTCACACCCGTACCTTTTGCGCGATGCCGCTACTGCCGCGAAATCACAACCTGCTGGATCGATGGCGGCAACTGGTGCAGCTCGCTGCTCGCAAAGCCGGCGTTCGCAAACATTCGTTGCAACTCCAGAAATGTGTAGGCGTCGCCGCTTGGCGTGCTACCCAACATCATGACACTGAATGCCGCGGACTCCGGTGGCGAGATGCGATCTTCGTTTGGAACAAATTCTAGCGTGATGGCGCGGCCGCCATCAGCAAGCGCCGCGTGGACCTTCCGCAAAAGACTTTCGTTTGTGGGCGGATCGAAGTGATGAAGAAAGTTAGTCAGCAACACCAGGTCGTAGCCGCTACCGTAATCCACATCAAACGCACTTCCGGCGATAACTGAAAACCTGTCAGCAACGCCCGCCGCTTGCGCATTCTCTTTTGCCACTTCAAGTACGCCAGCCCAATCAACCGCGACCACCTCGGCTTGAGCGTTGTTTTTGGCAAACTCAATTCCGTAAAGTCCGTGACCGGCGGCGATGTCGAGGATTTTTAGTTTGCGATCTGCCGCCGGGTCGACCAGCTTAGCGGTCAACTTCGCAGGCAGCGACATCATAGGCGCCATACCGCGCGCAAACTTCACCCAGATGGGATTGTCCGGCGCGACAGTACCGCCCTCGGTATTGAGCGTGCCGCCCTTGCGCACTACGTCTGCAAAATTGTTGAAATTATCCATGAGGGTCGAGGATGAAATAAATTCTGTGGCGCCGCCGAGATATGCGGGCGAACGCTTATCCAGGAACGTCGCTGAATCCGGTGTAAGGTTGTAGCGATTCCTGTCTTTGCTGAGGAAACCCATGACGCACAGAAAGTCGCAGAGTATTCGCATACCCCGTTCCGAGGTTCCACATCTTTTGGCGATGTCCGCGGCGCTCTGATTCCCTTCGCCGACCGCGGTAAACGTCTCCAATTCAATTGCGGCCTTCAAAGCCTCAGTTTGCTGATAGGCATTGATCGTTTGGAAAAATAATTGTGGTGATGGTTGCTGTGTCGATGGACTGGACATGATGAGTGCTCCTTTGAAGATCGGACTTAGGTCTTTAGTCTTCGGTCTTTGGCCTTTGGTTTCGGTCTTTGGGCTTGGGCTTGTGGTCGCTGATTCCCTTCAAATCGTTTGTGGCACAAGTTCAAAGACCAAAGACCAAAGTCCAAAGACCGAATCAACATTACGGCGTAAACATCCGGAAAAATTCAATACCCGAAAACGTCATGCGCATTGCCTGGCCATTTGCAAAATTATCAAATGTAATTCTATCGGCATCGTTTGGATCGTCAGCCCCTCGAAACACGTTCGCCGCAACCGGCGCTAGTGGCTGATCGCCTCCCAACAGCAATTGTCCCTTGCGAATCACGATGCGCGTGCTGCCGTACCAGGGACTATCCGAATGAAAGTGCCCGGTGTAACCATCCCATTCTTTGGGATAATTAAACTGCTTCGCTCCTGAATACCGTTCGTTGGTCCACCAACTCGCGCCGTGAAACGCTTCGACGACCACATTCTTTTCGCGGCCAAAGCCCAGCGTAAACAACTCAAAGTCGGGATGTTTCACCAGGAAACTGTCACCACCGGCTTGTTCCAGGACTATCGCCGCGCCTGCATGCTGTAGGATCAGTTGATCGCCCGCACTGGTGAGCACGAGTTTCTTTTCGCCAGAAGCTGAAGCCAACGTATAGACGCCGGCGTAATCTGCCGCGTTCTTGATAGATGTCGGTGAGGGCAATCGCGGGGGCGGCTCCGGTAACTGCTGCCCGCGCGAGGCGGCACTGAGTAGCGTAAGCGCATACCGGACTACCGCTATTGGTCTATATCCGCCTGGAAGCCGCGCCGCATTTACAGAGGCAAAAGCCGCCAGCCCATCGGTCAGGTCGGCAAACATCGCAGAGCTGAAAGCAACCATGCCACCGGTGTGGCGCAGGAGCGTGTGAGCATTCGTGTCGCTCACCCACAAACCATACGCATAACTCGCATCCTCACCGCGAAACGCTGACTTGATTACCGGCTTGGTAAACAATTCAAAAGATTTTTCTGACAGCACGCGGCTTTTCCTGCCGGAGCCGCGGTTTAGCAGCATTTGTAAGTAGTTGCCCATGTCGCTTGCTGTTGCGGCAACGCTGCCAGCGGCCTCAGGCACTTCAAGCCAGGGCGCCTCTCCCAGTTTTCCGCGGACATGAAAAGGCCGGTCAGGCAGTAGTGGCCCATAGCCAACAGCCAGACGTTCGCGAATTTCATTTGAGATAACGGGAGCGCTGGCATTCATGCTCAACGGAACCAGCACGCGTTGCCGCATGGCTTCGGCAAATGGACGCTTATCTATTGCCTCAATCAGAAACCCGAGCAGCACATAACCTATATTCGAATAAACCCAGCGCGTGCCCGGTTCGAACCCCACTCGGAGAGTGGTGGCCGCAACCCGCATCAACAACGGAATGCCTGAAAGACCGGAAGTGTGGCTGAGCAAATGGTGTGTCGTTATCGGGGAATATTTGGATTCGATCTTCAGCCACGGTAGATAATTCGTGACTGGCTTGTGGAGATCAAGTTTGCCTTCTTCGACAAGCTGCAGCACAGCAATCGCTACGAACGATTTCGAGATCGAACCAATTTCAAATAATGTTTCCGGCCTGACCTTGATGCCGGCTTTCACGTCCTCGTATCCATACTGCGCGCTGCGCAATAGACCGTTGCGATCGGCCAGCGCGAGCGTCATGCCAGGCGCGCCCACTTCAGCCATGTGGCGTCCGATGTATTCATGGAGTCGTTGAAAGGCGGCTTGAAAATGATCGCTGCGTCTTCCGGGCGTTTGCGCGGAGACGAAAGTCAGCGCTGGATTGACCGCAATTTCCCGCAGCACTATGGCGCCGAGACCGGTCTTTAGTCCGTTGCTCAAAAGTTTTCGTCGGCTTAGTACCAGGGACATCGTTGCGCTCCGCGTTGCACTGAAGCCACGCGTTTCAGATAGTCAATTCTCACTAAAGCGCCGCCCTCGTGGTGAGAGCGGCGCATTGTCTTTTAACCCAGGACGGACTGACTGGCAACTTTTGATTTAACGGCTTTTAGGTTCCAGTCGAATTTCGCGAGCGAGTCTGTCACCCATAACCTCGCGAATTTCTAATCGATCCTTGTAGCCTTGCCTTTGTTTTTCATCAGGCCCGACCACCTTTTGCGCGAGGGCGTCGCCCTTGTCTTCGTTTGCCTCCATGGTTGCGAGGTCTTTGTATTCAGTCATTAACATCACGTTCCAATCACCGGGGTTATGGC
>DATLBQ010000502.1:0-8027 GCA_035526805.1 Pyrinomonadaceae bacterium
ATCGGTATCATTTTAGAGTTAAGCTGCCCAGCTTTGTTGGCACAGGCAACTAACACCCGCGCTGGTGAAAAACATCTTGACTATGTCTAACGCCCAGTTTGTATTCGCGGCCGATCTTGGCGGCACACATCTGCGAGTGGCCACTGTAAATCGGAAAGGGCAGATTTATTGCCGGCAGATACAGCCAACGCCGCAGGCAGAGAAACCGAACGAAATCGTTAGAGCGTTAGTTGCCGCCGTACAGGAATGTACGCAGACGACTACTGCAGAGAATGGCGTCATTTCGGCGGTATCCGTCGTCGTGCCGGGGACTGTGAACGTGGCCGACGGCGTCGTCGTGAAAGCGCCGAATGTACCATGTCTCGACGGGTTTCGTTTGGCCGCCGCGCTGGAGAGCGAACTTGAGTGGCCCGTGACCCTCGAGAATGACGCGAACGCAGCCGCGATTGGCGAGATGTGGCGAGGGGCTGGACAGGGATACCGCACGATCATTTGCGTCACCCTCGGCACCGGCGTCGGCGGCGGAATTATTCTGGACGGGAATTTGTGGCGCGGTGTTGACGGTTCAGCCGGCGAGATTGGCCACATCGGTGTGGATCCGTTTGGCGGCGTACCCTGCACCTGCGGCAGCCGCGGATGCCTGGAAGTTTATGCCTCGGCTACGGCAATCGTGCGCATGACGCGCGAAGCACGGCCACGTTATCCAAATTCAATTTTGCACAATACTGAAGAACTGACGTCTGCAAAAGTCTACGAAGCGGGAATCGCCGGCGATGAGCTTGCAATTGAAGTGTTCCGTCGCATGGGAGTCTACCTCGGCATTGGTCTCGCAAGTCTTATCAACATATTGAATCCGGAAATGGTAATCATCGGCGGCGGCTTATCAAATGGCTGGGCTCTGTTTGAAAAACACATGAAGCAACAAATAATTGAACGCGCATTTCCGATACCGGCCAGGCGTGTCAAAATTGTACGAGCGGAATGTGGCGACGACGCGGGCTTGCTCGGTGCCGCACGATTGGCACTCAGACTAGGTCAGAGCATTTGAAGCGCAACTATGTTAGATAATTTTTTCGGGGACGGCGGGGGCGAGCGGCCCTTCCCAAACCTCGAGCTGAATAAAGTAGCGATTAATTTGCAGTTTGAGAGCGTGATAACAGGCAAATAAGGAATTCAAGCGCGAAAGTCTCTAAGGTCGGAAAAGTGAGCTTGCCCCGCTCTTTCGCGCCTCTCAGAAAATAATATGAAACGGTGCGTCGCTATCGTCTGTTGTGCTCTGGCACTTGTTACTACTGCTACGGCACAGGACATTACTAAGCTCCAGCAAATCGGCCCAGTTACCAGTTTCACAAAAACTGAAAAGGGCGTGGTCTTAAACTGCCAGGATAAATCACAAGTTCAGATAACGATACTTGCTTCAGATCTGGTGCGCGTACGCGCCTCCTTCACCAAAGCGATTCCCTCCGCCGACCATTCATGGGCGATTGCCAAAAATGACTGGACTACTGCGCGTTGGACCGTGTCAGAAACTCCAGGCTCCGTGGTCATCACTACTGACGAAATCGAGATCGCTGTTCGTCGTTCACGCTTGCTGATCGAATTCCGTGACGCGAAGACACATACGTTAATCAATGCAGACGAGCAGCCAATGGCCTACGACGCCAATGGGCTGATGAAGGACATGATGTTTGATCCGCGCGCCGGAACATTCATTGCGGTCGCAAAAAAGCTCGGTTTTGATGAACACTTTTATGGCCTGGGGGAAAAGGCGGCTCGTCTCGATAAGCGTCGCAGCTCGTTTGTAAACTGGAATTCGGACACGCCCGGTTACGTGGAAGGCAAAGATCCTATTTATCAGACTGTCCCGTTTTACACGGGGCTGCAGAACGGCATCGCTTACGGAATATTTTTCGATAACAGTTATCGAAGCTATTTTGATTTTGGTAAATCGTCGCAGCAACGCGTTTGGTTTGGCGCCGAAGGCGGCGAGCTGAACTATTATTTTTTCTACGGCCCATCGCTGAAGAAAATTCTCAGCCGCTATGCAGACCTCACCGGCCACATGCCGCTGCCGCCCGTGTGGGCGCTCGGCAATCAGCAAAGTCGCTGGAGTTATTACCCCGATAGCATGACTGAGGAAGTTGTCTCCGAGTATCGCAAACGCGATCTGCCGCTCGACGTGCTTCATCTCGACATCGATTACATGCAGGAGTATCGCGTCTTCACCTGGGATCGGAATCGTTTTCCAAACCCGAAAGCGCTGAGCGAAAAGCTCAGGCAACAGGGAGTGAAGCTCGTAACAATCGTTGATCCGGGCGTTAAGTATCAGCCAGTGGCCAAGAGCACGGCGGTCATGATTTCAATCACACCGGAACTTGACCCGCAGGATCAGCGCTACTACGTATTTGATCAGGGATTACAGAAGAATTATTTCCAGAAGCGCGCGAACGGTGATTTGTTCATTCCCAGAGTTTGGCCCGGCGAAAGCACCTTTGTGGATTACACACTGCCCGCAGCCCGCGAGTGGTGGGGAAGTCTGCATCGCGCCTATACAGATAATGGCGTCGCTGGAATTTGGAATGACATGAATGAACCGTCCGACTTTGTAGATCAAACCGGCAAGAACCAGATTGATGTCGTCAGCCATGACGAAGGTCAGAAAACCACGCACGCAAAAAATCGAAACGTATTCGGGCTGCTGATGGCGCGAGCGACTTACGAAGGACTCGAACGGCTCCAGCCTAATCAGCGGCCCTATGTAATCACACGCGCGGCTTACGCTGGAATTCAAAGATACTCAACCATGTGGACCGGTGATACGAACAGCACCTGGGAAGCGTTGGCGCTGAACATACCGATGTTCACAACCCTGGGATTGTCGGGCGAGCCATTTGTCGGCAGCGACGTCGGCGGCTTTATCGGACGCGGCAACGGTGAATTGCTGACGCGCGCTTATCAAATCAGTTTCCTGGCGCCGTTCTGCCGAAATCATAAGGTGATTGATGGTTACGACCAGGAGCCCTGGCGTTTTGGGAAGTACTACGAGGACATCATTCGGAAGTATTTGAAGCTGCGCTATCAGCTGCTGCCTTTTCTTTATACTACCCTGGAAGAGGCGCATCGGAGCGGCGTGCCCCTATTTCGCCCTCTGGTACTTAACTATCAGCAGGATCCCGATACTTACAATCTCGACGACGAGTTCATGATTGGAAATGATTTGCTGGTGGCCCCGATAGTCAAACCCGATGTCATCAGACGTTTGGTTTATCTACCAAAAGGAACCTGGTATGACTACTGGACAAACAAGAAATACGAAGGTGGAACGATGATCTCGGTTGATGCGCCATTGCAAACTGTGCCGATGTTTGTGCGCGCCGGTACGATTATTCCAACCGCGCCAGAAATGAATTACATTGGCGAAAAACCGCAGGATCCGATCACCTTTAACATTTATCCCGACGACACGGGTTCTGCTTCAGGCACACTATACGAAGACGACGGCCTCAGTCCCAACTACAAACAGGGTGCGTATCGCCGGACAAATGCAAATGTGAAACGAGTCGGCGCCGGTTACGTGGTAACGACAAGCGCGCCCTTGGGCAGTTACAGCCCGGGCATTCGAAAGTTTGGCTTTCTAATAAAAGCAGCAGGCCGCACATACAGGACCGTAACCAGCGCCGATACCGGCACCGTGCAGACAATTAGAATCAATTGATGCCCCTGGCGTCGGCTTTAAGGGTATGCGCAGCAACGAAACCATCTAAAGGGACAAATATCGATGACCTGGATTAAAACAGTTTCGCCGGAAAACGATGAGCAGGTACGAAAAGCGATGGAAGCTCAGCGCGAGCTCTATCCGAAAGAGTATGCGCAACCGATCCATCCGACTCCGGATCGGCAGTCTTCTGAAATTGTCGCCTCGCACAGTTTGATACCGAATGCACTTCATCACGCGTTTGCTACCTTCGGCACTTTGATGTCGCCTGACCTTCCCTTAACCAGGCGTCAGCATGAAATGATTACGACCGTGGTCTCTGTAGCTAACCGTTGTCATTATTGAATCGAATCGCACGCAGAGTTTCTGCGTCGAGTTACCCTGGATGAGGATTTGGTTCGGTCACTGCAAGCTGATTACAAGACCGCTCCGATTACAGAGCAGGACAGAACGATGCTTGACTACGTGGCACAGCTAACCCGCGACGCCACGCGAATCCGTCGAGACGACCACGAGCGTCTCCGGGCTGTAGGATTCGATGACCGCGGGATTCTTCAGATCACACTCATTGCTTCGTGGTTTAACTACATCAATCGCGTTGCAGATGCATTAGGCGTGGGTAGGTGACTACTGTTCCGGATTGCCAGGCTTTTTGTGTTCTCTGGCAACGCGCAGAAACGCGCGAGCAGCGTGCGAGAGAGTTGCACCCTTCCGATAAACCAGATACAAGCGACGCTCCAATTTCATCTCGCGCACCGCGAGAGCCGCGACTTGCCCCCGTGCGATTTCGGCTTGAGCGGTCAACCGTGGAACTAACGCTACGCCCATTCCTGCTTCAACGAACCTCTTGATCGCTTCGAGTGTCGGCATCTCCAGGGAAATGTTCAGCGGGGTGCGGTACTTTTCAAAGGTTCGCACAACCCGTTCTCGATAGGGAGAGGGCACGTTATGCGCGACAAACGATTCAGCCCCTAACTCGCGTACCGAAACAATCTTCTTGCCGGCCAGCGGGTGATTGGGCGGAACGATGAGCGCCAGATCGTCAGTCAACACCGCCACCGAAGTGATCGCCGCGTCGTTTGGTTTGAAAGAAACTATTCCGATCTCCGTTTCCCGCGCCAGGATTTCAGATGAAATCCGACTCGCCAAACTTCGTTTTACCTCAATTTTGATATGCGGATGGCGAGCGCGAAACGCTGGTAACAACGGTAATAAGTACATCACCGTATATTCGTTTGCGCTCAAGCTTAGCTTGCCGCGTTGCAGACCTTTCAGGTCCTTGATGGCTGCGTGGGCGCTGTGTCGCAGGTTCATTATCTGTTGAGCCAGTCCAAACAGGACGCGGCCTTCAGCCGTCATAGTCCCGTCCTTCGATGAGCGATCGAAAAGGGGCTCTCCGATTTCGGTTTCCAGCCGCCGAATGGCCTGGCTGATAGCCGGCTGTGTACGGTGAAGTCTCTCCGCGGCCCGAGAAAAGCTCTTTTCCTGCGCCACTGCCATGAGGACTTCAAGCTGATTAATGTCCATCGGCCCACCTCCGTAGAACATCCGCCGGCCTTGTCAGATCTGAAGCTTAATCAGGATAGTACGGCGTCAGGTTATCCGAGTTAAGGGTTGCGCTTATCTTATCACGAGAAGTTATAGTGTCATAGATATTATAACTTTGACTATTCGGGCTCCAGCCTCTAAGATCCATGCTTTGCTGCGGAAGGAGACTATGAATGGCTGCTGACAGGATTGCGGTTTTTGACACCACCTTGCGCGATGGCGAGCAATCACCCGGATGTTCAATGAATCTGGCTGAAAAGGTGCGTATGGCGCGACAGTTGGAAATGCTTGGCGTTGACGTCATCGAGGCCGGCTTTCCTATTGCTTCTGACGGCGACTTCACGGCAGTGAGGGCCGTCGCGGCGGAATGTCGGAGTGTGACCGTTGCCGCTCTGTGTCGCACCTCGGAACAGGATGTCTTGAAGGCCGCCGAGGCGTTGGAACACGCGGCGCATCCGCGCATTCATACGTTTGTGGCCACCTCTGATCTGCACCTTGAATACAAACTCAAAAAGAGCCGTTCAGAAGTAATCGAGATGACGCGGCAAGCAGTGTCTCTCGCGCGTGAATGTGTTGATGAAGTCGAATTCTCAGCCGAGGACGCAACCCGAAGCGACGTGGATTATTTATGCGAGGTATTTGCTACGGCCGTGGAGGCCGGCGCCACAATCATTAATGTTCCTGACACGGTTGGCTACACAATGCCGACTGAGTTTTCCCGGCTGGTGAACAGAGTACGAGAGCAGGTAGTTGGCGATCGTAAAGACGTCACCATTAGCGTGCACTGCCATGATGATCTCGGCCTGGCAGTCGCAAATAGCCTGGCCGCCATTGAAGCCGGAGCGCGTCAGGTCGAATGTACCATCAATGGCATCGGCGAACGCGCCGGTAATGCTTCGCTCGAAGAGATTGTCATGGCCATCAAGGTGCGGGCCGATCGGCTGCCTTTTGAAACGGCGATTCAGACAGAACGACTGTATCCCACCAGCCAACTGCTTTCGTCAATCATCGGTTGCGCCGTACAACCCAACAAAGCGATCGTGGGTCGCAACGCGTTCGCACACGAAGCGGGTATTCATCAGCACGGTGTCATTAGTAATCCACTGTGCTATGAAATCATGACGCCGGAATCGGTAGGCGTACCTGCTAATAATCTGGTATTGGGTAAACATTCGGGGCGGCATGCGCTGGCGCTGCGTTATGGGGAGCTCGGCTATTCAATGCAACCTGACGAATTGGACGTGATCTATCAGCGCTTCAGCTCGCTCGCCGATCGCAAGAAGCGAATTTACGATCAGGATTTGATTGCCTTACTTAGCGGATCAGCAGCCCACGAGCACATCGCGACGGAACCTGCGACTGCAGTCAGCAGATGGGCGCGGGCATCGTGAGCTTTTGACGATTAGCGATGAAACTAAGAATCACAGTTCTTGATGGCGACGGCGTCGGACCGGAGGTAACTCGCGAAGCTGTTCGTGTTCTGCGTACGGTCGCCTCAGTCCATGGTCACGAGTTTACTTTTGATCACCGATTAATCGGGGCAGCAGCCATCGGACAGACTGGTTCGCCGCTGCCGACAGCCACACTTGATGCATGTTTGGCCGGCGACGCCGTGTTGCTCGGCGCTGTAGGCGCGCCGGAATTTGATTCGCTTAAGCCGGCCGAGCGACCGGAAGCAGGACTGCTCCTGCTGAGACGCGCTCTCGGGGGCTATGCGAATCTGCGCCCGGCGATCTCATACGATGCAATAGCATCAGCGTCTCCCCTGCGTCCTGAGATCGCCGCCGGCGCAAATATTCTGATAGTTCGCGAGCTGTTAGGTGGACTTTACTTTGGTGAACCGCGCGGCGTCTCGGGCAACAATGGTAACTCCATCGCCGTGAACACCATGACCTATTCTGTTTTGGAGATCGAGCGGGTGGCCCGGGTAGCGTTCGAAGCGGCCCTGAAAAGAGGACGCAAAGTTACTTCAGTTGACAAGGCCAATGTGCTTGAGACATCGCAACTTTGGAGAACAACCGTATCGCTCGTGGGCCGGGAGTATCCAACAGTCTCCCTGGAGCACATGTATGTGGACGCGTGCGCAATGCACTTAATCACAAACCCTCGGGCATTCGATGTTTTGCTGACGGAAAACCTCTTTGGGGATATTTTATCAGATGAGGCTGCAGTGATTACCGGGTCTCTCGGGATGTTAGCCTCCGCCTCTATCGGCGGCGAGGTTGATCTTTACGAGCCCGTGCATGGCTCGGCTCCGGACATTGCCGGACGCGGCATCGCCAATCCATTTGGAGCAATCGCGTCAGCGGCGCTGCTATTGCGCTACAGTGGCGGGCTGGAGCGCGAAGCTGAAGAAATTGAAGAAGCGATTGAGTTCGTCCTCAACGACGGGTATCGCACCCGTGACATTGCCGCAAAGGGAAGCGATTATGTCGCAAGCACATCTGAAATCGGAGAACGCGTCGCCGAAGCCGTTGCTGAGATAGCCGACGTTCGTCATGCGTATCATGCGGTGTAGGAAGAAGAGAGTAGACAGTAGACAGTAGTCAGTAGTCTGGCCTCTGACCCAAGACAACTTAATTCTGACTACTGACTACTGACTACTGACTACTGACTACTGACTACTGACTACTGACTACTGACTACTGACTACTGACTACTGACTACTGACTACTGACTACTGACTACTGTCACTGAATTCTGCTTTTCCATGTCTCGCACATTGTTTGAAAAACTCTGGGATGCTCACGTTGTAAAACAACTC
>DATLBQ010000503.1:0-13918 GCA_035526805.1 Pyrinomonadaceae bacterium
AACAGCAGCTCGACACGCAACTGGCGACGGTTCATCAGTACGAAGGTATAGTCAAAAACGATCAGGGAGTGATCGACAACGCAAAGGTGCAGCTTGCCTACTGCGATATTACGTCGCCCATTTCAGGACGAGTCGGCCTGCGCCTGGTGGATCCCGGCAACATTGTCCATGCCAGCGACACCAATGGCATGCTGGTCATCACTCAACTGCAACCGATCAGCCTGATCTTCAGCGTTGCGGAAGATTATCTGCCGCAAATTCAACAGCAGTTGCGCCGGGGTAGTCGGCTCCCGGTAGATGCGTTTGATCGTACCCAGTCAAAAAAGATTGCCACGGGAACTCTGCTTACGTTTGACAACGTGATCGACACCACCACCGGCACCGTCAAGCTGAAAGCAACTTTCCTCAATAGAGACAACGCGCTTTTCCCCAACCAATTTGTGAATGCACGACTACTGGTTAGCACGCAACGCGGAGTCACTCTGATTCCCACCGCCGCAATCCAACGCAACACGCAAGGAGCATTCGTATACCTCGTCAAACCGGATCAAACGGTCGCAATGCAGACAGTCTCAGTGGGAACAACCGAGGGTGATGTGGCGGCTATCGATGGTTTGAGTGCCGGCGACACAATCGCTATTGACGGATTCGACAAGCTGCAAAACGGACTCAAGGTAATCGTGCGCCCGGTCCAGGCCACCGCAAACGGGAGCATGGCCCAATGAGTTCAATGAGTCCTTCTCGCCCCTTCATTCTTCGGCCCGTCGCAACTTCACTGTTGATGGCGGCAATTCTGCTCGCAGGTATCGTTGCTTATAAGCAACTCCCAGTTTCGGCATTGCCGGAGGTTGACTACCCGACGATCCAAGTGCTGACGTTTTATCCGGGGGCGAGTCCTGACGTGATGGCCACTGCCATCACCGCGCCGCTTGAAAGGCAGTTCGGACAGGTACCAGGTCTCAACCAGATGACTTCGACGAGTTCAGGCGGCAGTTCGGTCATCACCTTGCAGTTTTCGCTCGACCTGAATATTGATGTCGCCGAGCAAGAGGTACAGGCGGCGATCAATGCCGCACAAAGCGTGCTCCCCAGCGACCTCCCAACTCCGCCCATTTATAGCAAGACCAATCCGGCAGACACGCCGGTCATGACATTGGCGCTCACGTCCAACACCATTCCACCGACGCAGGTGGAAGACCTGGCGGATACACGGCTAGCTCAGAAGATTTCACAATTGCCCGGTGTGGGGCTGGTGAGCATCAGCGGGGGCCAGAAACCGGCTGTTCGTATTCAGGTAAACCCTACGGCGCTCGCTTCCTACGGTATCAACCTGGAAGATGTACGAACCGCGCTGCAAGCGACAAGCGTTAATCAAGCCAAGGGGAACTTTGACGGGCTGCACCAGTCATATCAAATCAACGCCAATGATCAACTTCTGACGAGTAAAGACTACCGGCCAATCGTGGTTGCCTATAACAACGGTGCGCCGGTGATGCTGTCAGACGTGGCGAGCGTGGTTGACAGCGCGGAAAATGTAAAGCAGGCGGCATGGATGAACAACGTGCCCGCGGTCATCGTCAATATTCAGCGGCAACCCGGCGCGAATATCATCCAGGTGGTTGACAGCATCAAGACGTTGCTGCCGCAACTACAGACCACCTTGCCGCCTACCATTCAACTCTCGGTCTTGACTGATCGCACCACCACGATTCGCGCGTCGGTCAAAGATGTTCAGTTCTCACTCATGCTGACCGTGGCGCTCGTCGTGATGGTGATCTTTCTCTTCCTGAGGAATCTTTCAGCGACCATTATTCCGAGCGTTGCTGTGCCGCTGTCTTTAGTTGGGACATTGGCCGTCATGTATTTTTTCGGGTACAGCCTGAACAATCTAACTCTCATGGCCTTGACGATTTCTACGGGCTTCGTGGTGGACGACGCCGTCGTGATGATTGAGAACATCGTCCGCTACATCGAACAAGGCGAAAAACCGTTGCAGGCCGCATTGAAGGGGGCCGAGCACATCGGCTTCACAATTGTGTCGCTGACTATTTCGCTGATTGCCGTGCTCATCCCGTTGCTCTTTATGGGCGACATCGTCGGGCGCCTTTTTCGTGAGTTTGCCATCACCCTCAGCGTAACAATTCTGATCTCGGCTGTTGTCTCGCTGACGCTTACTCCAATGATGTGCTCGAGATTGCTGCGCGAGAAATCCGAAGCTAAGCAAGGGAGGCTTTACCGTGCGTCGGAGAACGTATTTAAAAGAATCATAGACTTCTATGGCGAGACGCTGCGGTGGGTTCTCAAGTTTCGCGTCGCAACGCTTCTAGTGGCGGCGGCGACACTCATCATCACGGTCTGGCTTTACATCATTGTTCCAAAAGGATTCTTTCCCGTACAGGACACAGGCGTCATCCAGGGCATCTCCGAAGCATCGCAGACTATTGCTTTTCCGGCGATGGCAGAGAAACAGCAGGCACTCGCCGAAGTCATCCTTAAAGATCCGGCAGTCGAAAGTCTCTCATCATTCATCGGTGTGGACGGCACAAACACAACCCTCAATAGCGGGCGGATTCTGATCAATCTCAAACCGCTCGCTCAGCGCAAGATAAACGCGATGGATCTGATCCGCCGCCTGCAGCCCGAATTAAACAAAGTGGACGGAATCACTCTTTACATGCAACCAGTGCAGGACCTGACGGTTGAAGATCGGGTCAGCCGTACACAGTATCAATACAGTCTTGAAGACCCCAATGCGGACGAGTTGAACACCTGGACCGCGCGCTTCGTGGAGAAGCTGAAAACTCTACCGCAGCTCCAGGACGTGGCCACCGACCAGCAGATGCAAGGCTCGCAAACTACGCTTGTCATAGATCGCGTGACGGCTTCGCGGCTGGGGATCACACCGCAGGTGATTGACCAGACACTCTATGACGCCTTCGGCCAAAGACAGGTCTCAACTCTATTTACTCAATCGAATCAATACCATGTCATCCTGGAAACGCTGCCGGACTTTCAGACGAACCCGGCAAAACTCCAGGACCTCTACGTTCACTCAGCGACTGGCGGCGCAGTGCCGCTCAGCGCGTTCACGCATTTCGAGTCCGGGAACGCGCCCTTATCCATAAACCATCAGGGACAATTCCCCGTCGTCACAATCTCGTTCAATCTCGCGCCGAATGCATCGCTGGGTGAGGCCACCGCGGCGATTGAGCAAGCTCAGAAGGAACTGGGTATGCCGCCGAGCATTCGGGCCGAATTTCAGGGCACGGCCGCATCGTTCCAAGCTTCCCTGACAAACGAGCCACTTCTTATTCTGGCGGCGATCATCACGGTTTACATCGTCCTCGGCGTTCTTTATGAGAGCTACATTCACCCGCTCACAATTCTATCCACACTGCCCTCAGCCGGTGTGGGGGCGATTCTGGCTCTCCTGCTCTTCCGGGAGGAACTGACCGTCGTTGCGATCATCGGCATCATCCTGCTGATCGGCATCGTCAAGAAGAACGCGATCATGATGATAGATTTTGCACTCGACGCCGAGCGCAATCATGGAAAGAGTCCGTCGGACGCGATTTACGAAGCCTGCCTGCTACGCTTTCGTCCCATCATGATGACCACGATGGCAGCGCTGTTGGGCGCTTTGCCGCTGGCGTTCGGCTCTGGAACCGGTTCCGAATTGCGACGACCACTCGGCATTGCGCTTGTGGGCGGCCTCATGGTGAGCCAGTTACTTACTTTGTACACAACTCCCGTTATTTATCTCTTCTTCGACGCCCTTGCGAGCAGGGTATCCGGGTTTCGCGGCAGGGGCAAAACAGCAGCGAAAACTGCTGCGGAGTCGGCATGAGTCTCTCGTCTCCATTCATTCACCGGCCCATAGCCACTCTCCTGTTGACGGTGGCAATTGCCCTTGCAGGAGCCGTCGCATTCAGGCTGCTGCCGGTTTCACCGCTGCCGCAAATAGACTTTCCGACGATTTCGGTGCAGGCGAATCTGCCTGGGGCCAGCCCTGAGATTATGGCCTCTTCAGTCGCGACACCGCTGGAGCGGCAGCTCGGTCATATTGCCGGCGTAACGGAGATGACATCGGCGAGTTATCTGGGCTCAACCAGCATCACCTTGCAGTTCGATCTGAACCGTGACATAGACGCCGCCGCCAGAGACGTTGAAGCCGCCATCAATGCTGCTTCGGGTTACCTGCCGGCTAACATGCCCAACAATCCGACCTATCGAAAAGTGAATCCGGCGGATTCGCCGATCATGATCGTGGCGCTGACTTCAGACACTTACGATCAGGGCGAGCTCTACGATGCGGCGTCAACCGTCTTGCAACAGAAGCTTTCGCAGGTTCAGGGCGTGGGACAGGTGGTTGTCGGCGGCGCTTCGTTGCCGGCTGTGCGCGTTGACGTGAACCCTACCCAATTAAATGCTTACGGGCTTGGCCTCGATGATGTTCGCAACATGCTGAGTCAGCAAAATGCGAACCGGCCGAAGGGACAGATAGCAAACGAGACGACTACTTCAGACCTGGCCACAAACGATCAGCTGTTCAAGGCGGCGGAGTACCGACCGCTTATAGTCAGCTACAGCAACGGTGCTGCCGTGAGGCTCTCGGACATCGCAAACGTGCAGGATTCTGTCGAGAACTTGCGGTCGGCAGGAGTCGCAAACGGAAAGCCTTGCGCCCTGGTAATTATTTTCCGCGAGCCCGGCGCTAACATCATCAACACAGTGGACAACATCCGGGAAGCTTTGCCGCAGCTCAAGGCTTCTATTCCTTCGGCAATTGATCTCACGGTGATGATGGACCAGACGACTACCATCCGGGCGTCCGTTTGGGATGTGGAACGCACACTCGTTATCTCGATTGGGTTGGTGATCCTGGTTGTTTTCATCTTCCTCCGAAATCCGCGCACCACGCTCATTCCCGCGGTGGCAGTTCCCGTCTCTTTGATCGGCACGTTCGGCGTGATGTATCTGTTCGGCTACAGTCTCGACAATCTGTCTTTGATGGCGTTGACGATTTCTACGGGCTTTGTAGTGGACGACGCGATTGTGGTCATTGAAAACGTCACGCGACACCTCGAACAAGGATTGCGCCCCATGCAAGCCGCATTGCTTGGCGCACAAGAGATCGGTTTCACGGTCCTCTCTATTAGTATTTCGCTAGTCGCCGTATTTATTCCGATACTTCTGATGGGCGGCATCGTCGGGCGCCTTTTCCGCGAGTTCGCGGTAACCCTTTCGGTGGCGATTCTGGTTTCGCTTGCTGTTTCTTTGACCACCACACCCATGATGTGCTCGCGGCTCCTTAAGCTTCGGCGACCGGAAGATCACGGACGGCTCTACCAGGCAAGCGAGCGGGTGTTCGCGTGGATACTGCGCCTCTATGAGTACAGTCTGACCTGGGTGTTGCGCCGTCCGGCGCTTACCCTGGCTGTGCTTCTGATCACGATTGGCGTCAACGTCTATCTGCTTGTGATCGTGCCCAAGGGTTTCTTTCCGCAGCAGGATACGGGCCGCCTGGGCGGAAGCATTCAGGGCGCGCAGGACTCCTCATTCACGGCGATGAAGCAAAGGATGACTCGCTTCGTGGAGATCGTTAAGGCCGACCCGGCAGTAGAAGCTGTGACGGCTTTCACCGGCAGCGGTGGAGGCACAACAACCAACACCGGAAGAATGTTTATTGCGTTGAAGCCACTTGCAGAGCGCAAGGTCAGCGCCGATCAAGTCATCAATCGCCTGCGGCATCAGCTCGGGACAGTCGAAGGCGCTTCACTCTTCCTGCAGTCCCAGCAGGATTTGCGCATCGGAGGCAGGCAGGGTAACGCGCAATACCAGTACACGATTCAGAGCGAAAATCTGGACGACTTGAATAAATGGGGGCCGATTCTGTTACAGCAGATGAGACAGCTACCCGTCCTCACAGATGCCAGTAGCGATCAGCAGAACAGCGGCCTTCAGGCCTCACTTGTCTACGATCGTTTGACGGCGTCGAGAATGGGAATAACGCCCCAGACGATTGACGCCACGCTTTACGATGCCTTCGGACAAGAGCAGGTCTCGACAGTGTTTAAGCAGTTGAACCAGTACCACGTTGTGATGGAAGTCGAACCGACATTCTGGCAAAGCCCAGAAGGGTTGAAGGAGATTTACCTCCACCCCTCGACTGGCGGAGTGGTTCCTTTAAGCGCTATCGCGCATTACGAGCCGACAACAGCTCCTTTGGCTGTAAACCATCAAGGCCAGTTTCCGTCGGTGACGCTATCATTCAACCTGGCGCCCGGTGTAGCCCTCAGCGATGCCACGCAAGCGATCAATCAGATGGAACAGAGCACGGGCATGCCGGCCACAATTCATGGCAGCTTTTCCGGAACAGCGCAGGCATTTCAGTCATCTTTGGCGAGCGAACCATTTCTGATCTTGACAGCTCTTGCAGCAGTTTACATCGTGCTGGGAATTCTTTATGAAAGCTACATTCACCCGATCACGATTCTATCCACTCTGCCCTCTGCGGGCGTAGGCGCGGTGCTCGCCCTCTTAATCACGCGTATGGATCTTAGCGTTATCGCAATCATCGGCATCATTCTGTTGATCGGCATCGTTAAGAAGAACGGGATCCTGATGATTGACTTCGCGTTATCGGCCGAGCGCAACGACGGCAAAACCTCCGCCGAAGCCATCTACCAAGCCTGCGTACTTCGTTTTCGACCTATTCTGATGACGACGATGGCGGCTCTCTTAGGCGCGCTGCCACTTGCGCTCGGCACGGGAACCGGGTCTGAGTTGAGACGGCCACTCGGTATTGCGATCATCGGCGGATTGATCGTTAGCCAGATGCTCACGCTCTACACCACGCCGGTAGTCTATCTCTATCTTGATCGCCTTCATCTGTGGTGGCAACAGTGGCGGAAGAGTTCAGTAAAAGTTGTGCCGCAAGAGAGTTTGTTATGAGCATGAGTGCCCAATGTCCGTTTCTCGAATGCTAACGAGGGGATTTTATGTCTGCGCATCTCCAAATCCTGGCTGTTTCAATTTTTGGGCTCCTCCTGCTGAAGGGCTGCGACAAGGCCCCGAAGTATGAGAAACCTCCCGTGCAAACTCCGGCCAGCTACAAAGAGATCGCGCCTGACAATTTCAAAGAGACGGACGACTGGAAATTTGCGCAGCCAAAGGATGATGTGATTCGCGGCAATTGGTGGAAGATGTTCAACGACCCACAATTGAACGCGCTCGAAGAACAAGTGAACATCTCAAACCAGAATATTGCACTGGCTGATGCGAACTTCCGTTCCGCGCGCGCTCTGATCAAGTCGTCTCGTTCGCAGCTTTTTCCGACAGTGACAACCAGTCCGTCCATCATCACTTCACGCCAATCATCGAGGACGACTCAATCAAGTGTCGGAGCGGGGCAGGGTGTGATTACAGATTATTCGCTACCGTTTGACGCCACCTGGGAACCTGATCTTTGGGGACGCATTCGCAACATTGTGAAAGTCAGTGTAGCGGAGGCCCAAGCCACCGCCGCGGACCTTGAGAACGTTCGCTTAAGTGTTCAGGCAGAACTCGCGGCAGATTACTATCAGCTTCGCGAAATCGACGCGCAAAAGCAGTTGTTGGATTCAACCGTCGTGGCCTACCAGCAGGCGCTCGAGCTGACACAAGTTCGCTTCCAGACCGGTATTGCCTCGGACGAAGACGTGGCGCAGGCCGAAACCCAACTATCGGCCACGCAAGCGCAAGCCACAGATCTCGGAATCGCGCGCGCTCAACTCGAACACGCGATTGCTCTATTGACGGGCCAACCGGCATCCGTTTTTTCAATCCCTGTCGAGCCCCTGAAAGCAGAACCGCCTACCATACCTTTCGGTCTTCCCTCCCAACTGCTCGAGCGGCGACCGGATATCGCCGCAGCAGAGCGCCGGGTGGCTGAGGCAAACGCACAAATCGGCGTCACGAAGGCAGCATTTTTTCCGTCGCTCACCTTGAGTGCTTCGGCCGGACTCGCAAGTTCCTCCATCGCGAGTTGGTTCAGTTGGCCCGCCCGCTTCTTTTCGGTCGGCCCGTCGTTGGCCCAAACGCTTTTTGACAAGGGAAAGCGCAAGGCCGCGACCGAACAAGCTCGGGCGGAATATGACGGCACAGTCGCCTCCTACAGGCAGACTGTCTTAACGGCTTTCCAGGAGGTCGAAGACAATCTCGCGGCACTACGAATCCTTTCTCGTGAATTAGAGCAACAGGACTCTGCTGTGAAATCGGCCGAGCGGGCCCTGGCGCTGGCCACTGACCGTTATGAATCCGGGATCGATAGTTATCTCAATGTGATCACAGCTCAAGCCACTTTGTTGAGCAATCAACGAACTGCGGCGAATCTTCGAATGCTACAGATGACCGCAAGCGTTCAATTGATCAAAGCTCTTGGTGGCGGGTGGAATGCTTCGCAGATACCGACGGCAAAGGAGTTGGCTAGCAAGACACCCCCGCCGGCGCCCAACAATACTGACGCCAATCTGACTCCGACTTCAGAACCGAAGATCACAATGGAGCAGGCAAGAGAGATCGCGCTCCGTCGAGTTTCGGGCGACGTAGAACGCGATGAGTTGCAGACCGAACACGGAAATCTTGTTTACTCGTTCGACATTCGCAATGCCAAAAGCACGATCACCGAAGTGCAAGTTGACGCTCGCACTGGCAAGGTCGTCCGCGCAAAGGACAAAAAAGCAAAGAGAAAGGCCGACGAGAAGCACGAAGAAGAGCGCAAGCCGTAACGCGTCGTAATGTCTTGCTAATTCCCATACGAGTAAGTCAACCGCTAATACGCCGACCTGAACTCACTAGATCCTTACCTCACATTCCAATAGATATACCTCATGGAGCCTAATAATCTTCCTTAGCGAAAGAAATCTACAAGAAGACGGAGGACATAGTCATGATTGCTGCAGAAATGGGAAGGCAGACGGATTTGACGGGGGCGGTCCTCCTCAATCCGGACCAAAAAGGTTTGCGCGCGGAAGAGTTTGAGTGGGAGCTAGCGCACCGCATCGTGGGTCAGGAGCGGGCCGTACGACGCATGAGCGCTCTCTATCAGATTTTTCTCGCGGGTATGAATTCACCCAATCGTCCGGTTGGCACAATGCTCTTCCTAGGGCCCACCGGATCAGGCAAAACCCGCGTCGTCGAAGCCACGGCAGAAGTGCTTTACGGCGATCCAAATGCGGTCGTCAAGATCGATTGCGCCGAGTTTCAGCATTCGCATGAGATTGCAAAACTCATCGGCTCGCCTCCGGGATATCTCGGGCATCGCGAGACTTCTCCGATGCTAACTCAAGATAATCTCGATCGCATGCACACCGACGACCTGAAACTCTCATTGGTGCTGTTTGACGAAATCGAAAAGGCCTCCGACAGCTTGTGGCAGTTATTGCTCGGCATCCTTGATAAAGCGACCTTGACGCTGGGAGACAATCGACGCGTTGATTTCTCGCGCACGATGGTAATCATGACTTCAAACCTGGGCGCTCGCGAGATGTCCGAGCTGATTTCGGGTGGTATAGGCTTCACTTGCCCCAAGGACCCGAAGAACTCGAGCGAGCCGGAACTGGATGAGAAGATATACAAGACGGCCGCGGCGGCGGCGAGACGTAAGTTCTCGCCGGAATTCATGAACCGGATAGATAAGATGGTTGTGTTCCGATCACTAAAGGAACATCACCTGCGCGAGATTCTCGATCTCGAACTTCAGGCTGTGCAAGATCGCATCAGGGCCTCTGCTCGGACGCAGTTTCTCTTTCATTGCTCTGATGGGGTTAAGGAAATGCTGCTGAGAGAAGGTGCCGATTTCAGATACGGCGCGCGCCACTTGAAGCGCGCTATCGAGCGATTTCTGGTTTATCCGCTCGCGAATCTGGTCGCAACAGAGCAAGTCGTATTTGGCGATCTGCTCAATGTTGGGGTGGCGCCCGAAACAGGCAAACTAACCTTTTCCAAAAACTCCGCCTCAAGCGCTTGTATCGAACCTACGGAATTCGCTAGCGTGCATTGATGAGAGCAAGGGTTGACTTAGAAGCATGCAGATGACTTTCAGAATCCGTCTAGTACGGTTAGGACGTTCTCCATTAGCGGCCAGACTTTGACTGCTCGGGAGCGACAAACTTCCTGAGGGGCGTGAATCTGGATGGACAGTTGGCCTCGTAACATGCCAGGTATTGCACTAGGTGTGGTAAGCAGCCGGCGGTTCTACTCAGGTGTGGGTTGAGTGGGTCAATAGAATATGTGGCCCGCCCCAAACCTGATTCCGTCCAACGGCAAAAGACTTTTTTCCGCCACAATCAGGTTTTGACTTGAAGCCATCGACTCCTCAGACTTTTGAAATTTGAATAGAAACCCTGAAGTACCAGTTTCGATTAGAGACCCTTCCTTTAGTGCACTGGCTTTTACACGCTCACCATTGACGTAAGTGCCGTTCGCGCTGTTCAAATCTTCGATTATGTGCTGCTGACCATCATGTCTGATTATGCAGTGATGACGTGAGACGAACCGGTCTTCAAGTCTAATGTCATTAGCCGACCGACGACCAATTGAGACGACCGGCTCATCAAGGTAGAAGGTTCTACCTGCCAAAGGCCCGCAAATGGCCACCAATCTGGGAATCATACCCAAGACCGATCCTTCATTACTGTAATTCATCGTCTCACTCTCCTTGGTCAGCGCGCGGCGCGCCGGATACTGGTCATCGAGTAGAGCATCCGGCGCGCTCTAGCGCAGCTTGGCTCCAGTTCGCCCCTACTGGATAGCCTCGTCCAGTTTATGAGGGGGGCAGCGCCTCGTCTTTCGTCGCTTTGCCAAATGTTGCTCTCTATTGCGAACTGGGCGCCGGAACGCATGAGCCAAGAGACTTGCGGATCGCCAGGTATTGATTTCTCATGCTCCAGATTCGGCAACCTGTCGGGGATGTGATGTGATTCTCGCGGCTGGAATATTTTTCAATTTCCAGCTCACCGCGAACAAAGCCGCAAAATTTAGAAAATCCAAACAAGGAGTAGAAAGAAGTTCTTCGCTAGCTTTGAGTAAGCTGGATGTGTGTTTACACGCGACCAGAAAGGGAGATTATGAGCTGGAACCAACAACAACCATGGGGCCAATCTTCGAGGGAGCAGCCTTCATTTGTTTCCCCAGACATTCGTGACGAGCGCGTCAGTGCGTTTCTCTCAAAGGTCTATACCTGGATGTTTGCGGGCTTGCTGATTACCGCGTTGATCGCGTTTGCGGTGGCGTCGACTCCCGCGTTGGTCGAAGCCGTCGTCGTCAATCGCACGGTGTTTTGGGTCATACTTATCGCTCAGCTCGGACTTGTCTTTTATCTCTCAGCTCGGGTGCAGAAGATTGCGCCTGCAACCGCCGCAGGGCTTTTCCTTGTTTACTCCGCACTAGTGGGTGTGACTTCGTCGGTAGTGTTGCTCGTTTTCACAGGCGCGTCCGTTGCACAAACCTTCATCATCACATCCGTGATGTTTGGCGCGACGGCGATTTTCGGTACTGTTACCAAAAGGAGCCTGGCGGGACTGGGCCATTTCATGTTCATGGGCTTGATCGGATTGATCCTCGCTTTGATCGTGGGTTTCTTCTGGCACAGCAGTGTGCTGCAGTTCGTGATTTCAGTGGTGGGCGTAGTGGTCTTTACCGCTCTGACGGCGTGGGACGCCCAACGGTTAAAGCAGTTGGCCTTCGAGCTGCCGGACGCGGGCGTTGGCTCTTACGCAGTTGTCGGCGCGTTGTCGCTCTATCTGGATTTCATCAATTTGTTTTTCTTTCTGCTGCGGTTTATGGGAAATCGAAGGGACTAGCGCGGCTGGCGGCGCCGTCTGGTATTTCGGCGGCCCTGTCGGGTGCGAGCTGCAACATTGCCATATCTTCTTTACCCTGGATTGCCGACTTTGCTTCTGAGATGAGGCGGAAGACCGCATTAACCAACTCATCATTATCTACCGGTTTAGTTAAATATCCCTGAGCTCCCGATGCAAAGGCCTCTTCCTTATCGCTCTCGTAAGCCGCACCCGAGTAGAAAAGAACCGGCGTGATTGGGTCAAACTCTCGTAGCTTCTACATAGTTCAATTCCGGAGCCACCTGGTATCCAGTTATCAAGCAGATACAAATCGAACTTGTTGGCTCGTGCCAGACACAACGCCTTATCATCGGTGTCAGTCACCGTAACTTTGCAATTGCTGTTCGTTAGCACAAAAGACACAAGCTCTCGAGTATCAGCGTGATCCTCTGTATACAGAATTTGTGGGACTAGAGACTTCATATTAGATACAAGTCAATGCTACTTTGCGGCGCGACGAGTTTCGGAAAATCATCGGCCGCGTAAGTTGACATGTGCTGCGTTTGGCTCAGTGGTGCGAATCGAGTGTTGAGCCGAGTGAAAATCTCCTTGTGGTGTTTGGTCGCGCCGACGCTTTGGTTAGAGAGATATAGTGCGGAGGCCTTTTGAAAAGCCCATCGAGTCGAGCTCTTGATCTTTGGAGCGGCCGCCAGGAGAGCGTCGCTTGCGACCAGCACCGCGAAATCTACATCGATGAATTTAAGAAAGCTGTTTCCTTCGATCAAAACGCCTGAAGCTTTGACGCGTTCGAGCGCGAGTTGTAATCCCCGTTCGACCTGATCATCGGTGACAATTACCCAGTGAACGTTGGCGGCGCCGGCTTCCCAGTATCGACCAGTGTCTTTGTCGGAAGCGTAAGTCTGTTGGAAACCGGAGCGGATCAATGGCTCGCTTCCCGGCAGATCAGTGACACAACAAGAGTGGGGGTCCTTGCCGCACGAGCGATAATGACCGCGCGTCATCTTGATCGCCTCCCAGCCGGGAAGTCCTCGCAACAACTCGCACAAGAGAGTTGTCTTGCCTACCTCGGATGAAACTCCCGCAATGGCAACCTTGGTGCAAATCATGTTTTACCTCACTCGTCGGCGATTCTTCCCCGGTAGCTACTTGCGCAACTCTACTCCCATGAGCTTCGCTGGAAAGGTGCCAAAGTTTTCGACGTCGAGAGTGCCCGGGTGTCTCTTATCTAAAGAGGCCCGGGCGGCTCCGATCATTGATCCCTGGCCCTTTCCGTTGTTATCAATGAAAAGTTCGATGTAGGTGAAGGGATAATCTTCCGACCTGGTGCCGTTGCGTACCTCAAACATCTTGAGCCATCGCTCGAAGAGGATAACGATCTTGCGACCGTCTTCCGTGTCGGTCTCCTGGACGTAATTCAGATCGCGGCCAAGCTGACCTTCGAATGCAAAGTAGCCAAGCTTTTGCTTGCCAATGGCTTTCATCAGCGCGTCCTGTCCCTGCGTCTGCAGGATTTGTTGATCCTGCTGCGCATCCGCGTCTGCTGTTTGGCCGGTGATTTCCAGCGTGAATGTTCGACTGCGACCGCCCCCACCGATGTCGACCGCCGTGCCGGTATAGAACTCTTTAGTGGAAGGCTTTTCCGTATCGTTTTTATTGGCTTTGTCTTCACCGTGAGCGGTTGACGGCAGCGTGGTGGCAATAATTATCAGCAAAAGGCCAAGAGTTATTAGTGATGCCAACGATATTCTCTTCTTCATGTTTCCTCTCCATCTGTGACCGGGTTGACGCAGCTTTCACGCGAACCCAAGCAAATTTCCATTCCGTGCCAGTGCATTCGATGTTGCACCGCTGACGAGTTTTCAGTTTATTGAGTGTTCGGGTGGGCTTCTTTCCGAATCTTGCCAATAACTTCTATACGTTGCGATCTTCCGCCGATGAAGGTCTTTGGCTTGAGCGCTCAGAGCAACGGAGCTGCTTGAGCAAATGCGATGGACTTCAGTCAACTCAGTCGGTGATGTCCTTTCCATAAACATTTCCCCGCCTCCGTCAGGCTGGTCTAGCAGCAGTCCTAAGTT
>DATLBQ010000504.1:0-9842 GCA_035526805.1 Pyrinomonadaceae bacterium
GCACTGTAGCGAACGTGCATGAAATAGAGTACGACCAAAGTCGCTTTCACGACGGCGATCGTCATGGCAATAATCACATTCGCCTGCCCGGGAAAATCTTGCAGTCCCGCCCAGACGGTCAGCGCCGTTCCCACCATCAAGGCGAGAAAAATTGTAACGTAGACTCGCAGTGAAACGATGTGCTCGCTCATTTAGGACAGACATCCTTGTCTGTAACGATCGTGTAGAAACTGAGATTTTCCATTTGTCATTTCTGATTTTTCATTTGTCATTGCCTGCAAAGATAATCGCCGATGCCAAATTTCCTGAGAAATGGCAAATGATAAATGAGAAATAATGAATGGAAAATCTGCCCTCATATCGTGCGCAATGTAAAGTTCAACGTCTTCAATGTTCCAAATGCCGGCCTAACAAGTACAGCAACGGAAATAAAAAGATCCAGACAATGTCTACGAAGTGCCAGTACAAACCTGATATCTCGACCGGATTGTGATATTCGGGCCCATAGCGGCCGCGCCAGGTAAAAAAGAGAATCACCAGCAGCACTCCCACACCGATGATCATGTGGACGGCGTGCATGCCGGTCATCGCAAAATAAATCCAATAAAACATCTCGACATGTTTGACTGTGGCCCCGGGAAGCAGGTGCAGCTTGTGCTTGTCGTAGAGCTGTCCGTGCTCCTGCACCGCCGGGTTAAAAGGTCGACCAGGAATCAGCCTGCCCGGAAATAGGCTGTCCTCGTATTTATCTCGATACTCGACCGCCTTGATGCCCAGAAACGTCAGGCCAAGCAGAATCGTTACGCTTAGGCAGATGATTTGATTGCGCCGTTTGCCAACCTGCGCGCTGTAGACAGCCAGGGCCATCGTAAAACTGCTAAGAATCAGAACCACTGTGTTGACGGCGCCGAGCGTCAGGTCAAGATGGTTGCTGGCCGAAGCAAAGTCCGCGGGAAACTTGGTGCGATACAACGTGTAGGCAAGAAACATCCCACCGAAGAACATGATCTCGGTGACGAGAAATACCCACATACCGAGGGCGCCAGCCTCGCGCTGCTGCTCCAGATTCTCGAAGTGGTGCTGCAGCGCCGGATGACTCGCCTCGTGCGCGACTGTTATGCCTTCTGCCAAGTAGTTTCTCCTATGACCAAAACGGACACACAGGAATGTCTGTCCTACAACGGCTTGCCGTCGATTACCGCGTCAGCCACCTCTAACCCCTCGTCCTTCAGCCTGCCAATCACCTGCATCTCTTCAGGCGGCGCAAACTCATATGCTTCCCAGGTGACGACCGGTGTCGCAAAGAAATTCTCCGTAGGCGGAGGTGATGCAGTTCTCCATTCCAGGCCCGGCAGGTGCCATGGGTTCGCCTCGGCATGTTTGCCGTAACGCATCGACCAAAGCAAATAGACAAAAGGTATCACCAGGCCCACGCCAAGAATCGAAGCACCCGCCGTCGACAGTACATTGAAGACTTGAAATTCCGGCGGATAGGCGTGATAGCGTCGTGGCATGCCAAGGAAACCGGCGATGAACTGCGGCAAAAATGTCAGGTTGAAACCTACGAAAACTACCAGCGCCGAAAATCTGCCCCACCCCTCGGGATACATGCGGCCGGTAATCTTGGGCCACCAATAATGCAATCCGCCGAGATACGCGAGAAGCGTGCCTCCCACCATGATGTAGTGGAAGTGTGCGACCACGAAATAGGTGTCGCTCACGTGAACATCAACTGCGAGCGAGGCCAGAAACAATCCCGTCATGCCGCCAATCGTGAACAGACCAATAAAACCAAGCGCGTAAAGCATCGGCGTGTCGTAGGAAATCGAACCTTTGTAGAGCGTCGCAGTCCAGTTGAAAACTTTGATCGCCGAAGGAATAGCAACAGCGAAACTCAGGAACGAAAAAATCATGCCTGCATAAACTGACTGGCCGGCAACAAACAGGTGATGACCCCAAACGAGAAAACCGAATACCGCGATAGCCAAACTCGAGAACGCGACAAACTTGTAGCCGAAAATATTCTTACGAGAAAAGTTTGCGATCAACTCGCTGACTACACCCATGCCGGGCAGCACCATGATGTAAACGGCCGGGTGCGAGTAAAACCAGAAAAGATGCTGAAAGAGTACCGGGTCACCCCCGTTGGCGGGATCGAATATGCCCACGTGGGCTAAGCGCTCGAAAGCCAACAACAAAATCGTTATTGCTATGACGGGCGTCCCCAGGATCATGACCAGCGAAGTTGCATAATGAGACCAGATAAATAGCGGCAGACGAAACCAGGTCATGCCCGGTGCGCGCATGGTGTGAATGGTGACGATAAAATTCAAACCCGTTAGGATCGAGGAAAAGCCGCTGATAAAAATCCCTACGCCGGTAGCCACAACGTAAGAATTTGAAAACGTAGTGCTGTAAGGCGCGTAAAACGTCCAACCCGTATCGATGCCACCGGCCAGCAAGGCCCAGATCGTTATGATTCCGCCAAGCAGGTAGATGTACCAGCTCAACAGATTTATGCGCGGAAAGGCGAGGTCCTTGGCGCCGATCATCATTGGCACCAGAAAATTTCCCAGCGTTGCCGGTATCGACGGAATCAGGAAGAAAAAGATCATTATGATTCCGTGCTGCGTAAAGACTTTGTTGTAGGTGGTTGAGGAGAGCAGGTCGCCTTGCGGGGTCAGCAACTCGAGACGAATGAACATCGCATAAAGACCACCAATGAAAAAGAAAGCAGAGATCGACCCCAGGTAAAGCAACGCAATACGTTTGTGGTCCTTCGTCAACAGCCAGGACTTCAGGCCATATTCGGCGTTGATATAGTTAACGCGGGCCGCCGTTGGTGTTTCGAATGTTTCGAATGCTTTCATAATTGCAACTGCTGAATTATTTTGGATTATGCTGCGGCGTCGACGTCGGCGTTGTCGCAGCGCTCGATGCCGGCGCTGACGCCGATGGGAGTGGCGCCTGAGAACCCGCAACCTGCAGCGACTTGATAAAAGATATGATTTGAATCAACTGTTCCGGCGTCACCTGTCCCTGAAACGTGGGCATTATTGGATTGAACCCAGCCACCACCTTAGCCGACGGATTTTCGATCGATTCGCGAATGTAGCCTTCATCCGCGGTCAGGGTTTGGTTATTGGTTAGAAAAACGCGGCGGCCAAACAAACCTGCCAGCGTCGGGCCACGGCCGCCTTCTCCCTGGGCGCCATGACAGGAAACACAGCCGAGCGATTGGAAGAGTTGTTGGCCGGCAACTGCGGGAGATTGTTGGTTCGCATTGCCGCTCAACCAGTTATCGAAATCCGTCGGTTGCATAACAATGACAGAGCCGATCATGCCTGAATGATTCATGCCGCAGTATTCCGCGCAGAAGAGGTGATAGGTGCCGGGCTTGGTCGCTTCAAACCACTGCGTCGTGTAGCGGCCTGGCAAGACGTCGGCCTTGATGCGAAACGCGGGTAGAAAGAGATCATGAATCGTGTCTTCGGAAGTCATGATCAGTTTAATCTTTCGGCCCGTCGGCACGTGCAACTCGTTTATCTCCCGCTGCCCGGTTGAGTGCTGGATTTTCCACATCCACTGCTTGCCTACCACGTAGATTTCGTTCGCGTTCTTCGGGGTACGCGAATTCTCGAAAAAGATTTGCGCGCCCCAGGCGAACATGCTCATCGCGATTATTAGAGGTATGACAGACCAAAGGGTTTCCAACTTGTGGGAGCCGGCGATGGGCCGCGGAATCTCAAACGGGCTACGGCGGCGATACTTGATGACGAAAAAAATCAGGACGCCCGAGATCAGGACGGTAAAGAACGCAGTCACCCCTGACAGGTAAAAGTAGAGCGCATCCACCTTGCCTGAAATAGTGGACGCGCTTTCCGGAACAAATGGAATCCACGAGGTCTGCATAGTTCTTGTTTGCTTCGAGCCTGTAGTTCAGAGTTCAGCCTTTAGGCTGGTGCTTTACAAAGCCGCAAGCTAAAGCTTGAACTCTGAACTTCTTGTGCGTTCCGTCAGATCTAAGTTTCTGATTGCAAATCAACCGCTGCTGCGCCGCGACGTCGCATGGCAAACAACATCACCACCACTCCGAGCAAAGTGGCCACGCCGCCCACCCGCATCATGTTCATTACGCGGGCGCCATATTTTCCCGTGGCCGGATCGTAGTGGAAACAATAAAGCAGCAACTGATCGACGGGCGTTCCTATTTTATTGTCCGCCGCTTCAATTAAACCCAGACGCAAGTCGCGCGGCGCGTATTCGACGCCGTAGAAATAACGTGCAAGTCTTCCCTCGGGCGTCGTCAGGTAAATTGCGCTGGCATGCGCAAACTGACTCGTCGCTTCGTCCCAGTGATAATGAAAACCCACGGCGTCAGTCAGTAGCTTAATATTTGCCTCGTCGCCCGTTAGGAAATGCCAGCCCGCAGCTGTTCCTGAGCGCCTCGCTTCAGGCAAGTAGTTCACATAAGTATTCTTCTTCGCAGCGGCGAGCGCCGCAGTTTCTCGCGGATCGAAGCTGACGGTAACGACTTCAAACTCTTCTCCCGGTTTGAACGCCATCACTTTAAAAGCGGTGACCATGCCGTTCAGTATCTGATTACAAAGCATGGGGCACTGGTAATAGACGAGCGCTAGAACCACGGGCTTCTTTCCGAAGTAGTCACCGAGCTTGACGCTCTTACCGTTTTCATCCGTCAGCCGGAGATCAAGCGGGAGCTGTTCATTGAGTTTTTGATCGATGCCGACGCCATTCAGGGCTTTGGGTAGACCATTCGGCACGCGCGCTTCATACGGTCGTGCGCTGTAGAGCGGCGAATTGCCCTGCGTTTGGCTGAACTGGCCTAAGACAGTGAGCAGTGAGCAGTGAGCAGTGAGCAGCATGATGAAGAACACGAGGAACATCCCAGAAACTGAATATCTAGCCTGCGCGGCTTTGCCGCCGCACCGTGCGGAAAGGCTCTGCCTTTCCGGCAAGCTGACTAAAGAGACCTCGGCATCTTTTTGCCTTCTACCTTCTGCCATTTGGTTACTGCTTCTTGCTTTCATCGGTCCGCCTTTTCCGTCATACGTCCTGAGCTCCAGGCACTTGGTGACGACGTGTCTGTCGCTTGGCCTGCTCGCGTTTTCAGAGTGTCTCCCTCCAGGAGCTTATCGATAGCAGTCTCGATCGGAGTGCAATTGGCGGACGTGTTTTCCATTCCCTCAATGGTCTTACAGTTAAGCTGCCGCTCCCATTGCTCACGCAACACACGATACTCAGCCTCGGGTTCTCTGGTTTCCAGATTCACCCACTCGCCGCTTTCCAGTTTCACCCCAAATCCTTTCGCCGCTTGCAGTCTTGGATCGGGCGGCAGTCGTTCCTCCGGCTTCATCGCCATGGGCCCGGGGTTCGGTTCCTTCTCAGCTTGCGCATAAAAAAATCGGAACATCGCCCACATCAGGACAAACACGGCGACGCCTAAAACTGAAAGGGCGATGACAAACTTCAACACACCGGACACGCTGACATCACTGGCTTCATGCGTGACATCCAGGTTCTTGATGTGCGACACGTCAGGCGTCTCTGTAACGTGCAGCCGATCGTGACCATTGCCGTTGTGCTTACTTCTTGCCATCTTTTAAACCTTCTGGCGGTTCGCTTACCCCTTCCCCTTTACCCTTTTCCCCCTTCTAGTGGCCCGCGTGAGCGTGTTTTTGAACCAGCACAGTTTCATAGAGTGGATCATTAATTGGTATCAGGGCACGTTGCGCTAGTGTCCAGGCAAAATAGGCAAGCCACAAGCCACCGATGCTGATAGGGGCAACCAGGTCCATCCAGCTAAAGTGGAAATGCTCACCGGTAAAAGTTGGCGCAATCATCCAAAACAGATCCACCAGACGCATTACCAGAATCAATAATGCGACAATGACGAGCTTGCCGGCGTTGCGCTTGAATGAGCGCGAAAGCAAAAAGAGAAAGGGAAAAGCGAAGTGCAGAATAACTACCGCCAGCGCTATCGCTCCCCAGGCGCCATGTATTCTCGGCAGATACCAGTCAATCTCCTCCGGCAAATTACCTGACCAAATAATCAGAAATTGTGAAAAGGCGAAATAGCTCCAAAGCATGACCAGCGCCAGCAGCAGCTTCCCCAGATCATGAAAGTGTAACTGGGCTACCACACTGTTCATCGGTTCATGTTTTGACAACGCCGCCATTGCCGCAATAGTGAAAGCAAGCGCGCTCAACGCCCAGGAGGCGACAAAAATGAAGCCATAGATAGTTGACGACCACAGCGGATCGAGCGACATAAACCAATCTATCGACGCAAATGTGACTGTGAAAACGAACAGAACCATTCCCGGCCCACTGAGTACGCGCATGCGCTTGGTAAATTGCTGATCGGCCGTGCGGTCTTGTAATAACGACCAGCGGTTTAGGAAAAGAGTAAATCCCAACCATATGGCAAAGTAAATTGCGGCGCGCACCGTAAAGAACGAAAGGTTCAAGTATTTCGACTTCTCCAACAACACCGGATGCTTTTGGAGCTCCTGCGGCTCTGTCCAGCTGTAAATCGAATGTGCGCCAAGCACGATTGGCACAAACAGAATCAGAATCAGCGGCAGCGTGCGCGTGGAGGCCTCAAGCACTCGACGAATCACCAGCCCCCACCCGCCACCGGTCAGGTGTTGCAGCATCAAAAGCGCCAGCGAGCCGATGGATATGCCCGCCCAAAAACTGAAAGCAAACAAGTACGAGTGAAAAAACTGGCGACGATCCAGAACAAAGCCAAGACCCAGCAACAACGTAAATACAATGCCGACGATTAGCGCGCGCTGTTGAAAACGTTTCACACCCGGAGGCGCATTGTAAGGACCGACCGCTACAGTCACTGCTGTCCTCCGCCTGGCGATGTTGCGCCGCCCTTTGAAGTCGCTGCAGCCGCTGGCGGCGCTTGTCCGTTTTGAGTCTGATTCTGTTGGCTCATTTGCAGCGCGCGAATGTAGGCGATGATCGCCCAGCGATCCCCGGGCGGAATCTGCGGCGCGTAACTCGGCATCGCTCCCCAGCCATTGGTGATCGCATCGAAGAAGTGGCCCACCGGCGCCTGCCGCAGCCGGTCATCGTTGAAAGATGCGGCGCGACGAAAGCCGCGTCTGACGATCATTCCGTCACCAGTGCCGGTGAGACCGTGACAGGCAGAACAGAAAATTTCATAACGTTCTTTGCCACGAATCACGACTTCCCTGGTTACTGTAATGGGAAAGAGTTCAATGTCGTCGGGATAAGCTGCTGCGCCTTGCGGCGGGGTTCCCGCAGTAGTCACTGACGGCTGCGGTCCGGCCGGAGATTCCGCCGAAGTATTTGCAGCAGGTCTTGCAGAGCTCTTGCCCGCGCGTTTGCCGGTAAAAAATTCCGTGTCCTCTTTCAGAAAACCCCTCGCCACCGTTCCTTCGATTGGCGGCCGTGCCGACAAACCGTCTCTAAAAAAAGTCGACGCACGAAAAGGCTTCATCTTCGGCTGATCCTGCATATCGCGTCTGCAAGCAGAAGTGAGCAGTAAGCAGTAAGCAGTGAGCAGTAATAGAAAAACCGTGCGCCGGTTCTTGCTGCTCACTGCTAACTGCTCACTGCTCACTTTTTTTTCAGACTTCCACATCATTAACGCCCATTGCTCCCAGCGTATTCATAAACTGCGTGGCCTCGGCGTGCCTGAACTTCGGATCGTTGGCTTCGATTACCAAAAAGAATTTATCGCGAGTGGCGAGTGCAAAGTTCGGCGCATTGAAAACCGGATGGTAAGGCTGCGGGAGCTTGTTCAGCGCCAGCATGCCTAACACGGCGGCAAACGCCGCCACCAGCACGGTACATTCAAAAGTAATTGGAATGAAGGCGGGCCAGCTGTTGAAAGGCTTGCCGCCGACATTCAATGGATAATCAATGACCTCCATCCAGTACTGCATGAAAAAGCCGCCCAGCCCGCCGAGTATGCCGCCAATCAAAACAATCAAAGGCAAGCTTGTTCGAGTAAATCCTATCGCCTCGTCGAGCTCTTCAATCGGATAGGGCGAATAACCGTTGATGCGGCGGTAGCCCGCCTCATGAGTTCGCCGCGCTGCCGCCACCAGGTCTGATGGGTTATCAAACTCGGCCATGATGCCGTAGAGTGCCGCTGCCCCGCGCCGCCGGCCGTGTCCAGAGCTGGAAGTCGCATGATGAAAAGGCTCCGGGTCCTCCAGATCATGTTCCCACGGCTCTTCTTTGATATCGTCTTCAGCCATTACTCAACTCAGCCCAAAATCTTGAAGTTCAGAGTTCAACCTTTAGGTTGTCCGTTACGAGAGCAGCAAGCTAAAGCTTGAACTCTGAACCGCTGGTCTCTATCCAATCATCTGGCTTTACCTCTACTCCTCAACTTCCGCTTCCGGCAAGATCGTACGCATCTCAAAAATGGAGATCATCGGCAGAAACCGGATAAACAAAAACAAGAGCGTAAAGAAAAATCCGAGCGTGCCGATAAACATCGTCCAGTCCCACATCGACGGTTGATACTGGCCCCAGGACGACGGCAGAAAATCGCGATGCAGGCTCGTTACCACAATCACAAAGCGCTCCAGCCACATGCCGATGCTGACTACGACCGAAATTAACCACAGCACCAGCAAATTAGATCGCACCTTCTTGATCCATAGAAACTGCGGCGTGACGATGTTGCAGAGAATCAGGGCCCAGTAGTAGTAAGCGTAAGGTCCGTGCATGCGGTTCCAAATCATGTAACGCTCATAACGATTGCCGCTGTACCATCCGAAGAAGGCCTCTATTACGTAGCCATAGCCGACAATTAAGCCGGTGGCGAGCATGACCTTGCCCATGTTGTGCATGTGACGCATGGTGATAAAGCTTTGCAATCCAAAAACACTCCGCAAAGGAATCGTCAGCAGTAGCACCATCGCGAAGCCCGCGTAGATAGCGCCGGCGACGAAGTATGGCGGAAAGATTGTCGCGTGCCAGCCGGGGATCACGCCGACGGCGAAGTCAAAACTGACGATCGTGTGCACCGAGAGCACCAGGGGCGTGGCCAGTCCCGCCAAAAGCAGGTACGCCATTTCGTAACGGTGCCAGTGTCTGGCTGAACCGCGCCAACCCATCGCCAGCATGCCGTAAATAATTTGAAACGGTTTACTGCGCGCGCGATCGCGCAGCGTAGCGAAGTCTGGGATCAGACCCACGAACCAGAACAGGGCGGAGACGGTGGCGTAAGTGGAAACTGCAAACACATCCCACATCAGTGGACTGCGAAACTGCGGCCAGATACCCATGGTGTTCGGATAGGGAAACAGCCAGTAAGCAAGCCAGGGACGGCCGAGGTGCATGATCGGATACATGCCCGCCTGGGCCACTGCGAACAAAGTCATTGCTTCGGCAAAACGGTTGATTGATGTGCGCCACTGCTGGCGCAGCAGCAGCAGGATTGCTGAGATCAACGTGCCCGCGTGCCCGATGCCGATCCACCAAACAAAGTTCAGGATGTCCATTCCCCAGGCGACAGGGATGTTGACTCCCCAAAGTCCAATACCGACGAAAAGCAATTCCGTGATCGTTAGCAGCATCAACTGGAAAAGGATGAATGAGATCCCAAAGCCAACGAACCACCAGACCGGCGTCTTTCGTTTGAGAACGATTGAGCTGATCTTGTCGGTAACCGAAGCAAACGTCAGCCCCGGAGCGATTACCGGCGCCGTCGAATGATGAAGCTGGCTGTGTGGGTCGTCTGGCATTTTCTTCCTGCCCTCCCCACGAGTGGGGAGGGGTTGGCGGTGGGGCTAAACGCGTCACCACCTCTCCCCTAACCCCTCTCC
>DATLBQ010000505.1:0-16211 GCA_035526805.1 Pyrinomonadaceae bacterium
CGGCAAATGATTCGCCGTCAAACGTAATCGACAGCAGTTCGCCGTTCCCCATCTCGGAAGTTACTTTGCCCGAAAAACCCTTACCGATGTTCGCAAGAATCAAAGTCGCAGGAATGCTCTGGCCGAGTGGTGATTCGATAAGCAACGACCAGTTTCCCGCCAATGCCGCGGCGGCTTCCGGCGAATATGCCGCCAGCGCGGGCTGCGGTTTTCTTTTACCGGCAGTGTTATAGAACTCCATTTCGCCGACGTACGGTTTTATTTGTTCCACCAACTGCGCGCCGTCTCCAACGATCACGATCGCCGCCTCGTCAGGCTTGACATACTTCCGCGCCACCTCCTGAACCTCGACAATCGTTACTGCTTGAATACTACTGCGATAGATCTCCAAATAGTCTTCGGGTAAGCCAAACATCTTGATTTGTACGAGCTGATCGACCAAACCTTCCTGAGTTTCCAGTCGAATCGGAAACACACCGGTCAGGTACGACTTCGCATCGGCAATTTCTTTGTCAGAAACAGGTTCGTTCCGAATGCGGTCCAATTCATAGAAAAACTCTTTAAGCGAGTCACCGGTCACCGGGGTTCTCACTTCGGCTGTCGCGCGAAACGTGCCGGCAGTGCGGCGCGCATCCAAACTAGAGTAAGCACCGTAGGTATAGCCCTTGTCTTCGCGCAAATTCATAAAGAGTCGAGATGAAGCATTCGCGCCGAGCACCGTATGCATTAGCAGCATTGGAAAATAATCGGAGCTCGTGCGAGGTATGCCGGAGTTCGAGATGACGATGTTGGCCTGGGCGGAACCCGGGCGATCAACGATGTAGGCAGCACGCGCCGTTCGCTTGGGCGGAGCCGGAAAATCGTCGGACATTATTGTGCCGGGTGGCCACCCGCCAAACAAATTCTCAACTTGCTGCAACACCGCATCCTGCTTTACGTCGCCGGCAACGAAAAGAACGGCGTTGTTTGCAACGAACGTTGAGCGGTGAAAATCCACCAGGCGTTCACGTGTGGTGGCGTCGATCGACTGAGGCGTCGGCGCGGTAACGTGATAAGGATGCGCGCCAAACATTACGTGCGCCACCATCTCACTGGCCAGAAACGACGGTTGCGCTCGTTGCTGTTTGAGGCTTTCTTTGGTGTTCTGTTTCGCGAGTTCAACTTCATTCGGTGGAAACACAGGTCGCAGTGCCACGTCGGCGAGTAGTTCAAGAATCTCCTCGCAATAGACCGCGAGTGACGAGGCAGCCACGGTTGCATAATCAGAATTTGCGCCCGCCTGGAGCGTGGCGCCGAGATGCGCAACTTCATCGGCTATCTCGCGACTGGTGCGCGACTCAGTGCCTTCGGTCAGCAGTCCTGTCAACATATCCATCAGCCCGGGCAGCTCGGGAGGATCGTGAGCGTCGCCGGTGCGAAGTGCTAATCGATAACTAACGAGCGGCAGTCTTGAGTCTTCCACCACGATCACCGCCAGACCGTTGGTTAGAATAGTCTCGTTGGCTGTCGGTAATTTGATCGCACGGACTGGGAGTGGTGGCGGAGGCTGTTTTAGAAAATCTGGTTGTGAGTTCATCGATTAAATATCACAGGTCGGAAGGCCCGCTCATTTTGTCTGGATGGATCTGTGTACTGGGCGTTTCTAATTGGCCGCTGCCGGATGTGTGCGCTGCCACGACGTCGGCGGCCGGTTCAGCTGGGGGCGCGGTGGGGACTTGCGGAGGCGGTGCTGCCGGCTGTTTCGGTTCACCCGGCGACTGCGGCGACGCGGCAGGTACGGGCTCAATTGTTTCGTCCGCCAATACCTCCGCCGCAGGAACGATGTCCAGCACTACACGATTTTCCACGTCAAGGTAACGTTCGACTGCACTCCGGATTTGCTCGGGAGTTATTGCCAGATACTGATCGAGCTCAGAATCAAAGAGCGTCGGGTCGCCATCATAAAGCGCGTATTCCGCCAGTCGTTGTGCCCGGTACATCGTAGATTGTCGGCCTCGTACGACGTCGTTGCATAGAGAGTTTTGTAGTTTCTCCATCTCGGCTGGCGTGGGTCCGGAAATTCTCAACGAACGGATCTCGTCGAAGATTTGATCGCGAATCTCAGCTACTCCTTCACCGGGTTTTGGCAAAGCAAAGATGTACAACGCCGATGGGCCGCGACGCTCGTCAATGCCACCCTGGATCGAAACTACGGATTCGTCACCCTTCACCAGTTTTTGATACAGACGAGAACTATCACCTTCGAAAATCAGGTCGGCTGCAAGTGAAAGCGCATAAAAATCCGGTGTGCGGCGCTGAGGGATTTTCCAGCCAAGTACGAATGCCGGGGCTGGCGCGAGCTTGTCGTCGTAAATTTCCTGGCTTTGCGCTACATCTTCTGGTTCGCTCACATCTACCGGCGGAGGTGGGGGCTGGCTGGGAATAGCTTCAAAATATTTGCGCACCAGTTTGGTGGCTTCCGCAGTCTCAAAGTCACCGACGATCGCCAGCACCGCGTTATTTGGGGCGTAATAGATTCTGAAAAACTGCTGCACGTCATCGATCGTGGCGGCGTCAAGATCTTCCATCGATCCGATCGTGGAATGCGCGTTGGCGGGGTTCCTGAAGATTAGCTCGTTGATTCGCAGGAAGGCATTAACGTAAGGCTGGTTGTCATAGCGCAATCGCTTCTCTTCCTGTACTGCGTTGCGCTGATTGTCGAGATTTTCCTGCGTAACCTTCAACGAACGCATGCGATCACTCTCAAGCCAAAGAGCGAGCGGCAGATGACTCGCCGGCAGCGTTTCATAGTAGTTTGTGCGCTCTGTTGAAGTGGTGCCGTTCATTGTGCCGCCGGCGTTGAAGATGTACTGGAAATGCGCGGCCTTGGGAACATTTTCGGAACCCTGAAACATCATGTGTTCGAACAGATGCGCAAACCCGGTTCGCCCATACTTCTCATTTCGAGAACCGACATCGTAATAAAGAGCGACTGATACAACAGGCACGGCATGGTCTTCGCATAAAATCACGCGAAGACCGTTAGGAAGACTGAATTGTTGGAGGGGCGTTGGTGAAAGTTTTACTCTTTCGGCCACTTTGATCTCGATTCGTGAGAGCTTCTTTTGAGCGTGCATCTCCCGCGGTGGGAGTGGACACTGCAGATTGTCGCAAGCCGGGAAACTAGTAGGCCGCTCAGGCTGGCCGTTCGTTGACCATGCCTCTTAATTCGGCACGCAGCCGTTCAATTTCGGCGAGCTTCTGCTGCACTCGCTCGAACAGCGCTGACTGCGTTTTTATTCCTTCGTCCACGAGGAACCCGGCCGCCTCAGCGCGGTTGCGAAAGATTCCCGCCGCCACTAACTGATCCACTCTTTCCTGGGCCGCCGGCGAAACCTTTACGGCTACGACGTAATCATCCTTAGCTGACATCGCGCGTTCGATGGTGCGACTAATATCTCGTCCAATAGCGCTCAGCGATTCCGGAATGCGCGAAGCGATATCTCTAACTGAAGACGCCGTGCGTGTGCGATCGTCGGAATCGCCTTCTGCTTCATCGTCTCGAAGCATTAAATCATCAACAGTTTCGGGCGCGGACGCTTCCTTTTGAAATCCACCACTCTGGTATGCATTGCTCATAGCGAAACACTCCTTGACCAGTAAAGCTGTTACTCGTTTGCAAGTACGGTTTTGAACCAGGTTAAGTTCATTCTACGGACGGGGTTGAAGAGCCGTCAAGCGCACGTATCTGAAGCCCATCGGAGATGGTGACGATTAGACTTTGATTAGCACTCACCGCCGCAGAGCTGAGGTTAGTACCACCAGTTCATAGCGGGTGAATCCCATCCATCCTTCGTTCGCCAACGCGGACCGCAGTGGGCGTCCTATGCTGAGTTTTCGCCAGCCTTGCTCGGCCGAATGTCATTAGCTAGTATTTAGGCTGACCACTCGGCACGTCTTAATAATGTAGTCGAGTTACTGAACGTTTATTTTTACGGTCTTCGAGGTCTGCAGTGAAAAAACAATTCTCGCTTGCGCTGGTTGCGCTGGTCTCACTTACGCTTAGTCTTCAACCATTCGTTTTTGCTCAGCAAAAGCCGCAACCCCAGCCCCAGCCACAGTTGCCGACGGGCAGCAGCGCCGCCGGTCGAGGCGTGGCCGGATCGAGCCCCACGGGCCGCCGCGCGATGCGCAACGGTGCAAACGCGATTCCGCTAATCGAAAAGGATTTCGACGAAGCCGTTCGCATGATTCAGGAAAACTATATTGAAGGGGACAAGCTGGACTACAACGCCGTGTTTAAGTCGTCGATTATCGGCATGTTACGGTCGCTTGATCCGCATTCAAACTATTACGATCGCGAAGAGTACGAGGAATTGAAAACGGATCAGCGTTCAGAATATTTCGGAATCGGCGCATCGATTCAGAATTACATATTAGGAGAGCAGGCAGACACATTCATTACGGCCACGTTTCAAAATTCTCCGGCGGCACACGCGGGCCTGCGGTTCGGCGACAGAATACTTGCTGTCGACGGTATGAAGGCGACCGGCAAAACATCGTTAGAGGTGCGCGACAAAATCCGTGGACCTCGCGGCTCGGTGGTTAAGATCACCGTAGAGCACGCGGCTGACAAGCGCGTTCAGATTGTCGAGATCACTCGAGACGCGGTGCCACAGCCATCGATTCCGGATGCGTACATACTCAAGCCCGGGGTCGGTTACGTCGACATGACGCGAGGTTTCAATTATTCGACCACGGAGGAATTGCTGGAAGCACTGCAAACGTTGCGGAGCAAGGGCGCGACCTCCCTCGTTTTGGATCTACGAAACAATCCCGGCGGTTTTTTAGAGCAGGCGATTCAGGTAGCCCAGGTGTTCTTGCCATATGGCGAATTGATCCTTACGCAAAAAGGTCGAAATGGATTGCGCGACAACACCTACAGGTCCCGAAACCGGTCCGCTGATACCATTCCGCTCGTTATCCTGGTGAACGAAAACACTGCGTCTGCGTCGGAAATAGTTGCCGGTGCAATGCAGGATCATGACCGCGCCTTAATCGTCGGCCAAACGAGTTTTGGCAAGGGATTAGTTCAAAGCATTATCCCGCTCGATCAGGGAGCCGGACTAACGTTGACTTCCGCAAAGTATTACACGCCATCCGGCCGACTGATTCAGCGCGATTATGCGGATGGCAGCTTTTACGATTACTACACCCGCGGCGGCTCAAGGCGACTCGACGAAAAGCCTGATAATACGAAGCCTGTCGGCCCAGAAAAGAAAACGGATCTGGGAAGGGCCGTCTATGGAGGCGGCGGTATCGCCCCTGATGAAAGCGTAAAAGCGAGGACAATCACTTCGGCACAGCGTCGTCTATTGAGTCCGCTGTTTGGTTTTACGCGCGAGCTTGTGAATGACCGCGTTCCCGGGCTTACCTCCTATGCAGTGCGCGGCGGTATTGGCTTCAGCCATGAATTAGAGCCTGGTGATTTTCCGGTCTCTGATGCCGTCGTCAAAGCGTTTAGGGAATTCGTCGCCGGCGATCCTGTTTTTAGAGGACTGGCGCCTCTAATCGATCATAACCGCTCATTCGTGGAAGTTCAGTTACGCTTCAACATCATCACCGCAGCATACGGTCGAGTGATGGCTGACAGGGTGCTAATTACAACTGACGATCAACAAGTGGCAAAGGCCATTGATGTTTTGCCGCGTGCCCGTGACCTCGCAATGTCTTCAACCGGACACCAGGTACAACCTTAAAACATGTAGTAAGGCATCCTGGCTGAAACTTCTTCCCGCCGTTTCAGCTGTAAAACAGAATCTTGCGTCTAAAACCCGGCTGTGTTATTGTCCGCGTAGTTAGAATAAGGATGAAGCCAATGCCGCGTGCCGCAAAGTCGTTGATAAATACTGAAGAGCTGGGTCGAGCGATTCGTCGTCGTCGCGAGGAGTTGGCGCTCAGTTTGCGCGACGTTGCCGATCAGACCAGCGTTTCAGCGTCAACTCTGTCGCGAATCGAAAACGGCACCGGCAAGCCGGACGCAGACAACATCGCCCGATTAACCTCCTGGTTGGACATGCCTATTGAACGGATTCTTCACCACGGCCGCGAGGAGACGAACGACGCCAAGGCCGTTGTATATTATCCGCACGAATCGACACCCGAAATAGTAGAAGCTCACCTACGCGCCGATCGCAATCTTTCTCCTGAAACTGCTGACGCGCTCTCGCAATTGTTCCGGGTTGCGTATTCACAGTTCAGTCGGAATGAACCAGGTGCTCCGGCGCGAAAACGCCGTTGAGAGTGCAAGCCACGCCAATTTGTCAGTTTTGATGTCGATAAAGGTTTAGTTTGTCGTAACGCTACGAAAGACTAAAGTTAGTCGGAGATTTGCAGCGAGGCCAATCCACTCCATACCTCCCGCAGTTATAATCTAATACATGACCGAACAGCTATTGCCTCCGGGTGAAAAATGGCGGCAGTTTGAGCTTTATGCAATGGGGTTTCGCGATTTCGCGGGCGTGCGGCCGGATGTGCCGCTCGATCCTTTTCGGCTGGCCCGCTTCGCGAATCTCCTGGTAATCAGATTCGACCAAATCGAGGGACTTAGTCCCAAGGTGCGGGATCATCTGCTCGGTACTGCTTCAGAGCAATGGTCCGGCGGCGCCTGTTCTTTGCCGCTGCCCGATGGCCGCAAAATTGTCATACTCAATCCTAACCATGGCGCCATGAGGACCAACGCTACGCTGATGGAGGAGGTGTCTCATGTTTTTCTGGGACACCAGCCAAGCCGTCTAAAGGTCGTGGCCGAAACGAAAAACGGCCAGACTGTCGCCCGAGAATATCGAAAGGCCGACGAGGAAGCTGCGTATGCGACGGGCGCAGCCGCCCTTGTTCCTTTTTCCGCCCTCAGAAGATTCGTACTCGAGGGGCTCACTTCGCAGCAGACTGCCAAACATTTTCGGGTTAGTCGCGAGCTAATCGAATACAGGTTAAAGGTAACGCGGCTGTGGAGGACGTATCGTGCGGCGCATTCGGACAAGTAATGACAAACTCTTTGGGTGCGGCGACGGTAACCGCAGTCCAAAATAGGAGCTTCATGCTTTCGGCACTAAGAGCTTATAATTGGTTTTTCCTTCTGGGCCATGTTCCCCGACCTCGGCCACGGTAATTAATCATGAGTGAACAAATAAAAGAGCTGCGCTTACCCGGTCTAACAACCACGGACAAGTTGCGCATGTTGCTCGATATCACCAAGAAAATCAGCCGTTCGCTCGACCTGCAGGAAGTTCTCAACCTGGTCATGGATACACTCGACTCGCTGATTCCTTACGATGCTGCCGGTATCTTCGTGGTGAGGTGCGACGACAATCTGGCCGAGGAACCTTGCGTGTTTGAAGCCGAAGCGGTCAGGGGCTACGACATTGAGGAGCTGACAAGTCTTCACCTCAAACTAGGCGAAGGACTCATTGGTCAGGTGGCACTAACAAGCGAGCCGATCATCTCTTCCGACGTGCGAGAGAATCCAAACTACATTAATGCGCGCGGGGAGACACGATCGGAAATGGTGGCGCCGATCATTTCAAACACGGAAGTAATCGGCGTGTTCGATCTCGAGAGCGACGAACTTAATGCTTACTCAGACGATGATCTTGAAGTTTTGTTGCTGCTCGCATCGCAGGTGGCGATCATCATTGAGAAGGTAATGCTTCATGAAAGCCTGATTGAAAAGCAGCGGCTCGAGGGACAGCTCGAAGTCGCACGGCAGGTCCAGTTAGAACTGCTCCCGCCTAAAGACCCGCAATTGGCCGGCTATGATATTAGCGCGTACAACTTTCCGACCGAGGAAGTGTCGGGCGACTATTACGATTGGGTAAAAATCTATGACGATCAAATTGGATTGGTGATCGCCGATGTCTCGGGCAAGGGAGTACCCGCGGCGTTGCTCATGGCCTTTCTGCGTGCCAGCTTGCGCGCCGCCACGCACATTGGCTATTCCGCGCACATCTCAATGTCGAAGGTGAATTATCTGCTCTGGGAGTCGATTGAGCGCAACCAATTTGTCACGGCCTTTTATGGGATTCTTGACGTCGCCAACAAAACTCTTACGTACACAAACGCAGGTCATAACCCGCCACTCCTGCTAAAACAAGATGGCAGCTTCAGTTTCATGGAGCGCGGTAGTCTACCGCTCGGCATGTTCAGAGACACCCGTTACCATGATTATTATCTGACCACTGAGCCGGGAGACGTGCTCGTGTTGTATACGGACGGTGTGACCGAGGCGCAGAACAGCAAAGGTGAAGAATATGGACGAGAACGATTGGCCCAAGCGGTCCGCACCAACCACCGGCTTGGCGCACGCGATCTCATCACCGCCTTACATACTGAACTACTACGATGGACAGAGGGACTCGGCGCCACCGACGACGTTACGTTCTTTGTCATCAAGGCCCTTTAGCGACTGTGAAGGGGACGCCGGCCACGTCGCTAATTAATGAGCGGTTAAGGAACAGTGAGCGTGATCACCGCCAGGCGCGAGCGGCGCGCGATAGTCGCCGAAATGAAAATTTCTTTCAGTTTCAGAAAAGGCGTAGATATCGAAGCCATATGCATCAAGAAAGTCTGCCAGCGAATCGGGTGAAAGCAGGTAAACTGCGGCAGGGAAGCCCGACTCAGCGCGAATTTCCAGCAGGCGCTCGAGCACTTCAAGTGGCGCAAAGCAGCTAATGGGATCTCTATAAGTGGCCATGTCTCGGAAACGCCTCCTGCACCAGATTTGACTTCTAAGCAGCTTAATCTGGCCTGCTGCCGATGCTTTGATGTGCGCGACCCGCGCCGCGTTCGTCGGTCAACACGCTTTAGTTAGTAGCAGGTGTAGTCTTGGACGTGTCAAACACGAAAAAAGTTCCAAATAGAAAATGAGCAACCCCACCACAGAAGCCCAGCCTGGTACGCCTCCACCGCTAAACTTTATCGCCGTGTTGCGGCAAATGTTGAAAACGTCCGATAAAGTCAGCGACTTAATCTTTTCACCGGGACGGCCACCACAGATAGAACTCGCCGGTAAACTTCAACCAGTACATTTTCCAGGTCTGGAAAAGCTTACGCCGGCACATACTGCAGGCATGGCCAAATTGATAATTGGCAACCATGCAAGCGTTACTGAGAGTCTGGAAAAGAATGGCTCCGCCGACGTCTCGTTTAGCGCTCCCGGTGAGGCCCGGTTCCGCGTCAACATATTCAAACAGCGCGGCACCTACGCCATCATCATGCGCGTGATTCCTACCAATCCGCCTAACTTCAACGACTTTGACTTACCCCCGCAGTTAAAGGAGATCGTTGATATCAAGAACGGCATAGTTTTGGTGACTGGGCCGACGGGAAGCGGAAAGAGCTCGACCCTTGCTGCCATTATCGATCTAATCAATGAGACACAGTATTACCACATCGTCACTATCGAAGACCCGATCGAGTTTCTTCACAGCCACAAGAATTCGACAATTCACCAGCGCGAGCTCCACTCTGACACGCCGAGTTTTGCTATCGCTTTGCGCGCAGCTCTGCGGCAGGCTCCCAAGGTCATTCTCGTCGGTGAAATGCGAGATAGAGAGACTATAGAAGTCGCGCTCGAAGCCGCCGAAACCGGACACCTGGTGTTGTCTACGTTGCACACTATCGACGCTTCCAAGACCATCGACCGCATCATTGGTGTGTTTCCCAAAAACGAAGAGCGTGCGATCCGCACGCGAATAGCGCAGTCGTTTCGCTATATCATTTCGCAACGCCTGATTCCGCGACCGGACGGCAAGGGGCGCGTTGCGGCTATCGAGATACTAAAGTCGACCATGCGCACTCGGGAATATATTGAAAAAGGTGAGTCGGAGGGTAAATCACTTATCGATGCGATGGAGCAAGGCGATCAGGAGGGAATGCAAACTTTCGACGGCGTCATCGAACAGATGGTTCGAACCGGCGTGCTGACCCAGGAAGGCGCCATGCCATATGCGACGAATGCCGGCAATTTGCTGTTGCGTCTGGGCGATCTCGGAGGGTCACCGGTCTCCGCATCAGCGGCGGTTCCTAAAGAAGATGACTCGATGCTGGATATGATAGAAAGGTAGTCGTAAGCTACAATTCCAGCAGTTAGAATTGAACGTTCACGCTCCCCGGAACTTCAAGTTAATCCAAAATTCATCATGCTGCTGCACTCGCTAAATCGTGTTGTTGCCTACGTGTTTTTGTTGGCCCTCTTCGCCTCTCTCTGCTTTGCTCAAGCCGTTACCGGTGAAGCCAACGCGGGCGTGCAAATGGAGTTTCCCGCCGGTGGCCGCTTGAGAATCGAAAACCAGTTTGGCGGTGTCGCGGTAGAAAGCTGGAAAGAAAAGTTCATAGACATCACCACCAGCGAAGATACCGCCGCATCGAAGGGGCGCTCGGTGGTGATTGAGAACAGGGACCCGCGCACTGTTATACGTGTTATGCGACGGCCGGGCCTTCCGGTTGCGCAGATTGATCTCTCAATAAAGCTACCGGAAACGGCGCGAGTGGAAATTGTTACCGGCAGCGGTCGAATTTCGCTGCGAGGGCTGCCCGCGTCGGCCGTAATCCGCTCCGTCAGCGGCGACGCTACCGTAGAGTTCCTGGACACGGCCAACGCCGATATCATCGCGAGATCAATTAAGGGTTCAGTCAAATCTGAATTGCCACAGCTTATGAGTGAGAACGGGCACGTACTGCAGGCGCGGCTTGGTAACGGAACCCAAACGCTTAGGGTTAACTCCGATGCGGGAAGCATCAGCCTTCTGGACGAAAGCCACAACGCGACAAGCTCGCGACCAGCAAGGAAGGAACTTCTCGACGCTGCGGGCCAGGACACACCCAAAAAAGCTGCCGGCACACCGGCTCCCGCCGAAGACGTCCAGGAGATAAGCGAGGGAGATGTAATTCGTGTCGACTCTCAGCTTGTGACACTGAACATGAGCGTGATCGATAGGCAAACAAATCGCGGCGTGGTGGGACTTGCGCAAACCGACTTTCAACTCTTTGAGAACGGTACCGAACAACAAATCCTGCAATTTGATTCTTCATCGGCGCCCTTTGATCTGTTGCTGGTTATAGATCTGTCAGGGTCTACGCGGGAAGTTTTGAAACTCATTCGCGCCGCGGCGTTACGCTTCGTCAATGCGGCACGGCCTTCGGATCGCATTGGCGTGATCACTTTCGCGCGCGAGCCAACGGTGGTATCGCCTCTCACACAGGATCGACGGACTCTACGCCAGCGTATCAGCGAGATGGACACCTCAGCGGGCGATACTAAACTTTACGATGCCACAGATTTTGCAGTGAATCAGTCATTACGTGATGCGAAGAGCGCGCGCCGCACAGCGATCATCCTGATGAGTGACGGTTTGGATGGAAATATCGAGGGTGTTCAAGGTGACGGGTCGAAACTTTCATACAAGGATTTACTTAACCGCGTTGCCGAGTTTGACGGCGTGATCTATACGCTGTGGCTAAATACCGAATATGAAGCGTTAAGTCCGTTTGATACGCAGCCTGAAGCTTTTGATGCGGGTTACGACCGCATGAAAGAGATGGCCGATACTGGCGGCGGAGTTTTTTACGAAGTCAAACGGCTCGAAGACCTGGCAGGTGCTTATGAACGCGTGGTGGCAGACCTGGGAACGGTCTACAGCCTTGCATATCGGCCGGCAGATAAGACTCGTGACGGCAGGTGGCGGGCGATACAGGTAAAGGTCGTCTCTCGTCCTTCAGCGATCGCACGCGGTAAACGCGGATACCACGCGAACTGAAGATTTCATATTGCCGTATGCAAGCAAGGAGATATCAAGTTCCAGGTCTGGTGTTCTCGCTGTTTATCGCCGTCGCCTGTTGCGCCCAATCAGGCGAGCCAATCGATACGCTACGCATCGAATCTGATCTGGTTGATCTAAAAGTCAGCGTAATGAGTTTGAACCCTCACAATCCTTCCACAGAGTTGCAGCAGAAGGATTTTCTTATCCTTGAAGACGGCCAGCCGCAGGATATATCCTTTTTCGCCGCCGCCGAGACGCCCTTCAATCTGGTCTTACTGCTCGATCTTTCACAATCAAGCAAAAATAAACTTCCGTTAATCCGCAAATCAACCAGGCGATTTGTCGAGGCGACGCGGCCAACAGATCGAGTCTCGATAGTTGCTTTTTCGAGCGAGGCCCAACTGATCTGCCCGCTAACGCAGGATCGTCAGCTCCTCAGAAAATCAATCGAACTTATCGAAGAACCTCAGGGCGGCACAAAATTTTGGGACTCGCTCCGTTATGTTCTGGCCGTCCTAAACGCTCCCGCAAATTCGCAGAGAAGCGCTGTAGTCGTTATGACGGATGGCGTCGACAATGCCTTGCCCGAAGTTTTCGGTGAAGGATCCCAAACCAGCTTCGAGCGACTGTTGCAAATCGTGCGAGATTCCGACGCAATAGTCTTCCCCATCTATCTCGACACTGAAGACGAAGAGTACAAGCGGCATCGAACGCCGCGCAGCGCGTTTGCGATGGCGCGGGAGCAATTGGCGCAGCTTGCTGTTGCTTCCGGCACTCGTTTATATCGAGCAGACAAATTGAAGGATTTGGAAGACGTCTATCAACAAGTCATTGGAGATCTGGGGCGGATCTACAGCATAGGTTATCGGCCTACGAATGCCTTACGAGATGGAAAATGGCGATCTGTGAGCGTCCGGATTCATGATCGACCAGATGTCACAGCACGAACAAAACAGGGTTACTACTCGCACGCTCGGCCAAATTGATTCGCGAGGGACCGTGATCGAAAGCCGTTACGCGAAAGGCTTGTAAATGGCGGCAATCGGACTATAATCATTGCCTCCCCAAAGGCGGTGAGCTTTACCCGTTCGCATTCAAAGGAAAAATCCATGAGAAAAGCACGACTCATTCTGGTGCCGGCACTTCCGGTCGCCATCATGCTCCTGGTCCTCCCGCTAACAGGCCGTGCGCAAAACCGTGAAAAGTTTGTGATTTCGGCAAGGGCCGGCGGGGTTAATGCGGTGACGGGCCGCGCTTCGATGCGACACGGAAATACTGAATGGCGTCAGCTCACGATTAAGGAGGACCTCGAGGCGGGCGACATTGTTAAGACGGATACCGATGGCCGCGTCGAAATGCTTCTCAACCCGGGCTCTTACATGCGTATCGGCGAAGACTCGGAGTTTGAACTCTCGGATAATTCACTCGAGAACCTGGAAGTGCGCTTAATTCGCGGAACAGCCATCGTGGAAGTTACGGGCGCTACTGACGACGAACTGTTCATCGGAATTACTACGCCGCATACACGCATGTCCATCATTCGACGCGGACTGTATCGCGTTAATGTGCTGTCCGGCGACTCCACTGAACTGATCGTCAGGAAGGGTCGCGTAATGTTGGAGGGCTCACACACGAAAGTTAAAGGTGGCAACAAGGTCGTGTTCAGTAGTGGCACCTTTTCAGTGGCGAAGCTGGAAAAGGCTGATAAAGATCGGGACACGCTGGAGCTGTGGAGCAAGGACCGCGCACAAACGCTCGCTAAAGCCAACAGCAAAATTTCCGGACGCATGATGACGGCATTTGCGTCGAGTCTTAATAGCGATTGGTCATTGGGCGGGTTCGGGCGTCGCCCCGGATTTTGGTTATTCAACCCTGATCTTGGTTGCTACACGCTAATGCCTTTCGGATTCGGTTGGTCATCGCCATATGGAGGCTCATATTCAAGATTCTTTTTTGGCAGTAGCGGCGGTTATTACCATGTAGGCCGTCAGACGTACGGGTTTCCAGTCACCTACGGTGGCGCGGGCGGCCAATCGGCAAGCTCTGGGACAGCGGTTGGCGCAGCGCCAACGTATAATGCGCCCTCATCACCTTCGAGCGCGGGCGACCGGCCAATAAGGGGTAACAACGACGGTTTGTCACGTGGTGGTGTTTACCCAGGAGGCCGCAAAAAGGAATTGCCATAAATCGACAATCAGGAATTGCTCAGTCGCTTTCTTTGAAAAGGCGGCTCAGCTCCGTCTCCACCATCAATCTCACTTCCGATAACTTCAGACCTGCTAGTGCCAGATGTGTAAGCGCGGTGCCAAGCTGACTGCGAAGTTCCGTCGACTCGCGCAGGAGTCGTGAGGTCACTACCGCCCCTGCTCCATGGCGGATTTTGACCAAGCCCTCTTTTTGAAGCTGTCGATAGGCGTATGCGATAGTATTGAGGTTCACGCCAAGGTCAGCCGCGACCTGCCTCACCGGTGGCAACGAAGCCCCTTCTGGTAGTTCACCCCCCGCAATGAGCGACTTAATCTCATCTACGACTTGCTGATAAAGCGGACGTTTGTCTCTCTCATCAATGGTGATATACATATTGTCTGGTGCACGTATACACTAGACAATATAGCGCTGTCCACAGTTTTTTGGCTTGCATACTACCGTGTAAGTTTGTCTGCCAATACAAATGCGGCTCGCGTGAGTCCCTCAATGCCCCAGATGGAGGTGGTGTCGCTAACAATGAAGAGGTTGGCCAGGGAAGTCTTATAGCTGGGTTCATTGAGCCAAAAAGCCGGCGAGGGTGGCACAATGCCCCCGACCATGCCAAGCTTTCGCCGCGTTAATTCATAAAAACTGCGTGGGGTGGCAGTCTCGATCACCTCGACGGAGCTGCCCAATTCCGGCATTGCCGAATGTAGTCGCTGCCAACATAGCTCAAGCATGCGCTGATCCCTTTCCTCGAGTTCAGTTTCGTCGTTATGGAATGTGAACCAATCATCCACATCCGTGAAGGCGTGAACGGTCACCGCCCGCTTTCCATTCGGCGCCCGGCTATCCCAGGTGGGGGCAGCGGCAAACATCAATTGGTTATTTTCCGGATTGTATGGAGCCTCTTCCTGCCAGTCGGTCAGCGCCAGTAGGTGATCGGGAACCGGTGACGTTTGCGAGGTCTCGTCAAGACTGAGGTACATCAGGTAGGCGCCCCAGCCGCGCAGGCTCTTCAACTGCTTTCGGATTTCTATAGGGGTACGATTGAGGCCTACGAGTTTCCCGTACGTATCCCACAGGGTCAGATTACTGACAATCGCTTTTGACGCGGTCACTGTTTCGCCGCTCAGAAGGTCGACGCCGCTCGCGACTGCGCCGCCGCCCGACGAGTCGTAAGCCAATCGGAGCACAGGCGTATCCAGAAGGATCGTACCGCCATTCCGTTTGATAGAGTCGGCTAGTTTGTTAGCGAGCGTCGAAGCGCCGCCGGCGACGGACCACAGGCCTTCGCGTGGCATACTAAGCGCAAGCGCCGCGTGGAGATAAGAAACTTCAGCGCCGGCTTGCGCGAACGTTTGCAACTGAACGTCTATGAATCGTCGAAACCGATGTGAGACACCTATCAGGTATTCCAGCGTGGCTTGGCGATCCGATTTCAAGATTTTGGCCGCCAGGCGAGCATGCGGAAGTAGGGCGTAAGCGCGGCGCGTCCTGGAAGCTGACAAGAGGTCAGGCGCTCTGCGAAGTGCGTGGCGCAATGCTGCCCCTAGCTGTGTGATCTGGCGATAAAATTCAACGGCTTTGTCAGCGCACTCGGGAAATGCGTGGCGCAGACTGGTTTCAAACTGCTCTTGATTTGAAGTGAGAGCGATTTCAGATGCGTCAGGCAGACGCACGACGTAAGCTGGTTCGTGCACCCGAACGTCTGGCGGATCGACCCGGAGTTCAGAAAACACTCGTTGATGAATCTCATCAGGTTTCCATCCGCTGAACAACCCATATCCGGGTTCAAAACTGTAGCCGAATTTTTCAAAGGAAGCGGTGCACCCACCTACCTGCCGTTCCCGCTCCAACAAACAAACGTTTACGCCGCGTTTCGCCAGCAAGGCAGCCAACGTGAGTCCACCAATGCCTCCGCCAACTACAACGACTTCGCAGTCCATTTCAACAGAAGAGCGTAGAAAGGGTTTGTATAAGAAACCCGACCGACGCCTTTGGTTCGGTCGCAGATTTACCCACAAACGGTTGCACGATTAGGACCGCGGCCTGAATGGTGTTGAAAACGAGATGGATTACAAACGAAGGCAATAGACGCCCGGTTCTTGCGCGCACTAAAGTCAAAGATACGCTCAAGATCGTAATTACAGCCACGACACCGAAATTGTCGAAATATTGCAGCAGATGAACCCCGGCGAACAAGGCTGAGACCAACAGCACTGC
>DATLBQ010000506.1:0-5002 GCA_035526805.1 Pyrinomonadaceae bacterium
TCTGCTGCTGTTGCTGGCAGCGTCCACATTTTCAATTCTTGCGGAGAAGCACGCGGACGCTCGGGCGCAAACCGCGGAAGACGGGATCGCGTGTTACAACGTGATTACCGGTCAGACCTTCTCTGCGGCTGAATGTGATCTTCGGACTTGCCGTGGCAAGGACGGATCAGGAAGACAGTTTTCCGGAACTCAAACTCATCATGGTGATGGGTATGGACCCTGCATTCGTCCGCGAGAAGAAGATGAGCGGAACAGTGAGTTCGAATGTAGCTTTGGTCCTGGTTTTTTGCTGAGTCGAGGCAAGCCCGTCCAGGCATTTTCATCACCGATTTGCGCCGAAGCGAAAGTAGAGTTTCGTCAATGCCTGAATGGGACGATGCTCGGTACCTATCAGTATCCGAATTGTCGGTGATTCTGTTGAGAGCTGCAGGAATCTCCGCCGCGGAAGCTTAGCTCACCGTTCAGCGCCGGTTTAGTCAACGCGACGTTCACAGCCAAAGAGCGACCGGCAGTCTATCGTAAGTTTCAAATGAACGGAGTCTCAGGCAACCGCAGCTTGGTTGCGCCGGCGTCGCCAGGCAACGAAACCGCCCAAAGCCATCACGAGGCCCGGGAGGCCCGCGCCAACGATCGGACCCGGGACTGCCGCAGCGTTGACATCAAAGGTTATGGATCCAAAGTTGTCGCCTTGATTGGAGTCCCAATAATAAAGCGACAATGCACCGCTAGCGATTGCCTGTCCCGTATAATTGGCGCCATGCCCCGGTGAAGTTTCGCGCCCCCATGCCCAGGACACTTGCATGCATATAGGCCGTGGGACGGGCGCGCGAAATTTAAGTTGATCCGAGCTTTCGTTGATTTAGTGCCGCAATCTCGCGGATCTGGCGGAGCCTTGCGATAGCTACTGCCGAGACGCCGCCCGCGGCTAGAAGATCGATGGACGCGCGGAGCCACGCCATTTCAGCGATCCATGCATCGACTTCGTGCAAAGAAATGAATCGAATGGCCGCAAAGCCCACCGTCAGACCGGCAAACCCGACGGCAAGACGATAGCGCTTTAGAAAGTCCCAGCTCCAACGTACACCCCAGGCGAGAAGAACAAAAACCATCATTGTGATGGTGACAGTCGCGGTGATCTGCAGTACCCGGCGATCCTCGTACCAGCCTCTCTGCTTGAAAAGGTCGCGCAAGATGCCCCCGAAACCTTGCAACAGGCCGAAGCTGCGAGCGGTTTTGATGAGGCACAGGAGGAAAAATACGGCTGACAAGCTACCCCAAACCATGGCGTCCGCGCCTGGATAGCCGTCTTGGTGTGCTCGCCGGCAAGCGACAGCGGTCCATAGGCCGAATAGTCCAGCGACAAACAGCACCACCTCCCGTAAAATATCAGCCGTCATTCAATTATCCTTCAGGCAAGGCGATTGCAGAGGACGCCGCGGGCTTATACCGCATGGCACTACAAATGCCTCTGCGAGGGGCATTGTTTTTAACCTAGATCAGCTGATGATGTAGGTGGGCTCGATCACCTGTACCGAGATAGGCTGCACGCTCCCTGCAAGGAGATGAGAACTAATTGAGCAGGCAGGATGCGTTTGCGATCAGGACGTTCACCGCTCACGGGGTCATCGGATAACGACCAGTACGCTCAAACCTGCGACGATGGTTCCAGAAAATCAGGGAGCGAAGTCAATATCCGACGAGACAACTCCAAGATCGTAGAATCCTCCGCTTAAAAATGCATTCCACCTTCCTGCGGCGGTTGAGGTAACGCGATGCGCACAATAAAGAGCGCCCCGAAGATTTTGAGGGCTGATCGCTACACAACCCGCAAGGCTTGTTCGCTTGGCTTATCCGCTTAAAATCCGAAAATACTTGAGAGTACCTTGAAACCCGACAAATAAATCGTAAGCCTCGGCCAAGAACAAAAATAGCAACGAATGCACCAGGTACATGCGATCCTGAAATAAGTTAAGGGCACGCTCTACCAGTGTTTTGAAGTACGGCACCCTGTTGAACAGGCACACAGCTACCGGCCCCAACACCAACGCGCCTAAGATGTCACTCGGAAAGTGTATCCCAAGGGCGATGCGAGCGACTCCGGCTGTCATCAATGCCCAGATGAAGCACAATAGTCCCACCAAGCGGTTTTCGATGACAATTACCGCAACCAAGGAGAAAAACAGGGTTGCCGTATCGCTGGGAAATGAACCCAGGCGATCCCATCCGGTCGTCGGAACACCGACGACTTTTAACGGGATCGTTGGATCTAAAAGCGGGCGTATGTGAGGGGTGAAGTGACGCTGCAGCCACACCGATGCAACAGTGGCAAAACAGTAGCAAGTAATCCGATCAACATTCGGCTGCGCCGCTTGTCGCATTCTGCCGAGAACCAAAGTCCGACCAGCGCGAGGAAAATTGGAAATCCTCGGGGCACAGGATTGTTGCCCATGAAAAGCATGAAGTAGCTCTTCTGCTCAGTACTTAAAAAAAACGAGTTGATGGCCACCAGGAGTTTTGTGTCCATCAGTTGGACAGAATCTACCATCGAAATGCTCATCTTGCGCACGATACCGACGCAATCACCTCGGCAAAGCCGCGCGTGTTACAGGCAGCTCTAATTCGGGAATTACGCTGATCCCGACCTTTTTAGATGTCTTGTCGCCGGCCGCAACGAAACTCACAAATTAGGCTTGACGCTAAACGCTGAGGTTAATTCTGGAACCAGAGGCGTTTCGAATGCCTGGTAAAAGGCAAGACGTGCTTATCACGTCATGCCATTTCGGCACGATATTGACCGAGTTTGCCGTGCCACATGGCATGCGGACGAAGTGGCGGGCGATCGCCGGCCAAGCCAGAACCTGGGGCAGGGTGTCCAGCCGGCCGCGGCCGACTCAACGCGATGTGCACAACAAAAGACTGCCCGGAGGCGGCCTGTCGCTGGTCATCTATGACCTGAATATCAGGCAGCGGCAGCTTGATTGCGGCGGCGTCGCCAGGCAACGAAACCGCCCAAAGCCATCACCAGGCCGGGAAGGCCTGCGCCGACGATGGGGCCGGGGACAGGAGCGAAGGTGACGACGATCTCTTGCCCCCGAGTGAAGGACACGCCCGCCCAATTGATCGAGAAAACGTTGCCGCCATTGGTGAGCGTCGCCAAGCCTGCCGGACCGCCTGAAATCGAAGCAATCGTTCCAAAGCTTCCAGTGATGTCCGTGAATGACGGACCGTTAAACGCCCCGAAAGGATCAGACCTTGGCGTCGTAGAGCCTCCGAACCCGATGGTAAGCGACGCCGCGGCGAAGTCGAACGTGATCAGGGTTCCACCAAAATTCAGGACGGTCTCGATGCCGCCACCGACCAGAAACGATGTGTTTGAAAACGCCACGTCCCCGCAGCAATTAGTGCCGAACGTATCGTAGTAATAGTTGGCGGCGATTTGATCGCCTGTTATCGGCACGGCGTGTGCGGAAGAGGTGAAAAAAGCGGTAGCCAGCGAGGCGGCCAGGGTAAGCGCACGGAATGGATTACGCATTGAGTCCCCCATATACAAAAATACGGCAAAACTTTGCGTAGAACTGTTGATTCGTGTCAATGGGGATAAGCTGCCGCGTCAGGCGAGTCCTCCAAGCGCGTCACTTTTTCGTATCCACGTAGATCAGCACGCTCAGCAGTTCTCTTCAGTGTGCGCTTGGACCAGTGATGCGTGTTGGCGCTCTCAGGAACGCCATCGCGGCTGCAAAGCATCAGCGCCTCGATTGCTATATACTACTGCGCCAAGTCGGATTGCTGTTTCGGCAGCTTGGTAGCGTAGTCAGCCGCATCTTTTCAGCGTGAGCACCTGTCGGCCGTCGGGCAAAATAATTGGTTCTTCAAACTCAGTGGACCAAGACAATAAATATTCTCAGCAAATATTCTCAGTATTTGAAACGCGCGTCGGATCAGGCCAGCTGAACCGACGGGGCGTTCGCAGAAAGCGTTTCAATTGCCAACTGTTCTTCTAGAAGGCGCTTTCCGATATATTCGCGCTCGAAATCAGTCAGGTTGCTTTCCAGCAATTGGCGGTAGCGCTGAATGTTCTTGTGGTGAGTTCGCAGCAGGGCGAGACTTTCCTCAAACACCTTTGTACTCCAATAAACATCTGAAAAATGACGGAAAAACTCACGTTGGATGCATGAGCATGCCCTGCCGGGTCAAGCAAAAATGGGGCCAGTACTTAATCTGAATGCTTAATGGCTGTGGAGACAAGTCCCGGTTATCTCGTCGACCGATCGATTAAGTGTTCCACCCCACTATCCCTAGCGCCTTGTCACATCTTGTTCTTATTTTGTACTATCGGCCATCGTGCAAATACGGAGGCGCGGTATGGGGCTGGACCACGTTCGTTCTGAAATCGAGTTTATGCGTACCCAGGTGAGCGACAGCGCTAGGAATTACTGCAGCTTCAGCGCGCCGGCGTCACGGCATCGGCCGAACAGTAGCTGACCAGGATGCGAAGATAAGGGCTATGCGCCGATCGAGAGCGCCTTAAGGCAGAGCCAGCGGCCCCAAGAAGGGGCGAGTGCAGGCGGCAGGAAAGATGGGCGAACGATTGAAATGGTACGACGAGGACGGCAGTTCGCCGTGGATCGATGCGCTCGCTGAGTTGCGGCGACAGGCAACGCGTGAAGCCACTGTGCTCAACACGTGCAGTGAATCACGATCGCGATCGACCAATACGCCGAGAAGGCGCTGCGCAACCGCGAATACTTTCTCAACAAGCCTTACGGCGTCGGTTAGCTTTGCCGCGAGCGAAGGGCGGTGGCAAACACTATCACTGCCACCAGCACGAACACGTCGAGTCCAATCGTGTCCGTATCAGTCCAAACGTTTTGTACATTCGATTGGGTGTACTGAGGGCCAATCGGGTAATATTGATTATTTCAATGGTTTCTGACGGAAGGGGTAGGATTCGAACCCACGTTCCCCTTGCAGGCACGCCGGTGTTGCAGGCACCTTTCGAGAA
>DATLBQ010000507.1:0-7657 GCA_035526805.1 Pyrinomonadaceae bacterium
CGTTGGTAATTCAGGAGTCTCAGCTTTGTGTAAAAATGAAGGTCTGAATTCTCCGCAGTTGGGACGGTTATTCTTCCCCTCGCGTTAGTAACAAGAAGGGATACATCCTCGGATGGCGAGTTTTTCCCGTCAGACAGAGTCACAACCAGATGTTTCGATTCGCCGCACGCTCTTCGTTGCGGCTTTCGTCGCTTTTTGGATGCTTGGTATCAGTGCGCGGCTTGTTTACTTACAGGTTTCCCGGCACGACAAACTGGTCGCGCGCGCGCATCAGCAACAGCAGGACGCGATCGAGATTAGCCCGGCACGTGGATTCGTGCTCGACCGCGCGGAGCGTGAATTGGCACGCACAATTGATACTACCTCTGTCTTCATCGCGCCAGATGAGTTCAGAAATGACAAAACAGACACCGAGGCCCAAGTCAACGGCGCAATTGAGTGCACCGCGATAAACCTGGCATCGGTATTAAGCCTGGACCAAAAGACCATCTTCAAACAGATTAACGAAGCAAGAAATAGCGGTCGCCGTTTTCTCTGGGTCGCTCGCCGTATAGCCCCAGAGAAAGCGCAGTTGCTGGAAGCGATGCGGCTGGCGGGCGTCCACACGCGAAAAGAGCCGAAGCGCTTCTACCCGAATGGATCGCTTGCCGCCAACGTACTTGGCTTTGTCGGACTCGACGGCAAAGGCCTGGCTGGAATCGAACAGGTTTATAACGAAAAGATTACAGGCGAACCGGGAAAAGTCTTCATCGAAAAAGATTCACGAGGCCGGGCCTACGAAAGTACCGAAATCCCGGGCAGGCCGGGGCAGACGATTGTTTTGACTATCGATCAGGCTATTCAGTATCACGCTGAGGCCGCGTTGACGGCCGCAATTGCACAATCACGCGCAAAGGCGGGCACGGCGATCGTTCTCGACCCACGTACCGGCGATATCCTGGCGCTCGCGAATGCACCCACCTTCGATCCAAACAACGTTGGCGCTGCCCCACCCGCTGCTCGAAACAATTGGGCGTTGCAGAATATCTACGAGCCGGGCTCAACCTTCAAGGTTGTTGCTTTCTCGGCGGCCATCGAAAAAGGTCTCGCTAAGCCGGATGACCACATTGATTGCCAGATGGGATCGATAACTGTAGCGAAACGCGTGATTCACGATCACCACCCCTTTGGTAATTTGAGCATTGCTGAGGCGCTGGCCAAATCGAGCAACGTTGCCGCGATCAAACTCGGTCTGCGCGTCGGCGATCCGACAATGCACGAATACATCACTCGCTTTGGTTTTGGTTCGCGCACCGGTATTGAGTTACCTGGCGAGACCGCCGGCATAGTTCGTCCTGTCAGCCGCTGGCAGCCGTCGTCAATCGGTTCCATAGCGATTGGCCAGGAGGTGGGCGTAACGCCGTTGCAGATGGTGGCTGCGTTCGGCGCATTGGCGAACGATGGCGTCCGCATCGCTCCTCATTTGATTCGCGAGATCCGTAACGCATCAGGAGCGCCGACCTATCGACCGAACGTTGAACAGCGCCGCGTGATCAGTCAGGAAACTGCACGCGCACTACGCGGAATGCTCGAGGGTGTCACGTTGAATGGTACCGCGAAGAAGGCCCAACTAGACGGCTACACAGCGGCGGGAAAAACTGGTACAGCCCAGAAGATAGACCCAAAAACAAAAACATATTCGACGACGAAATTTGTAGCTTCGTTCGTCGGCTTTGCACCAGTCAACAATCCGGCAGTTGTGATCATCGTGGTGATTGATGAACCCGGCGGGTCATACCATGGCGGCGACGTCGCCGCGCCGGTCTTTCGTCAGATTGCCGAACAGGTCCTGCCGAACCTGGGCGTGATTCCCGACACGGATTTCAAAGATGTGGAACTGATAGCTCGTGTGGCCGAGACGCCCGCACAAATCGCAAAAAAACAACGTATTGAAGAGGAGAGGCTTGAAAACGAGCTGCGGCAGAAGGAGACGAGAGAATTAACAATACCGCGCGTCGCCGCGCGCGACAGCAAAGGCGGCGAGATTGTTTATGCAGCCGCGGCCAGTAACGCGGTTCTCATGCCTGACTTGCGTGGACGGAGCGTCCGCGATACGGCGCGCGCCTGCGCTCGACTTGGTATGCTGATTGAAGCACAGGGAGAGGGTGGTCGGGTGGTAGGACAAAGCCCAGAAGCAGGAGCGGAGTTGAGCCCGGGACAAGTGATTTATGTCGACTTTGGAAAGGTAAACTGAGACTACGAGCTGCACAATAGAGTTAAAACAACATAAATTCACGGAGCGAGCAAATGATCCCCCATCGAATGTTCCCCAGCGAGTTCTCCAACAGTGGATTAAGAGACCGAGTGACAGCCTGCAGGAAACGTTTGCGAGAAAACCGCGTGATGCTTAGGGTTCCCGCGGCCGCCGGGGTGGAGGCGTTGTTTTCACCGAGCGCCGGCGGACGGTCGACGCTGACCGGCAGGAATGGTTCTCGTATTGAAGCCCAAGTTAGTCAACATCGGGAAGAAATATCGGAGGAGCAAGAGGTCGGATTCCCGTGAATGTTCGCGAAGCATCGCTTTTAATGGGCGCCATCGTTAACGACTTAGGCGTCGAGTTGTTTGACAAGGAAATTAGAGATTTTTCCATCGATTCCCGGTCGGTCAAAAAGGGTGAACTCTTCTTCGCGCTCTCGCAGGAGGATTACACGCGTGCCGGATTTAACGGCGTCTTCGCCGATGGGCATCAATACATAAGGAGCGCGCTCGAGATGGGCTCGCTTGCCGCCGTCGCTCGCGCTGATCGGGTGGCAAAAGATCCGGCACTCCAGGAGTTGAAAGACCGGCTGTTGCTTGTTGACGACGCCATCGCCGCGTTACAGACGCTGGCGCACCTGGTTTATCAGCACTGGGGAAAACCGGTAGTGGCCATCACCGGCAGCGCAGGAAAGACTACGGCCAAGGAATTAACCGCGCATCTACTAAGCGCAACTGGCCAGCGAGTTTTGAAGAGCGAGCGCAACTACAACAACGGTCTTGGTCTGCCGCTATCGGTTTTACGCCTGGTGAGTGAAGGCAGATCGCCGGCACAGTTTGATGTTGCCGTACTTGAAATGGGAATGTCGTCACCGACTCACGAGATTCAACGGCTCTGTAAAATTACGCCGCCTGATATTGCGGTTGAGCTGATGATCGCTCCGGTACATCTGGAATACCTTGGGAGCATAGAAAATATCGTGGCGGCCAAGGCGGAATTAATCGAAGGTCTCAAGCCAAGTGGTGTCGCCGTTCTCAACGCAGATGACGAATGGGTGATCAAAATGCGCGACAAGCATCAAGGGCGCACGGTTACCTTCGGAATCGAGAGCCCCGCGGATATCACGGCCACTGAAATTGATTCCCGTCGTCTTGGTTTGATTAAGTTTCGCTTGCAAACCCCGATGGGCGACACGGGCGCGACGCTTCGCATGAGCGGGCGTCATAACCTGATGAATGCGCTCGCCGCCGCCGCAGTGGCAACTTGTTTTGATGTAAGGCCGGCGCAAATTGCCGCCGCGCTGGACACGGCAAAACCGCCGCGGATGCGCGGGGAGGTGGTTCATTTCGCAGCCGGCTTTACGGTGGTCGACGATTCGTACAACTCCAATCCTCGATCGCTGATAAACATGGTGCGCACAATTACGGAACCTGGCGTGGACGCCAGGCGCCGTATCGTCGTTGCGGGGGAGATGCTTGAACTCGGACCGGACGAGCTTGCGCTTCATCGCCAGGCGGGACGCGACATTGCGCGCGCCGGGATCGAAGTAGTGTGGGGCGTTCGCGGATTGGGCGCGGCGATTGTTGAAGGCGCGAAGGAAGCCGGCGCGGCTGCAACGCGTTTCTTCGAAAGTTCTGACGAGGCGGCCCGTGAGCTGGTGGAGGAAATCAGGGAAGGGGATCTTGTTTTGGTGAAAGGCTCGCGCGGCGTCGCTACTGACAAGATAGTTGGCGCTATTCGCGAGCGCTTCCCCCTGGCAGATGGCAAGTCGTAAAGCAGCCGGGGCAGCCCACCTTCCCGACCACGAGCTGATAGAGTTGAGCGGTGATTATTGATTGAAAGACCCTCCAATGGAAGAATTAAATCGTTATTGAATAATCTCTAAGGTCGAGAAGGCGGGCTTGCCCCCGCTCTTAGTTACGAATGATTTATTACGTCCTATACGAACTGCTCTACAACCATTTCAAGGAGAAGGATTGGTTTCTAATCAAGGCGCTCAACGTTTTTCAGTACGTCACCTTTCGCACGGCTTACGCATCGATTACGGCGCTATTGCTTTCGCTGGTGTTTGGCGGCCGATTAATCCGCGCCTTGAAGACATGGAATATCGGACAACAAATTCGCGAAGAAGGACCCCAGGCGCACATGGCGAAGCGCGGCACGCCAACGATGGGCGGCGTGCTGATTGTTGGTTCAGTAGTTATTTCCACTCTGCTCTGGGCCAGGCTTACAAGTGTTTACGTTTGGACGGTCGTAGTAGCCATGTTGCTGTTTGGCGCGATCGGTTTTCTCGACGACTACTACAAGATGGCCAGACAACGAAGCCTCGGCCTGACCGGCAAACAGAAGCTGCTCGGTCAATTGTTGATTGCCATCGGCGTTTGGGCGGTGCTCTTTGTCTTAACTAAATATTTCGCCAGTGACTACTCCTGGAATGTCAGCATTCCTTTTATTAAAGCCACCGCGGCGCCCACGGGCATAAGTTTCATCGGCCCGTTTCTTTATTTGATATTTATCGTCATCGTCTTACTTGGATTTTCGAATGGCGTGAATTTGACAGACGGCCTGGACGGCCTGGCCATAAGCGTGACCTTCATCGCCATGACGGCGCTGACAGCCCTTACTTATCTCAGCAGCGATCGCCGGTGGGCCAGTTATTTGGAATTGACACACCGTCCGGAAGCGGCCGAGTTAACTGTTTTCTGCGGCGCCATGGCTGGGGCGAGTCTCGGCTTCCTTTGGTACAACGCGCCACCCGCGGAAGTATTTATGGGCGACGTCGGCAGCCTGGCGATCGGCGGCGCGCTCGGGACGGTGGCGGTGCTGACGAAACAGGAATTTATGTTGCTGATGGTTGGCGGCGTGTTTGTGATCGAAGCTTTGTCAGTAACATTACAGGTAGGCGTTTTCAAAATGACGAAACGTACGACGGGCACAGGACGACGGTTATTCAAGATGACACCGCTGCACCATCATTTTGAAATGCAGGACTGGAAAGAGTCGAAGATTGTCTTTCGCTTTCTGATTTTGGCAATCCTGTTTGCGTTGTTGAGTCTATCGACGCTGAAACTAAGGTGAGCAGTGAGAAGTGAGCAGTAATAATTATGAAGATGGGATTTACTTTTCGATACTCTGGGCGGCACCGAGCGTTTTTAGGTTTCTTACTGCTCACTAAATGAACATCGGGGGAAAGAAGATATTAGTGATTGGCGCCGGTCGCAGCGGTGTTGCGTCCGCAAAGTTTTTGATAGCTCGCGGTGCGACGGTTGCTCTGAACGACGCGCAGCCACTTGAAAAATGGAGTCTGGAAGCCCTCGCCTTAAAAAAGGAAGGCGTAGGTTGTTTAGCCGGTGAACTGCCGACGTGGCTGCTTGATCAACTCGATCTGGTTGTAATCAGTCCGGGCGTTCCAATCAAAGCGATTCCAGTCAGGTATGCGGAACGCGCCGGTGCTGAAGTCATCGGCGAAATTGAGTTAGCGGCGAGGTATTTGAAAGGGCGAATAGTTGCGATCACTGGCTCCAACGGCAAAACGACAACTACGTCGCTGATTGGCAAGTTACTACAGGACGCGGGCTTGCCGACGCAAGTTGGCGGGAACATCGGAACGCCGCTGATTTCGTTAGTGGAAAGTTCGCGGGATGAGACCTGGACGGTAGTTGAGGTGTCGAGTTTCCAGCTGGAAACAATCAGGGAATTTCATCCGACAGTTGCGGTGGCGCTAAACGTTACGCCGAATCATCTGGATCGCTACGAATCTTTTACCGATTACGCTGCTGCTAAACACCGCATATTTATGAACCAGCAACCGGGAGATATTGCGATTCTGAACGCCGATGACGAAATCGTTGCGAGCTGGGCGAATGGCCTGCGCGCGCATGTCACCCGTTTCAGTATCAAGACAGAATTGGCAGAGGGGCTGTTTTTGCGAGGCACTGACATTGTGTGCCGCTCTCGCGAGAGTGAAAAGATTTTGCTGACTTCGCACGACATGAAACTTCGTGGCCGTCACAATCTTGAAAATGTGCTGGCCGCACTGGCCGCCGGTCTCGCTTGTGGCGCCGCTCCCGATTCGATGCGGGATACGATCAAGAATTTCCAGGCTGTCGAACACCGGCTTGAGTTTGTGGCAGAAATCGAAGGCGTGAAATTTTACAACGATTCAAAAGCGACCAGTGTCGACGCGGCGGTGAAGGCACTGGAAGCATTCAGGGACGAAACCGGAAAGGTTGTTTTGATAATGGGCGGCCGGGGAAAGAAAGCTCCTTATGCTCCGCTCGCCACGCTCGTGCAGGAGGGTGTTCGTAAGCTGATCCTTGTGGGCGAGGATGCAGAGACTATCGACCACGAACTGGGAGAGTTTGCGGCGAGCCAGCGCGCCGGCGACATGCATGAAGCGGTGAAACTTTCATTCGAGTCGGCCCAGGCAGGCGACATCGTTTTGCTGGCTCCGGCATGCGCGAGCTTCGACATGTTCGAAAGCTTCGAACATCGCGGACGTGTCTTTAAGGACGCAGTTTCAAGTTTCAAGTTTCAAGTTTCAAGTTCAGAAATCGGGCAGAAGCCGTCCGATGGCGAACCGCAAACTTGAAACTTGGAACTTGAAACCTGGAACTATTTAAGAAATGGCAAAGAAGTTATACCCAGACAAATGGCTTTTCGCGGCAACCGTCGGGTTGGCGTTGTTTGGCGTCGTCATGGTGTATAGCGCCTCTGCTGTTTTGGCGGTGAGCGAGCATCACGGCAGTTTTTATTACGTCATTAAGCAGGGGATCTGGACTGGGATAGGGTTAGTCACCATGCTCATAGCAATGCAGTTTGACTATAACCGCCTGCGAGATCCGCGCATTGTTTATGGTCTGTTGCTGCTAACCGTATTGCTGTTGCTGGCGGTGTTTGCTTTCTCTCCGGTAAACGGCGCGCGCCGCTGGATAAAGTTTAGTGGTTTTTCAATTCAGCCTTCGGAGCTTTCAAAACTTGTGCTAGCGATCTTCCTGGCATTTTTCCTTGAGAGGCATGCGGGCGAAGAACGTGACTTCTGGCGAACGTTTTTCCCCTGCGGCTTCGTAACCGCTCTGCTCGCCGGGCTAATTGTAATCGAGCCTGATTTCGGCACATCGATGATGTTGGCAGTGACCTTCGTTGTGGTTATCTACACCGCTGGCGCGCGGCTGTCACATCTGGCAATGGCGGCCGCGCCGGCCCTTCTTCTTGCGGCAGGTTTGTTGATTTTCGTTCCCTGGCGAATGTCGCGTTTGGTGACGTTTCTCGATCCGTGGGCCGATCCGCAGCGGAGTGGCTTTCAAGTAGTGCAGTCGCTGATTGCGGTCGGGTCAGGCGGTTCTAACGGGCTTGGGTTCGCTCAAGGCAAACAGAAAATGCTGTTCCTGCCGTTTGCCCATTCTGATTTCATATTTGCCG
>DATLBQ010000508.1:0-5806 GCA_035526805.1 Pyrinomonadaceae bacterium
ACCGGCGATCGCCGTGCAGTTCTACGAACTCCTCAAACAACCGTTCAATAAAGTCGAGCGTGTGCGGACGGTCCGAATGGCGCGCTAGTTGTACTCGTTCAATTGCAGTCAGCGCGCCATTTGTTGCCACGGGTTCAGCCGGTATCAGAACCTCCGCAGCCCCAGTTTGTTTTTCTTTCTTCGCCAAGTTTTCTTAACCTTCGCCGATCTCAGTGACCGTTCGAAACCGCCAATTTCTCCACTCTCATCACGCAGCCAATTTCACGCACCGCCGTCTCAAACTTTGCGCTGCGCTCTACGCGCAGGTTTTGGCTTACCCGCACCCGAACAAGCAAATCGCTGTCGACCGCAGTCTCCAACATTACATCGCAATTCCCCGCATTGGTATTAATTAGATGAAGTATGCTGTCAAAGAATTCAGCCGGATCAGTCGGCGCCGGCGGCACTCGCAGGATAACCAGTTCCTTAGCTTTCAAGAGCTCGTCCAGACTCTGAACTTGATCGACAATGATCGACGGTGGGTTGTCTTCGCTCAGTTCAAGTCGGCCACTGACCAGGACTGGTAAGTCGTTCGCGACCAACGCAGAGTATTTGCGATACGTCTCAGGCCACAAAACGCATTTCGTTCCACCGGCTTCATCTTCCAAACGCATCAATGCAAACCTGTCGCCCTTCTTCGTTGTTTTTGATTGCAGATCACTAATTATTCCGCCAATGTGGATGCGCGCACCGCCGGAGAGATTTGGGAGGTCGACCGACTTCGCCGCTTTGGATACTTGCAGGATTTCCAGGTAGCTTCCAAGTGGATGCGCGGTGACGTAAAAACCAAGCGCAGACTTTTCTGCCAGCAGCAGTTGTGAACGCGTCCAGGGTTCGCCGGTGGTTAAAGGCTGCTCTACAAATCCCGCTTCCTCCGTCGAACCAAACAGACCGTTTTGGCCTTGCTGGCGTTCGCGTTTCGATCTTTGAGCTCTCGCCAGGGCTGCGTCGATAGAATTAAAAAGCGCGCCGCGCCATTCGTGTAGTTCGCGAGAATCCGTTTGCAGTGAGTCGAAGGCTCCGGCTCCAACCAGTCCTTCGAGCACTCGCTTGTTTAATCCGCTGTGCGACAACCGTTCGGTAAACTCGAAGAATGATTTAAACGGGCCAGCCTTGCGAGCCTCAATAATCGAATTAACTGTCGACAAGCCAAGTCCCTTGATCGCTGCAAGCCCGTAGCGGATAGCGCCGTTAAGCGGAGTGAAACCGGAATAGCTTTCATTTACATCCGGGGGCAGCAGCTTAATCCCCTGCGTTCGGAGTTCCTTCGAATACTTAAACACCTTGGCCGCGTCCTGAGCTTCGCTTGATAACACTGCTGCATAAAAGTGTTCCGGAAAGTGAGCTTTCAAATAAGCAGTTTGGAACGCGACCAGGGCGTATGCGACCGCGTGACTGCGAGGGAAACCATAATCAGAAAACTTGTCCATCAGCGAGAAGATCTTCTCGGCCTTTTCTTTCTTAATGCCTCGTTCGACGGCGCCATCAACAAACTTCTTTTCATGAAGCGCCATCTCCTCGCGCTTCTTTTTTCCCATGGCTCGGCGCATCAGGTCGGCTTCGCTGAGCGAATAACCGGCAAGTTTCTGCGCCAATTGCATGATTTGCTCCTGATAAACGAGGACACCGAAAGTGTTACTTAAGATTTCCTTCATCTCCGGCACCAGATAGCGGACAGTCTTCTGCCCTCGGTACCGCTGGATAAAATCTTCGACCATGCCGCCATCAAGCGGACCCGGCCGGTACAATGCGTTCAAAGCTGAAAGGTCTTCAACATCCTTTGGTTTCAGTTTTCTGCATATCTCCTGCATGCCCGAAGACTCAAACTGAAAGACCGCGTCGGTGCGCCCTTCCCCGAACACCGCCATCGTTTTTTCGTCATTAAGCGCTATATCAGCCCAGTTAATCTCCGCTCCAAGCAATTGCTTAATCGTTGTTAAGCATTCATTTATAACGGTTAAGGCGGTAAGCGCTAAAAAGTCCATCTTAAGCATGCCCGTCTTTTCGAGGTCGGACATTACATATTGGGTAGTAACTTCTTCCTTACCCGAGACAGCAATTGGTATCAATTCCTGCAAGGGCACTGGTGATATAACGACGCCGGCGGCGTGGACCGAAGAGTGTCGGGCGCAGCCCTCCAGGCGTTGAGCAATCTCCATCAACTCCTTAACAGTGGGATTGGTCTCTATCTCTTTCCGCAACTCCGGGACTTGCTCGAGTGCCTGGCTGAGGCTCACGTTCCGCCCGCGTACCGGAGGTGGGATCATCTTTGCGATGCGGTCAACTTCGGAATAAGGCATTTCGAGCGCCCGCCCGACGTCCTTGATCGCAGCTCGGGAAGCCAGCGTCCCGAAGGTAATAATCTGGCATACAGAGTCACGGCCGTAGAGGTTTGCCACGTGGTTAATGACGTCGCCGCGTCCCCTGACACAAAAATCAATATCGATGTCTGGCATCGATATGCGGCCGGGGTTAAGGAATCGCTCGAAGATGAGATCGTACTTTAAAGGATCTACGTCAGTGATTTCGAGGCAATACGCGACCAGGGATCCGGCGGAGGAGCCACGGCCAGGGCCGACGGGAATGGAGTGCTCTTTGGCGTAGCGAACAAAGTCCCAAACGATCAGGAAATAGCCGGAGAAGCCCATCTGCTTAATCATGGCGATCTCGCTGGCGAGGCGCGTCTGATAATCTGACAGCGGCTTCTTCAATTGACCGCGAGACAGTTGTCGCTCCCAAACCCTTTGTCGCCGGCGCTCAAAGCCTTCCCTCACGACCTTCTCAAAGTAGTCATCGGGCGAGGCCGCCTCGCCGGCAGGGATTGGATAGTTCGGCAGGTGGTTAATGTTCTCGGGCAGGGTGAGGTTGCAGCGCTCAGCGATCTCGACTGTTCGCGTTAAGGCGTCAGGTAATTCAGCGCCGAATACTTGCCACATCTCCTCGGGCGATCGCACATAGAAATTTGGACTCGCATAGCGCAGCCGATTAGTCTCATTAACTGTCTTGCCCGATCCGATGCAAAGGAGCACATCGTGTGCGCGGGCATCTGCAGGAGTTAAATAGTGAGCATCATTGGTAGCGACGAGCGGCACGCCTGTCCGCCGCGAGAGTTCCACCAACGGCTTGCGGATCCTGTCCTGCGCTTCGAGTCCGTGTTCCTGAATCTCAAGAAAATAATTATCCTTGCCGAGTATCTCCTGGAATTCGAGAGCGGCTGCCGCAGCCTCATCACACTTATCGCGCGCCAGCATCGCGGAGGGTACTCCAGACATACACGCGGAGAGCGCGATGATTCCCTTGGAGTGCTCAGCCAGGAGTTCCTTATCAATTCGCGGTTTGTAATAAAAGCCTTCTGTATAGGCTTTCGAAGTTAGACGAACCAGATTGCGATAGCCATCTAAATCTTTCGCGAGCAGGATCAAATGAAAGTTTGCCTTTTCCCCTGGCGCCGAAGCAGCGCGGTCTGTTCGACTGCCGCGCGTGATGTAGGTTTCACAGCCGATGATGGGTTTAATGCCGCGGCCTTTCATGGCGTTGTAAAACGAGATCGCGCCGAACATATTGCCGTGATCAGTCATGGCACAGGCGGTCATACCGAGTTCTTCGACTCGCTTCGCAAGGGGTTTAATTTGAATGGCGCCGTCTAAAAGGCTGTAATCGGTGTGAAGATGAAGGTGAGCAAATCTTTGATCTGGCATAGAAGTAAAATTAGAAGCATCTACCTACCTGGCGGCAGGAGATTCTGAAATCAAATAAGATTAGATTCGCTTGCCAACTATACCACGGTGATTCGCGCCATACCTCGGCGCAGTTAGCGTTCTCACCTTCGGAGTACGCGTAAATCATGTCGACTCATGCGCTTCAAGGATATGTAGAGAAAATGCTTTAAGGGCGACGTTTGAACAGATAGGGCTTTGCACAAAAAGTGTTTAGTAAGCAGCTATGGGAGATTACAGTTCTGTGATCACACAAAAGTCAGAACCGCGAGCCGTAGCGACCCCGTCGTGTCGACGCTCACCTACGCTAAATATATAAATCTTTGCTTAAACAACTAGTGACACCTCGTTCCGACCCGGTCGCTACGGCTCCCGGTTCTGACTTCGTTTAAAACATCCGTTTCCACGACCATGGCAGGAGAGACTCTTTGTGCAAAGTCAGCAGAGGCATTATTCCCATTCAATGGTGCTCGGTGGTTTTGAACTTATGTCATACACAACTCTGTTAACACCTCGAATTTCGGAAATGATTCGCGACGACACACGCGCCAATAAGTCATGAGGTAGTCTGGCCCAATCAGCCGTCATTCCGTCAACGCTCGTCACAGCCCGTAGCGCTACCACCTTTTCATAGGTGCGTTCATCGCCCATTACCCCCACAGTTGAAACTGGAAGCAGCACCGGAAACGCTTGCCACACAGAGTTGTAGAGACCGGCCGCACGAAGTTCCTCGTCCAGAATCCGATCTGCAGCTTGAAGCAATTTTACTCGTTCGTCGGTTACCTCACCGATGATTCGCACAGCCAGGCCGGGGCCGGGAAACGGATGTCGGGTCAGTATTTCTTCGGGAACGCCCAGTTCCCTTCCAATCAACCTTACTTCGTCCTTAAACAACTCCCTTAAAGGCTCGATCAATTTGAGCTGCATCTTCTCAGGTAGCCCACCGACGTTATGATGGCTCTTGATAACCGCAGAAGGGCCGCGAACTGAAATTGACTCTATAACGTCGGGATACAGTGTGCCCTGAACAAGAAAGTCAACGCCGCCAAGCCGTTTGGCTTCGCCCTCAAAAACGTCGATAAAAATCTTACCGATTACTTTGCGCTTGCTTTCCGGATCGGTCACGCCCGCGAGCATCGTCAGAAACTGGTTCCCGGCCCGGACACCAGTAATATTCAATTTCATCTGCTGCCGCAGCAAAGCAATCGTTGCTTCGAACTCACCATCTCGCAGCAGCCCGTTATCGACAAAGATACACGTTTGGCGCTCACCAATCGCCTGGTGAACGAGGGCTGCAGCCACCGTTGAATCGACGCCGCCTGAGAGGCCGCATACAACGCGTCCCGTATCTCCGACCGTGTCGCGAATCCGAGTAACCTGTTCTTCGATAACCGCCTTCGGAGACCAATCACCAGCGCATTCGCAAATTGAAAATAGAAAATTGCGGATTACCTGTGCGCCCAGCGGCGTATGCGCAACTTCCGGGTGAAACTGCACGCCATATATTCCACGTCCGTTATCTTCGATAGCATTGAGCGCGTCATCGGTGAGAGCAGTAACGTGAAATCCGTCCGGGACTGAGGTCATCTGGTCACCGTGGCTCATCCAAACATCCATCTCACCGGGTAAGTCCTTAAAAAGTAAACTTCCTTGGCCAATCACCTTCAGCCTCGCATAACCGAATTCACGGTTGGGCGACGATTCCACGTGGCCGCCCATGTCGAAGGCGAGAATCTGCAAGCCATAGCAGATACCAAGCAGCGGGCATTCGAGTAATCGCATTAGCGTTGGATCCGGCCGAGGCGCTCCGTCCTGATAAACGGAAGCAGGGCTACCCGACAAAATCAGACCCTTCGGATGGACGGCGTTTAGCTGGGCAATTGGCGTGTTGAAAGGCAGAATTTCGCAATACACCCCCGCCTCACGAACGCGGCGAGCTATGAGCTGAGTGTATTGGGATCCAAAGTCAAGTATTATGACTGTTTCGTGTTTATTTTCCGATATCAAAAAAGAAGACCTCGCGGCGCTCTTTATGCGTCCAACAGTTTAAA
>DATLBQ010000509.1:0-5628 GCA_035526805.1 Pyrinomonadaceae bacterium
TGGCCGTCATGACTGATATCACGGAACGGCAAAAGGGGGAGCGCGAGCGGGAGCGGCTGGTGGCGGAGCTGACTCGATCGAACGAGGCTTTAGCTCGCTTCTCCTATACGGTCGCGCATGATCTGCAGGCTCCGGTGCGAACCGTAAAGAACTTCGCCGAGTTGCTTGCCCGTGACTTAGCCGGCGATTTAGGCAAGGCAAAAACTTCTGAGCATTTGGCATTCGTGCAGGGCGCCGCGTCCGGAATGGAACGGCTCATACAAAATCTGCTTCGGTATGCACAGGTCGGGGAAGCGCCGGTGCGCCCGGAATGGGTGCCCATCTCCGAGTTGCTGTCGGAAGTCAAGCTGTCAATCTCCGCTCTGCTGTCCGAAACACATGCTCGGATTGAGGCTGGTGATTTACCAAAAATCTATGTAGACCGTACCCAATTTCAACAACTCTTGCAGAACCTGTTGGTGAACGCGATCAACTACCGACTGCCCGGCAACGAACCGCATGTCTCATTGATTGCTGAAACGATTGACACGGGTTGGAGCTTTGCTGTGATTGACCGCGGCCAGGGGATCGAGCCCGAGCACCTCGATCGGGCATTCACGCCGTTGACACGGCTGCACGGGCCCGAGGTGCCTGGTACGGGCCTTGGGTTAGCGCTGTGCCGCGCGATCGTCGAGCGACATGGCGGGCGCATCTGGGCCGAGTCAGCCGGCAATGGGAAGGGCACTACGATTCGCTTTGTTTTACCCCACACGCCTTCTCCGGTCGGCACATGAATAAACCACGAATCCTGATCGCCGAAGATGAAGTTCTCATTCTGGAAGGCACCCTTCGTCCGGTGCTGAAAGCTCACTTCGATATAGTCGCTGCGGTCGGAAATGGACCGGACGCCATCGCGGCGGCAGAGGAGCACCGACCCGATGTTGCACTCCTCGATGTGTCACTACCTGGGTTGCGCGGATTCGACGTCGCGCGCAAAATTCTGGCGAGCCAGCCTGCATGTAAAGTCTTGTTTGTGTCCTGTTATGCCGAGAAAGCGTACGTAGAAGCTGCACGGGAGCTGGGAGCGAGCGGCTACGTCTTGAAGGGACGGGTTTTCAGCGAGCTCGTCAACGCAATTCGCACAGCCCAGAGCGGTGAATTTTACGAGTCGGCGGTTTGAGGGGTGCTCGGTACAGTGGCTCGAGCGCCTCAGCATCCATGCGCGGCAACGTGTTGTTCCAGCGTGAGGCGTGCCTGCTCGGATTTGACCCGCGCCTCATCGACCTCGCGGTGCAGCCGCTCGTATTCTTCCTTCGAGCAAACGCCCATGCGCCTCTGCAACTCGGTTAGACACGCTGCAAACCCTGAGGTCGTCGTCTCGTACTCCGAGACCAGCCGTTCCTTCTCCACGCACGTCATCCATTCTGATTATCGGCAGCTGATACAAGCTGGAAGCGAGATTACGTCACGATTTCGTGTCATGAGGCGGGTTAGAGAGGGTGGTGACCTTTAAAACACAGGCGCGAGTCGTCCGGGGTGACAACCGGGCGCACATTTTTTGGGCCGCCGCGGGTGATGGGACTGTTTGAGGTGGCCGGAAACTGCCCTTTCGGTTGCCCGGCACGGCGTAGTTCATGCACTTTCCGTACCGCGTCCGGGGCACTTCGCTCAGTAAGCCTGCTCACGTGTTAAAACGAATCGTGGCTGAAGAATCCTCCCGCCGGGAGCCTGCCCTCCGGGGTCTCGTTGACGAAGCCGAGCTGCTGGCCGAAGCTGTTTTTGACACGGTGCAGGAAAGTTTGTTGGTGCTGGACAGTGACCTGCGCGTTCTCCTAGCGAATCGGAGCTTTTACCTTACGTTTAAGGTAGAGCCTGTGGACACTCTGGATCGGCTCGTCTACGAGTTAGGAGCCGGGCAGTGGGATGTCCCGGCACTGCGCCACCTGCTCCAGGACATTCTGCCTCACAACGGCCATCTTCATGATTACGAGATAAAACACGACTTTCCCGGCATTGGGCGGAAGGTAATGCGGCTCAACGCCCATCAGCTCCGCCGCCGTTCGGATCAAAAAGAACTGCTTCTGCTGGCCATCGAGGATGTCACGGAGGAGTATTCGCTACGGGAAGAGCAGCAGACGACAATTGAAGCTCTCCAGCGAACTGAACAATCTCTTTGCGCCACCATCGAAGAGAAAACCATGTTGCTGCAAGAGGTTCACCACCGCGTCAGAAACAACCTCCAAGTCATTGGGAGCCTGCTTAGTCTCCAAGCCGAGGAACTGCATGAGGACGGAGAGCGTCGTGCCTTTCAGGTTGCACAAAATCGGGTTCAGTCGATAGCCGAAGTTCACGATCTGCTTTACGTCTCCCAGTCGGCTGGAGCCATCGACCTACGTGCTTATACGCAGCGTCTCGGTGAGAACCTCGCTATGGCGTACGGCGTAAGTGACAGGATTGAAGCCCACGTTGAAGGAGGGCAGATCACGCTCGACGTGCGCCGCGCCGTCGTAGTCGGCCTCCTTCTCAATGAAGTAATCTCCAATGCTTATAAACATGCATTTCCGGGCAACCGCACCGGGCGCGTGACCATTGGCATCACCGTTAACAAAGATGAGGCGACTCTCTCGGTGACAGATACCGGTGTAGGTGCGGATTCCGACGATGTGAATGGACCGTTCCGACGCGATGTGAATAAAGTCGGAGCGTAGCGACGCTGGTATCTGAATGATGCCTGAAATTATTCACATCCGTCAACAGGATTCGGTTTCGAGCGGGGATGGGGGTGTGGGGCAAGGGGACGGCGTTTGAGTCCTCTTGCCCCACTCAACCCTGGAGAGACCCCGTTCAGGATTGCGGTTCATCTGGTTTGCGGCCTCGCTTTTTGCGCATGGATTCGCCACTAAGTTCGATTCGGAACGCATTGTGGACGAGCCTGTCAAGAATGCTGTCTGCGATCGTGGGATCGCCGATCTGCTCGTGCCAGTGTGCGATTGGCATCTGCGACGTAAGAATGATAGAGCGGCGCTGGTAGCGATCATCGCAAATCTCGAGAAAATCACGCCGTTCGCTGTCCTTGAGTGGAGCCATGGCAAAGTCATCGAGTACAAGCACATCGACACGGGAAAGTTTCAGCAGCATTCGCCCAATGCTGCCGTCGACGTGAGACACGGCTAGTTCGCGGAATAACTCGGTAGCCCTTTTGTGCAAAACCGAAAAGCCGTCGCGGCAGGCTTTTTGGGCCAGAGCGCATGCGAGCCAGCTCTTGCCGATTCCAGTCGGCCCAATAAACAAAACGTTCTGATTCTGCCGCACCCATTCGCTTGCCGACAGCGTGCGCAGGAGCTTGCGGTCAAGTCCGCGCGGATGCTGATAATCAATATCTTCGATCACGCCACGCTCCTTCAGCCTGGCTGATTGCAGACGTCGAGCTAAGGCGCGGTTTTCCTTCCACAGCCACTGTTGGTCGACGAGCATTCCGAAGCGCTCCTCAAAGCCGAGTTGGCTGGCATCGGCCGTCTCTATCTGGGCGCGGAAGGCGTCGGCCATTCCGTATAGCTTCATGGTGTGTAGTTTCTCAATCGTGGGTTGATTCAGCATCTGGATTCCTTTTCAAGTGGTTTGAGGATTACTGCAGCAACGTTGTGGGCGGATCGTAGTAGCCGGCGCCGCGTACGTTCTCATGTCGCGGGCCGGGCTTGCCGGATTCCAACTCAAGCGTCGTCTGCTTATCGAGAGAGCGCTTCAGAATGGAGCGCAAACTCGAATAGGAACAAGCCTGCAACTGCAACGCCCGCTGGCTGGCGGCTTCAAGTCGCTGGTTGGAGTAAGTCTTGGCTAAACGCAGGATTCCCAGGCAAGCGCGATATCCCATCTCCGGATGAGGTTTGTTTTCAAGGATCGAACGAATCACTTCAGCCGTGGCCGGCCCGATGCTTTCGCCCCAATGAATCAGTCGCGAAGGCGTCCATTCCAAATGCGCTTGATGGCTCTTGGGCATATGATCGGGAACGGTCGTGTGCCGGTAAGCCACAAAGCTGCGTAAGTGAGAGGCGACGCGCTTGCCATTCTGGAAGAGTTCGACAATGGCTGCGGTATAGCGTGCCTCAAGCTGCTGGCCGGCAAGCTGATAAGGAACGCTGTAGTAGTGGCGATCGATCTCGACGTGATAGTCAATGTTGGCGCGGACTGTTTTCCATTCCGCCATCACGTAACATTCGTTAGGCAACGGCTGAAGAGCAGGACGGTCGATCTCCAAGAACAACACACTCCGAGTGCCCTCGCGTTTGCGAAAGCGACGGTTGTTCAGACGTTCCAGCAGCACTTCGATGGCTTCATTTAACTCGGCAATCGAGAAGAACCGTTGATGGCGTAAAGCGGCCAATATCCAACGTTCTACGATGCCGACGGCGTTCTCGACCTTGGCTTTATCGCGCGGTTTGTAGGGCCGTGCTGGGAGCACTGCGATCCGGTAATGCTGCGCCATCTCGTGATAGGTGCGATTTAGATCGGGCTCATAGCGGCATGCTCGAGTTACGCCAGTACGTGGGTTATCCGGCACGAGCAACCGTGTCACGCCCTGAAAGAACTCGAAGGCTCGGACGTGGCAGTCAATCCAGTTCACCAGATCCTGGCTGAGTGCCGCTCGAGCAAAGGTGTATGTGCTGGCGCCGAGCACGGCGACAAAGATTGAGGCTGTTGTGGTTTCTCCAGTCCGGCGATCATGGATGGGTACTCTATCGCCCGCCCAATCAACAAATGTCTTCTCGCCGGCTTTTTGATCGTGCCGCAACACCACATCGCGGCTACGGTTCCATCGCTGGTACAACTCGCAGAAGCGGCTATAACCATAGCCGCTTGGCTCTGTTTCGCGGTATTCCTCCCAGAGCAGTTGCAGCGTTAAATGTTTGTGAGTCTGAAGCTGGGAATGGATTTGGCCGAAATCTACGCCCGGGCGAAGCTTCGATTGTGACCACAGTGGTCGCGCGGGAAATAGAAGCTCATTGAGCCGTCGGTCATCGATATCGTCCGGTAGTGGCCAACCCAGGTTGTTGGCCGTTGCTCTCTCCAGATAGCGATGAACTGTCGCCTGTCCAATCGAACAACTCCGGGCAATCTGGTCCTGCTGCAGACCCAAATCAAAACGTAAGCGTAGGACTTCCTTGATTTTGCGCATAGACAACCTTTTCTGGGGCAATCCGCTCCTCCACCAACCAGTGGAAAAGATCGTTGCCCGCCGTTGTCCAGCGCCGCTTTGCTCTAAGATGAAGTTCTTTTCAGAAAATCATTCCGGGGATGTGAATATCCATTCCGGCCGAACCAAGATTCTTCATCCATTCTGGCCCGGAATCCATATTCACATCGCGTCGGAATCTCTATTCACATCACTCCGGAATGATTATTCACATGCCCCGGAATCCGCACTGGTCTGTCGAATCCCGCTCGACCCGAGTCGATACCCACTAGCGGAGCGGCGAGCCGTATTTGCGACGCAGCTCATTGAGCGCCTCAAGAACGCGCCTGCCGTGAAAAGCGCCGCACTGAATACGGGATACCACCCGTTTGGCAACGCCGCGGTTCCCATAGTGGTTCCCGGCATCACCGACGCTCGGCCCGCTACAATCCCATTCCGTTAGCGCCGATTACATCAAT
>DATLBQ010000510.1:0-3685 GCA_035526805.1 Pyrinomonadaceae bacterium
TTTGATGGGGCCGATGATGTGCGGCATTTATCTGGCTCTGTTCCAAACCAGGCGTAGGCAGCCGATTGAATTTGGCTTGCTCTTCAAGGGCTTCGACTATTTTGGCGATAGTGTGATAGCCACCTTACTGCACATAATTCCGATTGTCGTTATTGTTGTACCTGCGTATCTACTCTTTTATGTAGGAATGTTTGGGATGATGGCTGCCTCAAATGGCGAACCAGATCCTGGTGCAATGCTGGGCCTGCTCGGAGTTTTTGCGATTTTCTGGTTCGTCATCATGATCGCCGTGATCGTGCTCTCAGTTGTTTTCACGTTTGCCTATCCACTGATCGTGGATCGTCGCTTATCCGGACTCAATGCCGTGAAGCTAAGCATACGAGCAGGCTTCGCAAACTTCTGGCGACTGCTGGGGATGCTTATACTCACCGGGATGATGACTTTCGTGGGCGTGCTGTTCTGTTACGTAGGCGCCTTTCTGGTGATGCCGATTAGTTTCGCCGCGATTGCCACGGCTTATGAGCAAGTGTTTGGCTTGGGCGAGGTGCAACCAAATCTGCCGCCGCCGCCGCCTTCTTTCACGTAACATTGTTTTGAATAGGAAGGTTCCGATCTTTAACGATAGTAGTTGGTTACACAAAGTCAGAACCGGGAGCCGTAGCGACCGGGTTCGCCGGCAAGCACACTCCTTAACATATGCAATGGTTCCTTCCACGCAGTCATATTCGCACGACAGACCCGGTCGCTACGGCTCCCGGTTCTGAATTAGTGTAGGCATTGGTTTTGAAGGACCACACAGAAGATTTTTCTGCAAGCATTCTGAAAATTCCTGACACGATAATGCCGACTGATCTTGTCATTCGAGGGAAGCGAGTTGTCTTACCAGACTCAACCGCTCCCGCCTCAATTCATATCAACGCCGGCACAATTGTGGACATTACCTCCTATGAGAATGTCCCGGAAGAGTGCGAGCTGGTCGATGCAAGTGATGAATCGATCATTATGGCGGGCCTTGTGGATAGCCATGTTCACATCAACGAGCCCGGTCGCAGCGAATGGGAAGGATTTGCTACGGCCACACGAGCGGCGGCGGCGGGCGGTGTCACTACGCTCATCGATATGCCGCTCAACTCGATTCCACCGACTACTACTCGCGCGGGATTAATGGCAAAGTTAGCAGCGGCCCGCGGCCAATGCTACGTGGACGTGGGCTTTTGGGGTGGCGTAGTGCCCGGAAACACAACTGAACTTGCCGCGCTCTCTGCGGCCGGCGTGGTGGGCTTTAAATGTTTTCTAATAGATTCGGGCGTGGCTGAATTTCCATACGTAACCGAGCCCGATTTGCGCGCGGCGCTGCCCGAACTGGCCAGGCTGGACGCGCTGTTAATAGTTCACGCCGAAGTGCCTGGGCCAATAAGTAGGACAGGCATTCCTGCCTTTCCCATTGATGCGGAAAATGCGCCTGGCCAGAAACAGACAGACAGGAATGTCTGTCCTACTCGATACGCGACTTTCCTCGCGTCCCGTCCCCGTGCCGCAGAGGACGAAGCTGTTGAATTGATGATTAAATTAATGAGAGAGTTTGGCAATCGGGTTCACATTGTTCATCATTCGTCGGCTGACTCGTTGCCAATGTTGCGCGAAGCGAAAGCCGCGGGACTCCCCATTACTGCAGAAACCTGCCCGCATTACCTCATGTTCGACGCCGAAGAAATTCCCGATGGGGCCACTCAATTCAAGTGCTGCCCCCCAATTCGCGAGCGTGAAAATCGTGAAAAGCTTTGGCAGGCGCTCGCGAGCGGCACGATTGACATGGTCGTTTCCGACCACTCGCCCTGTCCGCCTGAATTGAAACTGCAGGAAAGTGGAAATTTTTTGGAGGCCTGGGGTGGAATCTCTTCGTTGCAGCTGCGCCTGCCGGCTGTATGGACAGAGGCGAAGCGGCGCGGTTTTACTTTGGCAGACCTGGCGCGCTGGTTGTGTAGTGCGCCGGCAAGACTCGTTAGGCTCGAACAGCAAAAGGGTTCGATCAGGATTGGGAACCATGCCGACATAGTAATTTGGAATCGGGCGAAGCAGTTTTCTGTTGACGGCGATGCGCTTCATCATCGCCACAAATTGACGCCTTATCACAATCGACTGTTAGAGGGCGTTGTCGAGAAGACTTTTCTCCGCGGCCGAAAGATATATGATGGCGGCGATTTTATTGGCGCACCTCGCGGGGTTTTGTTAACCCGAAGCTCAAGCAGTTCAGGGTTCAACCTTTAGGTTGTTCTTTACCAAAGTGCGACCAGCTGAAGCTTGAACTCTGAAGTGCTTGAAATCTTGGTTAAGGGAGCTGTTATGGCTGAAGTCGAATGGGCACATGTTGAAGACGCGCCGGTAAAAGAGAAATTCGGTGGCAGCGTTAAAGTGCGAACGCTCTGGCGCGCGGCAGACGGAGCGACGGCGCAGGTTGTTGATATTGCCCCGGGTGGTTGCTGGGAAGGGATTGACGTTCACGAGCCGGGCCCGGAGGAAGTCTATGTAGTTTCCGGTGTATTCAACGACGGTGTTCGCGATTATTCCGCCGGCAGTTTTATTCATAATCCCAAAGGGTCCTCGCACGTGCCGCAATCGAAAACCGGTTGCACCATCTTTGTTTTCTATCCCGAAGGTTAAGGCAGCAAATGGATTTTACTGAACTCGTCGATCTAGCCTCAGAGAAATTAGGTGGCGCCGTACTCGTCGCGAACGACGAGTTTTTTGCAGCGAAGGAAAATCTGCTGAAGCCCAACGCTCCTGTCTTTATCGAAGGCAAGTATACCGACCTGGGAAAGTGGATGGACGGCTGGGAGACGCGCCGGCGGCGCACCCCCGGATACGACTGGTGCATCGTCCGCCTGGGAGCGCCCGGAATAATTCGCGGGGTAGTCGTCGACACCAGTTTTTTCCGCGGCAATTATCCAGAGCATTGTTCACTCGAGGGCTGCACTGTCGAGGGGTTGCCGACGGTTGATGATCTGACAAGCGAAGCCGCGGAATGGACTCAACTCCTGCCGGTATTGCCGCTGGTGGGCGATTCGCAAAATGCTTTCGCCATTGAGAGCGAGCAACGCTTCACGCATTTACGTTTCAAGATCTATCCGGACGGCGGCGTGGCGCGTTTAAGGGTTTATGGCGAGGTGGCGCCTGATTGGGATCGGCTCGCAAGTATTGGCGGTTACATTGACCTTGCGGCGGTTGAGAACGGCGGACTTGTGCTGGCGTGCAGCGACATGTTTTTTGGTCACCGGCACAATTTGATCATGCCCGGCCGCGCGGCAAATATGAGCGACGGTTGGGAAACTAAGCGCCGCCGCGGACCGGGACACGATTGGACCATCATTCGACTGGGTAAACCGGGTCGGATTCGTCGGCTGGAAGTGGACACCTCGTGGTTCAAGGGTAACTTTCCGGAGAGTTGTGCGCTCGAGGCTGCCGAGGTTGGCGATGTGCCCGAGGAAAAGCTTACGGATTTGTCCGTAGCATGGCAAAGCGTTTTGCCGCGTACCGCACTGCTAGCCCACACGCGGCATTTTTTCGAAAACGAGATTCTCGATGCCGGCATCGTTTCTCATTTGCGGTTTAACATTTTTCCTGACGGCGGTGTGAGTCGATTGCGCGCGTACGGAAGGCTCGCTTAATTTGAGCAAGCGGGAGCGAA
>DATLBQ010000511.1:0-3939 GCA_035526805.1 Pyrinomonadaceae bacterium
AAATTGAATCGCAAATACTTTGATTCGACGCTCGAGAAGCCAACATTGACATGGTCACAACGAAAAACGCGAAGCATCTTAGGTCACCATGACCGCGTGTACGACACCATCACGATTAGTAAATCGCTTGATTCGGCGCAAGTGCCGGAGTGGTTTGTTGAGTACATCCTTTATCACGAGATGCTGCACATCAAGCACGTGGCGCGAATGATCAATGGCCGGCGCTGTTATCATACCGCTGCTTTCCGCCTCGATGAGCGTCGCTTTCCGAAGTATGACGATGCGCAACGTTGGCTTGAACAGGTCGCTCGCCGGCGCCGCGTTCCCAGGACGCGCGCCGCTTGAAAAGCGTTGTTTCGAAAATTGGAACCTTTCAAAGGTGAAGGCGTTAACACAAACGAGGTAGGTGGGCTCCTCAAAAAAGGCGGCTAATCTGGGGCGAGTTCCTGGTGAAGCCGCCTTTTTATTTGCGATTAGCAGCGCCGTCTGGACCGACCTTATCTCGGGCGCTGGTCATTGAGAATGTTCGCGTTAGCGGAAGCACTTACAAACGAACCCCGGTAGTAGAGTTTACTTTCTCTGGCACACTGCCTGTCGCTCACAAGTTGTGGTTAAATTCTCACGGTTTCACTCTTCTAAATTCACCCACTGAAATCAATTTTAAATTAGTTGTTTTCCCAATGTGGAGACGATGGTCAACAGTGTGTCCGTTCACTGGCACAGTGAGGGGACGCAAGGCCCTGGGGGGCAATGGCCTGTTTCCACGGTAGGGCGGCGGCGAGCTTGGGAGAGTACGTCGGCCGCTCTACTATTTTCAAGTTACCAGTGAGACAAGCCATTGCCCAGCGCTTAATCAAAGCGCTTTGGTTAGGATTGGACGAACGGGGTTAGTCAAGAGATTGCCGAAAAAGCTTCCCCGGCTTCCCGGCTTTTCCTTTTGCCATGCTCACAAAATTCCTTGCATAAACCTGAAACCACTCTCAAGTCTCTTAATTGTAAGTGCAATTCAGAAGGACGGATTATCAGGCAGTTGATTAGCTTCTGGAAGGTTTAGTCTGCTGGACAAGGCCTTAGACGCTCGTTAAACTACGCGTTTCCAAATGAGCCTTGCCCGTTTCCCCATTGGTTCTGGGCGAAAATCGACGACTAACCGACTTATCGTACGAATCTATTTAGACGGAGACTGAAGTAACTTATGGCTATCCAGGCGACTCAAATTCGGCGCGGAATGATGATTCTATTTGAAGGCGAACCATGCAAAGTGATGGAATTTCGCCACCACACGCCGGGCAATCTGCGAGCTATGGTGCAAACGAAACTCAGAAATATTAAGACGGGATCGTCTTTTGAGCACCGCTTCCGCTCGTCTGACACGATTGAACGCGCCACGCTCGAACAACACGAAATGGAATTCATGTATTCAGATGGATCTCATCACCACTTCATGAATACCGAAAATTACGAACAGGTAGCACTGAGCGAAGAGGAACTGGGCGATGCGGCCCCATGGTTGACTCCTGGCCTGAGGATTCAGGCTGAGTTTTATGATGGTGCGCCCATCGGCATCGACCTGCCTCCCTCGATGGAGTTAACTGTTACGCGCACTGACCCCACCATGAAGGGCGCAACTGTTTCCAACGTAAATAAACCAGCCACACTTGAGAATGGTGTGATCGTAACAGTTCCACCTTTTGTGAATGAAGGTGATCGCATCCGCGTGGATCCCAGCGAGGGTCGCTACATTGAGCGCGCGAAGTAGGACAGGCATTGCTGGCTGTTAAGGTGAATCTGTTGTTCGCAGAATAAAGAAATTTTCCATTTATCATTTGAGAGATTGTTCATTTTTCATTGAATACGACAACAAGTATCGGTCCTCTGCAAAGAGAATAGAGACTTGCCGTAAATGACAGATGAAAGATTTCAAATGAGAAATGGAAAATCTCCTGCTTCCTCCAATGGAGATCAGTTGTGACAGACACGGATGTCTGGTCTACCTATGTACTTCATTTACAGCCTTCTGCTGGGTCTTGGTTTTCTCGTACTGCTCCCCCGATTTATCGCTGACGCGTTTCGCCATGGCAAGTATGTAGCAGGCTTTAGTGAGCGGCTGGGCTCGCTGACACCCCTCGGCGGTGAAGGCCGCTCAGTGGTTTGGATCCACTGTGTTTCAGTTGGCGAAGTGCAAGCGGCTCGGCCATTGGTGCAGGGCATTAGAGAGCGATTCCCCCACCATCTGATTACCGTATCTACAATCACTCGTACCGGACAGAACGTGGCGAAGGGAGTGTTCAAGGATCAGGCGGCGAAGGTCTTCTACTTCCCTTTTGACTGGCGTTGGACCGTTCGCCGAACTCTAAAAGCTATTAGTCCCGATGCTGTCGTCGTATTGGAGACCGAACTTTGGCCAGGCTTCCTGCGCGAGTGCCGTTATCAACAAATCCCGGTGGCTCTGGTGAATGGCCGGCTATCGGAACAGTCTTTCCGCCGCTATCGTCTGATAAAACCGTTCATGCGGCGCGTGCTCAGCTCACTTGATCTGGCAATAATGCAAACGGAAGCTGATGGCGAAAGAATTCGTGCGCTGGGAATGGCGGCTGAAAAGACTTTTGTGTTTGGCAGCATGAAATTCGATGCCGGCGCGACGTCGCACATGGATTCGCTGACCAGCGAGTTTCGACGCCGATTCAACTTGAGCGAGGAGTCTCCTTTAGTTCTCGCGGCCAGCACACACGATCCGGAGGAAGTCCTCCTGCTTAATAGTTTTAGACAAATAATGTCCAGATCGAAGGTGAAACCGCGGCTGATGATCGCGCCTCGCCATCCGGAACGTTTTGCGGAAATCGCTGATTTGCTGAATGCTTCGGGACTGCGTTGGGTGCAGCGGAGTGCGTCGCCGGATGCGATAGACGGGCACGCCACGGTTATTCTTCTTGACACGATTGGTGAACTCCAATCTGTTTACACGCTGGCCTCGCTCGTTTTCGTCGGTGGCAGCATCGCGCAAACAGGCGGTCATAACATCCTTGAACCCGCAGCGGCAGGCGTTCCGGTAATAATCGGACCTCACACTTATAATTTTCAGTCAATTGTCGAAACCTTCGTAAGGGCTGGAGCTATTGTTCAACTACAACCGATGTCGGATTCAGCAACTATGGTTGAATTGGCCGATGTAATTTTAGAGTTGCTTGGTGATCAGGCGGGGAGCAGAGAACTTGCCGCGCGGGCCCAGAAGCTGGTAAGCCAAAATCGCGGCGCCACCGAACGCACGCTTCGCTCTCTAGAGCCCCTGCTAGCCACGCCCGTAAAAACCCAGAGCACACGCTCATTCCATACGAAGAGTGCGCCCATCGCATGAGCTCGCTTCTCACGGTGGCACTTCTCCCGCTCAGCGCGGTTTACAGTGCGATGATACGCGCCCGCCTATCCGCCTATCAGCGTGGATGGTTTTCCGTTTCGAAGCTTCCCGTTCCCGTCATCAGTGTCGGCAACCTTACTACTGGTGGAACCGGGAAAACGCCTCTGGTCGAGTTGGTGTGTCGCACTATAGCTGGCGAAGGCTCAAGCTGCGACGAAGGAACGAGCAAACCTGGTCCCGGTGCGAAACGGGTTTGCGTGCTCACCAGAGGTTACGGCAGACCGAACCCGTCATCCCAGGTTCTCGTTTCAAATGCGACTGAGATATTCGCGGATGAACGCCAATCCGGTGATGAGCCCTATCTGCTCGCGAAAGATCTTGTCGGCGTTGCGGCGGTGGTTTGTAATCCTGATCGAGTAGCTGCTGGCAAATGGGCGCTTGAGAATTTACGTAGTGAAGTGTTTGTACTTGATGACGGCTTTCAGCACCTGCGGCTGGCACGCGATCTGGATATCGTAACCTTAGACGCAACCAACCCCTGGGGCGGCGGCAGCCTGCTTCCTTACGGCCGTTTGCGCGAGCCA
>DATLBQ010000512.1:0-7750 GCA_035526805.1 Pyrinomonadaceae bacterium
TATTCTCCGCCCCGCCGATCAGCCTTCTAATGTTTTCCCGATGCGCAACCACAATCAACGCTGTTCCCGTAATTGCCGCAGTCATCATCGGAGTCAGCGATTCAACAGGTGTAATGTACGCATGCTGCACTAACATAAACAGTGGAATAGCAACGGCCGCCAACATCGAGCCCAACGAGACGTAACGTGTACGCCAAACCACGAGGGCAAAGACCACAACTGCAGGCGCAACAGCAATCGGCGACAACATGAGAAAAACGCCAACTCCGGTTGCCACGCCCTTACCACCACGAAAGCGTAGCCAAACCGGAAAGATGTGACCAACTATTACGGCAATCGCCGCCGCAGCCAGCCACCAATGCGCGTCTTGTAGGGATGAGCCTCCGTGTCCGCCCAACTGCTCTATTCGAAAACCTGGGAACCCCAGAAGCAACTTCGCAATCGCAATCGCCGCCGCACCCTTCAGCGCGTCTAAAACTAACGTCAACACTCCCGCCGCTTTTCCTGCGCGACGTGAAACATTAGTCGCGCCCGTGCCACCTGATCCCGTTTCCCTGACATCGGCTCCTTTCGTTGCTCGAACGATCAAGTAACCAAACGGAATCGACCCGAGTAGATACGCAATAACAATGACGGCCCCAGGTAGCAAGCACCACTCCAATGATGGGTTTAATTCAGCGTTGAAAGGAAGCTGACACCAAAGCCAGGATAATTTCGACGTGGAATCGTTATCGGCCTTGAAAAAGCCAGACTAAACAATCGCCCTCAACAGCGACAAGAAATAGCTGAAAAGTGGAATAGAAGCATATAATGCGCAGTGCTCATGGCCCAAAAGCACTTAGCTGCCTACGCTGGTTAATTAGAGGAAAACAGAGTGAACCTCAAGTCTCTAAGATTGATTTATGTATTTGTAGCTCTGCTCTGTTTCGCTGGCTCAGTATTGGTTCCCACACAAGCTCAACAGCCGGAGCCCGCTCAGAATACAGGTTCCATTTCCGGACGCGTTACGGTCGATGGAAAATCCAAAGCTGGTTTGGTGGTAGAGCTGCTCACGACAGACACGATTGGCCCACGGCGGCTCGTTGCGAGAGTCACTACCAACAAACTCGGCAAGTACGTACTAACCAACGTTAACTCGGGATCGTACGACGTTTCGCCCTCTTCTCAAACGCTGGTCGTTCCGAATCAAAGTAAGTCAGGTCAATCCGGCAAAAGCATTTCGCTTGAAGCGGGCGAGTGTATAAAGGGAATAGACTTTGACCTGGTAAGCCAGGGGATCATTAGAGGTCGCGTCCGGAATATTGCAGGCGAGCCCGTAAGAGGTCAGACCGTTGAATTAATTCCTCGAGGCGGAGACAACAGCTACTCGCCTCCCTTCCATTCTTCTGTGCCCGGCGAACAATCTACTAATGACGACGGCATCTACCGTATTTCGGGTGTCCCTCCCGGCCGCTATATCGTAAAGGTGGGGGTAGCCTATGGCCTCACCGCATATGGATCCAGCGAGGCGGGCCAGCTCTATTACCCGGAGACTTTTCATCCAGACGCTGATGAAGCGTCCAAGGCCACAGTTGTTGAGGTCGTGAGGGGACGCGAAACAACTGACGTTGACATAACTGTTGGCAGTCCCCTAAAGGTCTATGAGATCGTGGGCCAACTTATCCTTGTCGAAACCGGTGCTCCGGTACCGAATGTGGCGCTGGAAATAACTACTACGAGCAAAACTACTAAAACATCGATACATGGCGCTTGGAGCAGCGACGCCACCGGAGCATTCAGAATTCAGAACGCGTTGCCGGGCCACTATGTCGTCGCCCCTGATAATGATCGAGTGAGCAACACCTACGGAGATCCAATCTCCTTCGACGTCAGGGATGCAGATGTCACTGCGTTGAAGATTCCGATGCATTCCGCTTCAACCTTGTCCGGTATCGTCACGGTCGAGGGCTATGTCGACATTCCCGTTGCTGATCTCTTCTCCAAGTTAATAATCAGCGCCCTCACTTGGTCTGATAACCTGACGGCTTCAACAATGAGTTCGCCTATCAGCGCAGACGGTGGATTTCAAATTGCTGGAATTCGTCCCGGCAAGGTTCATTTGGACTCTTACGTGCCCCCGGGAGGTCCCGAAGGATTCAGTCTCATCCGTATCGAGCGCAATGGCGTAGAAGTGCCAGACGGGATAGAGGTGCGCGCTGGTGAAGACATCAAGGGACTCAGATTAATATTGGGTGCCGGAAATAGCGTTTTGCGAGGCGATGTGAAGATCGAAGGGGGGCCACTCGAAGGGGTGAATCTACATGTGATGTACCGACCAACAAACGGCGACCCAAATAGGTTCTTTCGCGCAGAACTCGACGCACGCCGGCATTTTGTGATCAAGGGGCTGATGCCTGGCGAATACGAGCTAATGATTGGGCCGATGAGTTTAGAAGTGTCTGGCGAGCGAGGTAGCCAAACGATGAATCGGATGCCGACGGTGAAGCAAAGCGTCATGGTCGGACCCGGCGCGGATGCAGAAGTCATTCTCGTTATGACTTTAAAACCCGCACCCCCCGCTCCACCTCAGCGCTAGAGTTCTGTAAAAACACGGCGAGGTGATAAGCAACAGCACTCAAATCAACCTCCTCCTTAACAGATCCAGCGCGGCTTGTGAGGCGCGCCAGCGAATGAGTTGCCGGTCACCGGGAACGATGAATTTGCGATGTTCGATGTGCGCGTCGTCCGCAAGCGCGATGTAGACCAAGCCAACCGGTTTATCGTCGCTGCCACCCCCTGGGCCAGCGATACCAGTTACGGACAAACCAAAATCCGTGCGCGCCCGCTTACGAACTCCTTCAGCCATTGCTTCGGCAACCGCCGCGCTCACGGCGCCGTGTTCAAGCAGCAGCACCGGTTCAACGCCAAGCGTTCTGGTCTTGGCATCATTCGAATAAGCAACAACTCCCTCGATAAAGTATTTCGAGGAACCCGGAATATCCGTTAAACGCTGCGCAATTAATCCGCCCGTACAACTTTCAGCAACCGCCAGCGTGTAGCCACCGATCGTCAACTTCAGCCCCACCACCTCTTCCATCTTCTCGCCCGCAAAGGAGAAGATAGCGTTACCGAGGCGTTCTTCGAGTTGCTCCGACAAGCGGTCGAGTAGCACTCCAGCTTCGGCTTCAGTTCTGCCGCGCGCCGTCAAATGAATTTCAATCTCACTCTGGTTAAAAAGAATCGTCGTTTGCGGGTTTTCGTACTGCGTATAAATCGGTGCGATCTTATCATCAACTGCTGATTCGCCCAGACCGGCAACGCGCAACATCCTCCTGACGACTTTTACTGAACCGGCCCTATTCATCAACTTCGGGATTACGTGATTTTCAAACATCGGCTTCATTTCGCGCGGCGGCCCCGGCAGCAACACGATTGCGACGCCTTCATGTTCTGTAAACAAACCAGGCGCGCTGCCGTTCGGGTTAGGCAACACCTCCGACTTCTCAATCACCATTGCCTGACGCGAGTTTCGCTCCGGCATTACATGACCAAAGCTGCGAAACTTCTCACGCAGCTCAGCAAGAATTGTTTCGTCAAGAATCAATCGACGCCCAAGCGCGCGCGCGGTCACCTTACGTGTCACATCGTCCTCGGTCGGACCAAGGCCGCCAGTTGTTATGACAACTTTCGAGCGCCGCGTTGCGTCTTTGATTGCTTCTTCAAGCCGGGCATCGTCGTCGCCCACAATGGTTTTTAGTTTTACTTCAATGCCGATGCTGTTGAGTTTTTCGGTGAGCCAGAGGCTATTCGTATCGGTGCGGTCAGGAGCAAGTAACTCCGAACCTATCGCGATGATCTCGGCTGTGAGCGTTTCAAGCAATAAATTGGACACTCTTGTTTGGGAACCTGCAACGCAAACTGAGTTTGCGACACACGTTAACTCTAATCCAACCTCGCAAACTAACAGTTTGCGTTCGCGAATCAGGATGTCGTTCGGTCTTCCTGATAGACGTCGTTTAGGACTTCAGAAATTGTTGGCGGAGCAGTAATGGATTTGAGCGATCGACCACTCGAGATTGGCAGGTCCCGGCGCGGCGCACGGATCTGTTCTGACATCGTGCTTTCATATGACTCCACCAATCTTTTGAGCCGTTGCTGACTCTCCGCCAGCAGGCGCGCTCCCCGTTCCTGATGCATTTTTTCCAGGCTGGCGACAGCTGCGTTTATTTTCGCGTAACGCTTCGGGCGGCGTTCGATGCGCCGCAATCTGCCAACGTAGCGACGCAACTGGCGGGAGGGCGCCAAGTGGCGACTCTCTTTCAACACTTCTTCTTCCGCTGCGAAACCGAGTTGTTCGACCGCCGCGTTGTAATCGTCGATTGAATAGTACAAAGCGCCCAGGGCGAAGCGGGTTAACGGTGGAGCATCAGGCATTGACGTTATCACCCTTTGCCCGGTTTTGATGACTTGAGCAATCTCAAAATGGTATCGCCCGCGCTCGCCGTCTATCAGTATTTCATTGGCCGCCACGTAAAAACGAAAAATGACTCTGGTCTTGCGGTTCGCGCGAATCTTTAGTGCAAGAATGACGACCAAACCCAACGCAACGATTGCCAATATGATCACTGACGCAACTCGCACGAGCTGCATTGCCCCCACGGCAATACCGATAACGACGACACCGGCGCCTAGCCCTATCACCCATTTTTTTTGGCGTGCAGTCATTGAAATTATTACTTGATTCTCTCGAGAATCGCCGTGCCCGCTTGCTCAGTAGAGAAACTTCCACCCAGATCGCGAGTCGTTTCCTTGTTGACGATTGACTCGCGGATGGCGTTCTCAACTGACTGACTAGCTTTCTTGTTGCCTAAATATTCTAACATCATCGCCGAGGTCAGAATAGCACCTATTGGATTTGCGATTCCCTGCCCCGCGATCGCCGGAGCGCTGCCGTGCACCGGCTCAAACAACGAGACGCGGCCCGGATGAATATTGCCGGAAGCGGCCAGGCCCAGCCCGCCCTGAATGGCAGCACCGAGGTCGGTGAGAATGTCGCCAAAGAGATTATTGCTGACAATCACATCATACTGGGCCGGATCAATCACCATAAACATCGCCATCGCATCAACGTATTGATGGTTCGCTTCCAGGTCCGGATAGTCGGCGGCGACTTCCTTGAAAACACGTTGCCATAAATCACCGCCGAAGCGTTGCACATTAGATTTGTCCGCCATCGTCACGCGCTTCCGCTGATTCGCGCGCGCATACTCAAACGCTGCGACGATTATTCTTTCGACACCGCGACGCGTGTTGAGTTCTTCCTGGGTGGCGATCTCGTCAACAGTTCCCTTTTTCAAAAATCCGCCGGCGCCACAGTAAGCGCCTTCAGTATTCTCTCTGAAGACTACGAAATCGATCTCTTCCGCTTTTCGATCGCGCAAGGGAGTCAAACGAGCATGGAGTAAACGAACGGGCCGCAGGTTAATGTAAAGATCAAGGCCGCGACGCATTCCTAACAAAATGTCTTCGGCATGTTGATTTGATGGTACGCGCGGATCGCCAAACGCCCCCGCTAATATCGCTTCAAACTCAGCCGCGAGCATCTCCAACGCTCCCTGTGGCAGCGACACTCCCTCACGCAGATACTTCTCAGCGCCCCAATCGAAGTGCGCTAGCTCCATGTCAACGCCGTGTGTCTCGCGCACGCGTTCAAGCACGCGAACGGCTTCGCGAATAACTTCAGGGCCAATACCGTCTCCAGGTATGACGGCGATTCTAATGCTTGGGGTACTCATTCGCTTTACCTGTTTAAAGTACGCTGACCGATCAGCGCTTTAGTCCTGGGCGACCTGACGTCGCAGTTTCTTTTTAGTAGCTTGCAGTCAACGGTGATCGCGACAAGTCACGACCGAGCAAAGCGCTGATAGGTCAGCGCACTCCAAAATTTTCGGGAGTCGTTGCCGCGGGTGACGGTGCTGTCGCCGGTCGAGCTGCGAGTCGCTCGGCGATCTTTGGCAAACTCGCCAACACGACATCGCCCACTACCTTCATGCTTTGCGCAGAGACTTTGTCCAGGGTGTCGTCAGCGCGGTGCCAATGGGGATAACCAGTAAGTTGGATCAGATCCAGTGAATCGATGCCGGCGCGAAGGAATGGCTCGTGGTCGTCTCCGCCCACGCCTTCCGGACGCTCGACAAAATAATTCCCGTAATCCGCCTCCTTCGCTGTTCGCCAAACAATATCCTGCAACCACCGCGTACTCATCGTGTCACGGCCTAATTCAAGTTTTTTAGCTCCCATCAAATCGAGCAGTATAAGCGCGCGTACGCGGCCAAGTTCTTTCTTGTCGCTCAAAGTCGAGACATAATGCCGGCTCCCATATGTGTTATCGGGCAGAGGATTTTTCGGGTCAGCAGGATTCGGATTGTGACACTGTTCCCATTCTTCGCAGAAGGCTTCCTCGCCGTCGAAGAAAACGAGCCAGTAAGTCAACTTCGGCTTCTGCTGGCTAGCGGCCAACACCCTCGCCAACTCCAGTAGGGTGCCGACCGACGTCGCCGGATCGTTGGCGCCAACGAAATGCATGTCCTTGAAAAATTTTGATTCATAATGGCTGGCGATCATCACGACGTCTGGCGATTCACCCGGAATTTCGCCGGTCAGGTTCACCATCTTCTTTTCACCGATCGGGGTCGTAACAGTAAACTCATCAGTGTTCACTACCACCCCAAAACTTTTCAGTGATTTCAGGATGTAATCGCGCGTCCTGGCCAGTTCTGGCGAACCTGAAATGCGCGGTCCAATCTCTACTTGCTTTTTGACGTGCTCCATCGCGCGCTCACCATTGAACGCCACCGCGCTAGGCACCACCCGACTTGCTTCTTTCGGACGATCCGAATTCGCGATTCGCGAGTTTGGCTGAGGGGTATCCTTCGGACAAGCGATGAAGAGAAGCGAAAGCGCGAGCAGACCGAACGTCTTAGAGTATTTGTTGAGCTTAAGACTAAATTTGCAGCGTTGATGTTCAGACTTAGGCATCGAACGCAAGTTACACTGTTATTGAGGCAAAACGCAAAAACGTAGTGATGAAGCCGCGCCGGGAGTTCAGAGTTCAGCCTTCAGGCTGCTGTCAATCACCCACGCAAGTTAAAGATTGAAATCTAAACCACCGCTATCTGGCGTTCGCTTGCTTCGCAGTACTGCGTGGCGCACTGCTTTCTTTGCCTGCGTCTCTCTGTGCCCGGCGACATTCGGCGCACACTCCAATTATCCGCAAGAGGTGTTCGCTTACCTGGAAACGATGCTTGGCCGCCATCGCATCCTGAAGCGCCTCCAGTTCGGCCGAAAAGAATTCGATAATCCGGCCACACTCCGAACAAATCATGTGATCGTGATGTTGGTGCTTGTAATTGTGTTCGTAGTGGGTGACGCCATCACCGAAGCGCACCTCACGCGCCAACCCTGCTTCCGCAAGCAACTTCAGCGTTCGATAGACAGTGGTCTGGCCGATGCTCGGATCTTCCTGACGAACCAGCCGATAAAGGTCTTCGCTGGACAAGTGAGCTTCAGTGCGCAAAAACATGTCCAGTATCAAGTCGCGCTGGCTGGTGCGCTTGAGCCCCTTCTTCTGAATATGGTTAAGGAAAACTTCCTGCTCTTCAGTCATTGTCTGGGCGAAACTGCTTGCAAACTTAACTTTGTCAGAACTGATTCTACACGCCGAGCGGTTTACTGGGAAGACTCGTACACCGTTACAGAACGGAGCGCGGTG
>DATLBQ010000513.1:0-2583 GCA_035526805.1 Pyrinomonadaceae bacterium
ACAGTTGGAGAACGAGTTGGGCACGAAACTTTTTATTCGCGCCCCACGTGGCGTAATGCTGACCGAAGCCGGCGAACAGTTACTGCAACGTGCGCGGCAAATCCTGCGTGACCACGACGCAGCCGTGGATGAGATTGCAGAACTGGCCGGCGCGGAACGGGGACGTCTGCGGATCGGCAGCGCCTCCGCGATGGTTACGACCGACGTTTTACCTGAACTCCTGAAAGAACTTCGCCAACAGCACGCCGGCGCGGAGGTCACAGTCTCGTCTGGAACGAGTGAAGCGCTGGTCCAACAAATTCTCGGGGGTGAACTCGATCTCGCATTTGTATCGTTGCCGGTAGAAGCGCGAGGCATCAACACCGAAAGACTCAGCCAGGATCAGCTGGTAGCCGTTGCGTCGCCGCGCCATCGGCTGGCGAAGCAGCGAACCATTAGCGCCTACTCACTGGCGGGAGAAAAACTGATTCTGGGTGAACGCGGCGGCAACACCCGCCGTTTGATTGATCAGTTTTTCGCCCAGGCCGGTGTCACACTGCAGGTTTCTATGGAGTTGAGCCGCCAGGCCGCAATCCGGCGCATGGTCGAAGAGGACATGGGAGTGGGTATCGTCCCTTTGCAAACGGTTAGCGAAGCGGTTGCGAAGGGTCGTCTGGTTAGATGGTGGATTGAAGGCGCGCAAATCAACTGGGAGTTAGGAGTCGCAAGATTGACCGGCGGTTATGAATCGCCGATCGTACAGACATTCATCAGGCTGGCCCGAGATCACTTCGGCAGCGACTCCAGACGTCCAACCCCGACTAAGAAAACCAAAGCGGCTCCCTTCAGTAAGCGCTCGAAATAATCTTTGAAAGTCGCTCAACGCAAGATTTACCGAAATCCGAGAACGTCTCTTAGGTAAGGAAGGCGGGCTTGCCCCCGCTGTCTTGTTCTAACAATTCGATTAGAAGAGCGGGGGCAAGGCGGGGTCCCCGGCGGAGCAGCTCCGCTGGGGTGCTAAGCCCACCTTCCTCACCTTGAGCTTACCTAACTTGAGTCTTAACTGTTCATTGAAAGCCATCCACACAAGCCAACTAAGCGGGTTATTACCTCGAAAGTGCCTGGATCAGGCGCTCGATGTCCTCTTCATTATTGAAGAAGTGCGTCGCTACGCGAATTCCCTGCGGCTTCTTTGTCACGATTATCTTTTGCTCGGCCAGCTTCGCCACCACGGTTGCCGGATCCTGTGTTTCAACCAGCGTCTCCGCTGAACGCATACGCTCATCGGCAAGCGGTGACAGAACATTGCAGCCCGCATCCCTCAACCGATCCGTCAAAAAACGATTTAGCAAAAGAGCGCGCTCCTCGATATTTTTTATACCAAGCGACCCTATCTGATCTGCCGAGGCGCCCAGGGCAAACATCCCCGCGAAATGTGGACAACCAAGTTCCGCACGCGCCGCCGCATCGTGGCGCAAATGAATTTCATTGTTCCGATCCGCGTACGGATCCTCCACGCTGAGCCAACCAATCGCGCGGGGCTTGGTCTGTGCCAACAATTCCCGCGACAAGTAAACGAATCCGCTGCCATATCCGGATAGCATCCATTTGTGTCCGGTGGCGCAGAGTGCGTTGATCTTCATTCGCTTCACATCGATTTCAAAAACACCCGCGGACTGCGCCGCGTTAACCACCAAAGCGTGGCCGCCTTTCGCAGAACCCAGTTCGTCAAGATCGAAGCGAAAACCGGTGGAATACTGAACATGACTGACACAGATGACGCCAGTGCGCACATTCATCGCTTCGCGAATGTCCTCCATTGCCACAGCGCCGGCGATTGATTTGACAAGGTGTACCGGAATACGTCGATTCATCCAGGGCAATGTCGAAACTGGAAACTCAAGATCGCAGGAGATCACTTCGCCATGTGTCTCGAGTGCATCGATAATGACGTTCATTCCGGATGAGGTGTTCGTGATGAGCGCAATCTCATCAGGCTCGGCATTAATGAACGCGGCAATTTTTCGCCGCACGTCCTCGCGTTTCTCCAGCCACTCGTCCCAGTGAACGTCACCGTCATTCATCATCTGCGAGTAATACTCAGTCGCCGCCGCCATCGTGGCGCGTGATATAGGACCAGCGGCCGCGGAATTGAGATACGTTGAGTTTTCCGTAACCGGAAACTGTTTGCGAATGTCGTCCCAGTTGATCATTTCAGGTGAAGATACACGATGAATACTTCCGTGCGGTAGCGGTTGACAGTCAAGCGACTTTGCAGGCTACCCGCCGCGCAAGAAATCTTTTATGGAGCGGTTCTGCTGACAGACGGTAGTTCGCTGGCACTTTGCTCAGGTGTATAGTTACCTGCATGAAGACAAAGGACATTGATGTGGGCAGAATCGTCGCTTCAGTAACAATTGAAAACGCTGCTGATTTTTCCAAGGCGTTAACATGCCATGCCTTGGTAGATACCGGCGCGTCACACATGGTGTTGCCGAGCGCCTGGAAGGATCGCCTGGGCAAATTTGAAGCTTTGGCGGAAATCGAAGTTGAGACCGCCACTCAGGAGACGGTAACAGCCCAGGTCTGCGGGCCCGTACGCAT
>DATLBQ010000514.1:0-8339 GCA_035526805.1 Pyrinomonadaceae bacterium
CATGATCCATTGACAAAGTTACCGAACCGCGCGCTTCTTGAAGATAGACTCAATCAGGCGCTGGTTTATTCCTCTCGCCACAGTACAGTCTGCGCCATCCTTTTTGTAGACCTGGACCGATTCAAGACGGTCAATGATTCGCTCGGTCATTTTGTGGGAGACGAGTTGTTAAAGGCTGTAGCGGCGAGACTGGAATCGCTTGTGCGCAAAGAAGACACCGTATCGCGACTGGGTGGTGATGAGTTTGTCATTCTGCTTAGGGAAATTTTCAGCGCTGAAAATGCGGCAGCTGTGGCGGGCAAGATTCTCGCGGGCTTGAACCAGGTCTTCCGCATCCACACGCACGAGCTGATTGTCACGCCCAGCATCGGCGTAAGCCTGTTCCCCATTCATGGCCGCACTGCCCAGGCACTACTCAATAGTGCCGATGCAGCCATGTATTCGGCCAAGAAACAGGGGCGCAACAATGTCCAGGTCTTCTCTTCCGATATGAAGACCGCTTTCCCAGAGCGACTGAAGCTGGAGACGGACCTGCGCAGGGCGCTAGAGCGCCGTGAATTCGAATTGCACTACCAACCGATGGTCGATGTGAAATCGGGCCGCATCCTGGGGATGGAAGCCTTACTCAGATGGAACCACCCCCAAAAGGGACTGGTACCTCCTGCCGAATTTATTCCATTGGCTGAGGAAACGGGTCTCATTGTTCCCATAGGACGTTGGGTGATCGAGGAAGCCTGCAGGCAAAGCAAGGCTTGGCAGAATAAGGGCCTGGGCAAATTGCGCGTATCCGTCAACATCTCGGCAGTGCAGTTCAAGCAAAAGGATCTGCTTGACACGGTTGCGGGCGCGCTATCGCAAAGCGGCCTGGCTCCACAATATCTAGAGGTGGAGATCACGGAAAGTACGGTCATGCAGAACGCTTCCGAAGCGGCTCTGACATTGGAACAATTGAGCCGCAGCGGTGTGCTGATTTCTATTGATGATTTCGGTACGGGATATTCGAGCTTAAGCTATCTCAAAAGCTTTCCCATTAACACGCTAAAAATCGACCGCACATTCATTCGCGAAATATCCGAAGACAGGCAAGATGTCGCTATCGTGCGTGCCATCATCGGCCTTGCGCATAATCTGCGCTTGAAAGTCGTAGCAGAAGGCGTTGAGACTCAGCAGCAATTGGATCTCCTGCGGTATTTGGAAACCGACGAGTACCAGGGCTACTATTGCAGCCGCCCATTACCAGCAGCGGAATTCGCGCGCTTAATGCGTGATCCCATCAAATTCCCCGTGACAATAACCCGCCCCACTTCACAAGGGGCATAACGACGACTATGCACCTGGTGTTTCGTGACTGTCAGAGAAATCCGATGTGTGCCGCCGTTTATCTCCGCTCAAGCTGAAGATGGATAACCGACGCCAAACTCCACTTAGTCAAACGACTGCTGGTGGTCGCGCACAACTGCATAGCAAGAGGCCGGGATGAACGATGAGATCGCATGGAGAGTCGAGGTATCGATCAAACGGGATCAGGTCGGAAATTTCTTAGCTTTGACCGACGAGATGGTGAAGTCAGCCATGATGGAAATCGGCTGTCTTAGTTATCAGCGTTTTATTGGTGCAGACGGCGATACCGTTCATATCTATGAGCGATATTTGAATTCGCAAGTGGCGTTAGCGCACCTGGCGGTATTTTTTGAGCGGTTCGTCGATCGGTATACGAGCATGGTGGAGCGAAGATCTTTTACGGTCTATGGCACGCCTGGCAATGAGCTTCGTCAATTGCTTGATCAGTTCAAAGCGAGATACTTTCGTCCTTTTGGCAACCTTGAATATTGGGCGTGAAGTTCGGAAGCGGACGGATGGTCGCCACCTCGGCCAAGGCACCTTCTCGGCAGGCGGCTGGCTGTTTGAACTTTAATATGAAGGCTCCCGCCTTCTAATAACTCGTCGTTGCAGACGAGCACGGCATTCTTCACAATGTCCTTGTGGCGAAAAACTCACAGGGGCCTAAACCCTTAGTCCGTCGGAGAGCAGTCGGTACTGATTCGGCGGCTAATATGCGTTTGGAGCGCGCCCTCGCGCGAGCCGAGCAAGCGCTAGAGCAAAGTGAAATGCGTTTTCGTAGCAGCTTCACTTTTGCTCCGATCGGCATGGCGATTGTTTCACTGGAAGGAAAATGGCTGCAGGTCAATCCAGCCATCTGCGAGATCGTCGGCTACGACGAGCAGGAGCTTTTGCAGATGACATTCCAGGACATTACCCATCCCGCCGACTTGGCCGCGGACCTCGGTCACTTAAACGATCTTCTCAGCGGCAGCATTCGAAGTTACCAGATGGAGAAGCGATATTTTCACAGAGACGGTCACGTTGTCTGGGTCCAATTGAGTGTTTCTCTGGTTACCCATATCGATGGCCGACCTTTGCACTTCATTTCTCAAATCCAGGACATCACCGAACGTAAATCGCGGGAACAGGAGCTTTTGCGATTTAGGGCGGCAATGGATTCCACCTTGGATGCCATTTCACTGGTTGATCGCACTAGTATGGCTTTCATCGATGTCAATTTGGCGGCGTGTCGCATGCTCGGTTACTCTCACGAAGAGCTTCTGCGAATGGGGCCTCAAGACATTGTTCCAATCCATAGAGGAGATCTTGAGCGACTCTACGATGAGATTATCAGCGGCGGTAGTACCACAGATTGGACAGAAACGACTCACCGACGACGTGACGGCACTCATATACCCGTGGAAATCTCGCGCCGCGCAATCCAGTCTGGCGAGGGCTGGGTCGTGGTCGGGGTTGCGCGGGATATAACCGCACGATTGGCAGCCGTCCAAGCTCTGAAGGAGAGCGAGAGCCGCTTCCGCGACCTTACGGAATTATCGTCAGATTGGTACTGGGAACAGGATCACCACTACCGTTTCAAATCAATCGCAGGCATATCTCGAGACCATCTCGAGCGCAGACGAGAACTTGCTTTGGGTAAGGCGAGGTGGGAAGTGGGATCTCTTGAGCCAGCAGAAGGAGATTGGGAGCAACACAAAGCGACACTGGAGCGCCGGGAATTATTCCGAGACTTTATCATCAAGTATCAAACCAAAACCGATCAAGTCGGCTACATGAGTGTGAGTGGTAAAGCCTACTTCGACGACGCTGGACAGTTCAAGGGTTACCGTGGAACCGGCAAAGACATCACCGCGCAGAAAAGTGGTGAAGAGCTCATGCGACGGCGCGCGGTTCAACAAGGCCTTATCGCGGCGTTCTGGCAGCAAGCGCTTGAAAGCATCAATCTAGACGAACTGCTGGCGCGCGCTGTCGCGATAATCCGCCAGGGGCTGAGCGTCGAATTTTGCAACGTCCTGCAGCTTGCTGCAGACGGCCAGTCTCTCGTGCTCAAAGCAGGATCGGGCTGGCAGGACGGCTGGATCGGTCGTCGGGTTGATAGCATTTCGCCAGTCCAGCGGGATACGCCAATTCCTCATGTTTTGGAATGGCCGCCTTCCTTAACGTCGGACAGTTTTCAAAGTATGGTCCGACTCAAACAATCCGAGATTTTCAAGCTCCACGGCATTTGCAGCGGCATCGATATGACCGTATACGGTCATGACTCTCCATATGGACTGTTGGGTGCGTATTCCAGCGCGAACCGTCAGTTCAGTGAGGAAGATGTCAACTTCCTTAAAAGCATTGCGAACATACTGGGCACTGCGGTCGAACGTAAGAAATCGGAAGAAAAACTCGCTTACCTGGCGCAGTTCGATCCGCTCACGGGCCTTCCAAACCGCAGTCTTTTTCGAGACCGACTTGCCCAAACGCTAACCATTGCACAGCGCAATGGCTCGCTTGTTGGGGTGATGTTCGCGGATTTGGATCGATTCAAGAATGTGAATGACACGCTTGGTCACGACATCGGCGATCAGCTGCTTTTGCATGCCGCAGAGCGCTTAAGCAACTGCGTCCGTCCTGGCGATACAGTGGCTCGCTTAGGTGGTGATGAGTTCGCACTGATACTCTTCAACCTGGCCAAGGCCGATGATTGCGCCTTGATCGCTCAAAAGGTAGTCATCGCTCTAGCTCCGCCTTTTGACCTCAAGGGTCAGCAAGTTTTCATTACCGCCAGTCTCGGAATTGCCGCCTACCCAGCCGATGGTGGTGACTCGGACATATTACTAAAAAATGCCGACACTGCGATGTACCGGGCGAAAGAGCTGGGGCGCAATGGTTACCAGTTCTACGTTCCCGATATGAATGAGCGCGCGGTCGAACGGCTGGCAATGGAGGTCGCCTTACGCGGTGCACTAGAGCGTCGAGAATTTCTCCTGCAATACCAACCCAAGGTCAATGTGGCAAGTGGACAAATCAGCGGCTTTGAAGCGTTGCTGCGCTGGCAGCATCCCGAGCGCGGGCTGGTGCCTCCGGCCCAGTTCATTTCCATCCTGGAAGATACCGGCCTTATCGTTGCCGTAGGTGAATGGGTTATCCGCTCGGCTTGTGAGCAACTGAAGACTTGGGAAAACGAAGGCATAAAGCCGTGCTCTATTGCTATAAATTTATCGGCGAGGCAATTCCGGCATGTGAACCTTGACTCTGTTGTTGGTCAAATTTTAAAAGAGGCTGATGTCAATCCCCATCTTCTGGAATTCGAGCTCACCGAATCTTTGCTAATGAGTGACGCAGATCAAGCCGTACAGACGTTGCGCAACCTGAAGGCATACGGGGTCCGCTTGTCGGTTGATGATTTCGGCACGGGCTATTCCAGCCTCGCTTATCTCAAGCGATTTCCGCTAGACGCGCTCAAAATTGATCGAACGTTTATAAGTAACGTTACGACCGATGTTGGCGACGCAACGATTGCGCTTGCCATCATTAATTTGGCACACAGTTTAAAGCTCACTGTTGTCGCCGAAGGTGTGGAAACCAAGGAACAGCTAGAATTCCTGCGCGCGCATGTTTGTGATGAGATGCAGGGCTATTACTTTGCCAGGCCAATGAGCGCTAAAGAATCAACGATGGCGCTCGTAAACAATCGGCAGCTTAGTGAAGAATAACTTCTAGATAGTATTTGATCGGATCGTTTTGCCTGGACCCGCCGTCGTTCTCGATCAAAACGACCAAACCTTTCGAATGCTCTCCCCTGGACCGTACCAGTCAAATATCTTTTCGGTCAAATACCCGACTCGATTATCTGCACGTCCGATATTGATTTTCCTGCATACCGATGACAATTAGCGATGCCAAGCAGGGCTATAAGGTTGCGGATGGTGCATCGCGTTGCTGTTTGGCTCGCCAGAGCAAATGGATCAGAAGGAGGCTGAATTACAGAAAAACGGTTACGAGCGCGTAGACGGTCCGCAGCTCGATGCCGGCCAATATTGCCGGAAGACGGATTACAGTTTCGGTGCCCTGAGGCCTAGTCTGGAGTGGGTAGAAAAGGCTTCAGATTCGTAAAAATCTTCTGGTCTTCAATCAAAATCTATTGAACAGGAGATAGCGGAGTTAGCAGAGATAGAGATAAACAAGAACAAGATCTCCGTAACCTCTGCTACCTCCTGTTCATACCGTTTTTTTGTTTTTGCAACTGCCAGTAAGTTTCGATCAAAGGGCTATTGAACAGGAGGTAACGGAGTTAGCAGAGATACAGAGAAAAACGGGATACGTGCATACCTGGATCTTCGCCTTAAGCACTTGCGTCACTCTCCGCCGCACGCAGCCGGACTGCTAATTTGCTCAGCGATATTTCAAGCGTGCTTATTTGGCCTGGCAACAGGTTTGTTTCGCCGGCAAGCAAGGTGCTCGTTCGTTCCAGCAACTGCCTGGCCCTCCCAGTGCAGCGCTTTTTGGTCGCTTCGTTCTTACTAGTAGTTGCAACGTCTAGCATGATCCAGCCGTACTCCAGTTGCGAACGCAACATTTGAAACTTGATCTCCCATTGCTGTTGCTCCAGGGCAAGAAAAGTATTTGAAATCTGGTTTCGCTCCAGCCATAGCAATTGGTCAATCGCAATTGGGTCTACCGGTTTCAATAAATAGTAATCGAAGCCCGCTGACGCACAGCGCCGTTTTTGCACGAGCGACGAATAGCCGGACATGGCAGCAATGACGGGCTTTTCTATCCCTTCTGTTGCATGTATTGCTTTCGCTACTTCTATGCCGTCCATGTCCGGCATGGCGATGTCCAGAAGCACAAGCTCCGGAGCGAATGCAGAGAACTCTCGGATGGCCTCTCGGCCGCTAACGGCGGTACGAACTGCATGGCCCTTCAACTGCAAGAGTCGCTTGGTGGTTTCCGCTGTATCGGGATAATCATCAACCACGAGGACGCGAATCGCCTCTGCGGGACGGTCGGTATGGCCTTGTTGCCCAACCATGTTGCTGGCCTAGGAAAGATGAGCAGGAAGATTTTCAATGTATGCCAATGTCGGTTGCGCCGCAATAGACAAGGCCCGCATATATAGAAGGTCTTAGCGGAACATTGAGTGCGCTAGCGCACATCCCCTGCATAGAAATCGGACAGTTTTGGAGGCTGGAGGGTCACCGGTTGGTGATCGGCTCGCGCGGCGGGGCGTCTGCACGTTCTCTTGTGTGATGACATCTACACGTTGCGGAGCTTCAGCGTAAGTGTAGCGAGGAGTGCTTGCGCCTCGGCGTTCAGCTCGTAGTGCGAGCTCGCGCTCGAGTAATTACGTAGTCCCCGGCGTTCTCAAGGAGGCAACTTAAGTCGTTCCAGACTCGCTCGCAACTGCTCCTCCGCCAGGCGACGTTCGGTGATATCCGACGCCATGCCGACGATGAAGCGGCGACCGTCTCTAAGCTTTCCAGGTGCCGAGGCCGAAAAAACCCAGTGCCGGGCGGTGCCGTCACGGGTTTTGATGTCAAACTCGGCATTGAGCGCGCTCACTTCACCGCGGAAGAGTCGCTGCATGTGTTCGCGGACCACGTTGGCCCCTGGACCATAGGCGTGATTCAGCCACGCTTCGAAGGTCGGCACGTCTTCGGGGCGGAAGCCCGTCAGTTCGGTCCAGGCCTTGCTGATCTGCAAGACTTGCCCGTCTTCCGCCTGCATGATCACGGGAATGGGTGCATCCTCGATCGCCCGCCGAAACTGTTCCTCGCTTGCCTTAAGTGAAACCTCGAAGGACTTGCGATCGGTTATGTCGATGAAGGTGAGCACCACCCCGGCGATGTAATCTTCCACGGTGCGATAAGGCAACACCCGCGCCAGGAGCCAGCGATTGTCGGCCCGCATCTCACGTTCCACCGGTATGAGTTTGCGGAGCACCTGTTCCGCATCGGCTATAAGTTCCGGATAATCGAGTCGTTGCTTCAGGTCCGAGAGCGGGCGTCCGACATCGCCGGCGATCAGATTGAAAAGCGGCGCGGCCGAGGGCGTGTAACGCGTGATCTGCAGTTTGCGGTCGAGGAAGACCGTCGCGATCTGCGTGGCACTCATCAGGTTTTGGAGGTCGGAGTTCGCCCGGCTCAAATCTTCCACCCGCTCTTTGAATTCGGCGTTCAGGGTCGTGAGTTCCTCGTTCACGCTCTGGACTTCCTCACGCCCGGTTTCCAGTTCCTCTCCGGCGCTGCGCAGTTCCTCGTTCATGGCCTGCAGCTCTTCATTGCCTGACTTGAGCTCTTCGCTCGATACCTCGTACTTCTCGACGGTCTCACGAAGTCTGCTGCTGGCCCGCGCCAGCTGTTGCTCCAACTGCTGCACTACGGCTTGCGCCTGGATGTCAAGGGGGGCGACTGCCTGCACGATCTGCGCTCCACGAGGCTCATCTACCCCGAAGAGGATCAGGAAGTGACCGGGCGCAAGTTCACCTGCCGGCGCCACGCGCAAGTTCAGCATTTCCGGCTCGCTCGCATTTTCGCCCGCGCGGCCGAGGACTTCGACCAGTTCACCGCGCTCTTCGGCAGCCAGCAGTGCAGCGCGCAAGCCCACGCGCAGCGCCGGCTGCGCAAGGCGCAAAATGTTGCGCGTCGGCTCGCCTTCAGGGAACTGGAGGAAGCGGCTCGCGTTCTCGGACAGATGAACGATGTCGTAGTCAGCGTTGACGACGGCCGACGGCGGTCCCCAGCGCCCGAGAAGCCGCAGGTGAAGCGCGTTTGGGGGCGGCATGTGCTCGGTTACAGCGCCGTAGCGAGCAACGTCCGGCGTCTCAAGGTCGGCGAACGCACGGCCGGGCAGTGCCGTCGCGTTGGATTTCAGCTTTTCTCGCTGCAGGGCCCGATGAACGGCACCATCTACTAGCCCGCTCGCAATCGGGATCCCAACCCGTTGCGAGGAGCGCTGCCGGTAAATGCGGTGCTTTCTGTCAAGCATGTCAAACAAAGCAGTGTCTC
>DATLBQ010000515.1:0-17915 GCA_035526805.1 Pyrinomonadaceae bacterium
TATCTGGAAAATGTGGTTCTCTTTGATACGCGCCACCGCTGTCTTGCGATAAGTAAGGGACAGACAGGAGTGTCTGTCCTATGCTTTTTGACACGTCTTTAGGGCCATGTTAGTGTGAACAACTCTTTTTATTTCTTCAGATAGTTACTTACTAATGGGCAACATCGACAGTCAATCCGTTGGACAATTTATCCTCTACATGGTGGCGCTGGTTTTCTCGTTGTCCGTTCACGAATCAGCGCACGCCTGGATGTCGAATCAGTTTGGCGATGACCTTGCTCGTTTGCAGGGACGAATAAGTCTGAATCCGGCTTCTCACGTGGATCCGATCGGTACGCTGCTGTTTCCGGCGATCGCCTTTTTCACTCACGCTCCCTTAATCGGTTGGGCGAAGCCGACTCCGGTAAATCCTTTGAAGTGGCGCAATAAACGGGTTGCGAACTTTTGGGTTTCCGCTGCCGGTGCGATCAGTAATTTTATTATCGCCTTCGTCGCCGGTGTGGGAATCAGGATCCTATATTCCACCGGCCTTATCGATGGACGATTGAAGCTCGTGGGTACTGACTCTGTCATCGCAACCGGCGCGGTTCAATTGCTGTTAGTGTTTTTCATCCTCAACGTCTCGTTGGGCGTATTCAATCTCTTGCCGATACCGCCTTTAGACGGTAGCAAAGTGCTGCAGAGTATTTTGCCAGAGAGTTTTGAAGCGGGATTCGAAACACTGGAGAGATTTGGGTTCATTCTCTTATTCATTGCAATCTTCACCGGAGTGCTGGGTGTTATCTTTAATATCGTGATGCCGATTGCGATAGCCCTGGTCTTTATTGGCTCCGATTGAACGATGAAAAGAATTTTCAGCGGCGTACAGCCGACCGGCAACGTACATCTGGGCAACTACCTTGGGGCTTTACGCAACTGGGTTAACTTGCAACACGAGTACGAAAGCTTTTTCTGCATAGTAAACCTTCACGCCATCACCACGCGTCAGGATCCAAAACTACTCGCCGAGAAAACCAGAGAACTCGCTCGCCTTTACCTGGCTGTGGGAATTGATCCAACGGTTTCGACCATTTTCATCCAGTCAGATGTCGCCGAACATGCCGAACTAACCTGGATTCTCAACTGTATTGCGCGCATGTCGGAGTTGGAGCGGATGACGCAGTTCAAGGACAAGGCCCGCAAGCAGCGTGAGAACGTCGGCGTGGGGATGTTTGATTATCCGGTACTAATGGCCGCCGACATTTTGCTTTATCAAACTGACCTGGTTCCGGTTGGTGAGGATCAGAAGCAGCACCTCGAACTAACTCGCGACCTGGCGCTGAGATTCAACCGTGATTATGGCGAGACGTTTCGGCTGCCGGAGCCCTTCATTCCAAAGGTTGGCGCGCGGATCATGTCATTGGCTGACCCTGCAAATAAGATGTCAAAATCTGACGACGACGTGAATGGTTGTGTGCGTTTACTCGATGATGCCGAAAGCATTGAACGCAAATTCAAGCGAGCCGTAACCGATTCGGGCACGGAGATTAGGTTTGATGAGACGCGACCGGCGATCACAAACTTGTTGACGATTTATCAGTTGCTGACCGGTAGTTCACGCGAGCAAGTCGAATCACATTTCGCAGGCGCAGGTTATGCAAAGTTGAAGCAGGAGTTGGCGGACGCGACGATCAGGTTTTTAGAGCCGGTTCAGAAACGAGCCCAGGCGATAGATGAAGCTGAGCTGACTGCTATCCTTGAGCAGGGCGCTGACAAAGCGCGAGGAATCGCGAGCGTAACGTTGCAAATGGTCAAAAAGAGAGTTGGCGTCACGGGCACGAGAAGTGTCCCGCCAGTACCTGCGAGCATTTAGATGGAAGAAACTGTAGAAGAAAAAGCGAACGGCGCGGCCGCCGAAGGAAACGGCAAAGGCGGTGAGGCCTCACCGCAAGTGGCAGAGCAAGCTGCAGACCAAACGGCCGGTCCAATTGACGTCACCGGCTCGAAGCCCGAAATCGTTTCAGATAACACAACCGACGATCTCAAGATCGTGATGGGTGAGTTTGACGGTCCTCTCGATCTGTTGCTGCACTTAATTCGTCAGGAACAAATCAACATCTACGACATTCCCGTGGCGCGCATCGCCGACGAATATCTGCGTTATCTACAAGTAATGCAGGAACTCGATATCGCGGTCGCCGGCGATTTTTTAGTAATGGCTGCAACGCTGATCGAGCTGAAGACAAGGATGCTCTTGCCGCGCGATCCCTTTGCCGCGGAGGAAGAGGAAGAAGATCCACGACGGGAGTTGGTCGATCAGCTACTTGAGTATCAGAAGTATAAAGCTGCGGCGCAGATGCTCTGGTCGCGTGCAACCGTTGAACGCGCCGTTTTCAAACGCGCTGAGATCGAGACGGATAAGAATAATCCGGAAGTGGCAGTGGGGTTATTCGATCTCTTGAAAGTTTTCCAGGACATTCTGGCACGGCACAAAGAAGAAGTGATGATGGAAATCGAGCGCGAGGAGGTGTCGATGGCAGAGATGCTCGAGCGTTTGCGAAATATGGTGATGTCAGCCGGCGAATTAAATTTGCGCGTCTTCTTTGAACGCGCGCGCTCGCGGCGTGAGCTGGTAGTCGCTTTTCTCTCGGTGCTGGAACTTGTCAGGAGTGCGGAGGTTAATCTATTTCAGGACGAGACCTTTGGCGATATTGTCGCCAGAGTTGCGAATTAGTTCAAGAAGTTCAGAGTACAACCTTTAGGTTGCCGATTCGTAACACGCAAGCTAAAGCTTGAACTCTGAACTGCTGGAGTTGTGATAAAGAACATGAGTGAAGAAACTGCACACATTAGAGTAGCGGCAGAACCGGACGAGGCAGCGCTCAATGAGGAAGCCAGCCGCGAACTTGAAGCGATGGTTGCTGCTGAGACGACGGCCGATGAAGCCGCCGAGCCTGAAGAGGCGGGGACATTTGCCGTTCAAAATGCGGCTGAACGCATTGCCATAATCGAGGCGCTGATCTTCGTTTCAGAAGATCCGCTGACTACGAAAGTCATTGCAGATCTGCTTCGTCAGGACCGCACGGTTATTGAAGGCGCGCTCGCGGAACTGGCAAACGAATTCAATGGCCGAAACGGCGGGTTACAGCTGCGCGAGGTTGCCGGCGGTTGGCAATTTGCTACCCGGCCTGAATACCACGAGCACGTGCGTGCCTATTTGAAATCAAGGCCGAGCGCAAAATTATCAATCGCTTCCCTGGAAACGTTGGCAGTGATTGCTTACAAACAGCCGGTAACCGTGCCGGAGATTCTCGAGATACGCGGTGTACAGTCGCCTTCATCAATCAAGACGTTGCTGGATAAAAAGTTAATTGTGGCCAAGGGACGCAAAGATACAGTTGGACGTCCGATGATGTATGGCACGTCAAAAGAGTTTCTGTTGCAATTCGGTCTCAAAGATCTGGGCGAGTTGCCGAGTATGGAAGATTTTCAAGATCTATCGGGGGGAGAGACCTAAAAGGCAGTAGGCAGAAAGCAGAAGGCAGAAACACAAAGTGCATTTTTCTGCTTACTGCTTGGTGCCTACTGCCTACTACTGGTTATGCAGGAGCGTCTACAAAAACTAATCGCTGCCGCTGGCATCGCGTCGCGTCGTCACGCTGAAGAATTGATTACTTCCGGCCTGGTGACGGTTAACGGCAAAGTCGTGACCGAACTTGGAACGAAAGCTGACCCTGACACGGATCACATTAAAGTTCGCGGCAAGCTGATCAATATCACGATTGAACGACGTGAAAAAGTTTACGTCTTGCTAAACAAGCCTAAAGGCTATCTCTCCAGCGTTAGTGATCCTGAAGGACGTCCCACGATTGTGGAACTCTTGCCCGCGTCCCTTGGCCGGCTTTATCCGGTTGGCCGTCTCGACTTCAATACTGAAGGCTTGTTGTTGTTAACGAATGACGGCGATTTTACCAACTTTATTACCTCTGCTCGTAATAAGGTTGAAAAGATTTATGAGGCAAAGGTGAAGGGGCTTCCTGAAGAGAAAGCGATTGAGCGTTTGCGGCGAGGGGTTACGCTCGAGGATGGTACGCGCACAGCTCCGGCGAAAATCCGCCGAGTAGGCGAAACAGAACACAACGCGTGGTACGAAATTGTGCTTCACGAAGGGAAGAACCAGCAGATTCGTCGCATGTTCGATCTGATCGGACACTCTGTGATTAAGCTGCGTCGTTCGCAGATTGGTTCATTGAGAGATGATGCTCTGAAGCCAAAGCACTGGCGCAAGTTGTCGCCAGACGAAGTCAAACTCCTGATGCAGAAGCGCCCGCCCAACCAATGGCGACCGCGAGCCAGGGCTAGGACGCATGTAGTTTAGAGTTCAAGCTTTAGCTTGTGTTCTCCATGATCGAAATCGCAGCCTAAAGGCTGAACTCTGAACTGCTGGCAACAAATTGGAGCAGCTCAGGTCCAATGCGGCGAGTCACGGTTCGTCCCGCCGTTGAGGTAGAATACGCGTATCGCGTTTTGTGATTTGTTGTTTGGACAGGCATTCCGGCCTGTCAGCTCTGACAGGCGGGGATGCCTTTGTCGTGTGTGATAGACGGGAATAAGAATGGAATTTGAATTAACAGAAGAACAACAACAGGTCAAACAGAGTGTGCGCGAATTCGCGGAAGCGGAAATCGCGCCGCATGTAATGGAATGGGATGAAGCGCAACATTTCCCGATTGAGCTGCAGCCAAAACTTGCGGAGCTGGGATTGACCGGAGTTCTTTTTCCGGAAGAGTATGGCGGCGCGGGCATGGGTTATGTTGAATACGCCACCATCATTGAAGAACTCTCGCGGGTCGACGGCTCGGTCGGCATTTCGGTGGCCGCACACAATTCACTTTGCTCCAACCACATCTATGAATTTGGAACCGAGCACCAGAAACAGAAATATCTCGTGCCGCTCGCCAGCGGAAAACACTTAGGCGCCTGGGGTTTGACTGAGCCGAGCGCGGGCTCTGACGCATCCGGAACGCGCTCAACCGCCGTAAAGCAAGATGGCGGTTGGGTGGTGAACGGTTCGAAAAACTTCATCACTCACGCGATTCATGCCGACACATGCGTAGCCGTTGCTGTTACCGACCGGGCAAAGAGAAGTAAGGGAATTTCAGCTTTTATCTTCGAAAAAGGAATGGCAGGCTTTTCACCTTCGAAGAAGGAAAACAAGCTCGGCCTGCGGGCTTCAGAAACCGCCAGCGTTGTTTTTGAAGATTGCTACGTTCCGGATGAAAATCGCCTTGGCGAAGAGGGGCAGGGGTTTGTAAACGCGATGCAGATTCTCGATGGCGGGCGAATCTCGATTGCTGCGCTCGCTGTCGGCATCGCCCAGGGCGCATACGAATCGGCCCTGCGTTATTCGCAGGAACGGCAGCAGTTTGGCAAACCGATTTCCCAGTTTCAAGCTATTCAATTCAAATTGGCAAACATGGCGACGCAAATCGATGCAGCGCGGTTGCTGATGTACAGGGCCGCGTGGCTGAAGGATTCCGGCAGAAAGGTCACCAAAGAATCGTCGATGGCGAAGCTGTTTGCCTCTGAAGTTAGCGTGAATGTTTGTGAGGAAGCTATTCAGATTCACGGCGGCTACGGTTACACGAAAGATTATCCGGCGGAAAAGTATTGGCGCGATTCGAAACTCTGCACGATCGGGGAAGGAACTTCCGAGATTCAGAGAATTATTATTGCTCGAGAAATCCTGGAGCAGGCTGTTTAGCAGTGAATGCGTCAAATAACAACACGTCACTGGTCGATCGAATCGCGGCAGGTGACACGCGTGCGGTAGCGCGCGCTATTTCCAAAGTTGAAGATGTTTCGAAGGACGCCTCACAATTGATGAAGAGCGTCTTTCCGTTGACCGGTCGCGGTTTGGTAATCGGAATCACCGGTGCGCCTGGCGCCGGTAAGTCGTCGCTGGTAGACAAACTTGCTTTGCATTATCGCCGCGCCGGTGAGCGCGTCGGAATTGTCGCGGTTGATCCTTCGAGTCCTTTTTCGGGAGGAGCTATTCTCGGCGACCGCATTCGCATGCAGACATTGGGCCTCGACAGCGGAGTCTTCATCCGTTCGATGGCCACACGCGGCAATCTTGGAGGTTTGGCGCGCTCCACCGTTGATGCTGTTTCAATACTCGATGCTGCGGGTTATGCGAAGATTATCATCGAGACTGTCGGCGTTGGTCAGGATGAAGTAGAAGTGGTCAAGGCTGCGGACATTTCCGTGGTCGTATTAGTTCCCGGAATGGGCGATGATATACAGGCTATCAAGGCCGGTATCATGGAGATTGCCGATATTTTCGTGATCAATAAAGCGGATCGGGAAGGTGTGAATACGACGGAAAAGGAGTTGGAAGCACTGCTTTCCCTGGCGGCGCGCGATGATGCGTGGGAGCCACCGATCATTAAGACTGTAGCCACTGAAAGCAAGGGCATTCAGGAACTGGCCGCAGCGATCGAGAGGTATCGAGCCTTCCATTTGCAGACGGATTCGGGCTACGGCAGGCGCACGGCGATAGCTCGTTGGCGCATCCTGGAGTTGTTGCGCGAACGACTGGTCGCACAGACTCTGGAGTCGGATGCTGCGTCAGAAAAGCTCGACCGGCTGGCGGGCGAAGTTGCCAGTCGGCAAAGAGATGCTTATTCTGCGGTAGAAGAGTTGATGGGAAAATAGAGTTGATTTGTCCAACGTGGGGGAGAACGGGAAGATTAGGTCTGAAATTTTTCATTTGTCATTTAAACGACCGGCTACTGATTGCTGACTGCTGATTACCGTATTTCGCCCCTTATGAAGATCGATCACATCGGAATTGCTACTCATAAGCTTGAGGACGCTCTCGGGCTTTGGCGCGACACGCTCGGTTTGCCGGTCGATTTCACAGAAGAGGTAGCCGAACAGGGTGTTCGTATAGCAATGCTGCCCGTTGGGGAGACCCACCTCGAGCTGCTCGAACCGCTAAGCACCACTTCGCCGGTAGGAAAATTCCTGGAGAAGCGCGGACCTGGGATCCATCACATCGCTGTCAGCGTTGCCGATATTCGGGCGTCGCTGGCGGCGTTGAAGGAGAAAGGGACCAGACTTGTTGACGAAGCGCCACGCCGGGGCGCCGGGGGATGTCTGGTGGCATTTGTTCATCCGGCTTCGGCGAATGGTGTATTACTGGAATTAGTGCAGTACGATTAGATTCGTTTTTAAGAAAGGAAAATTGTTTTGAGTTCAATTAAAAAAGCGTGGATAGCGGCCGCTGTGGCCGTGGTGTTTGCTGCGGGATTGATTGTTTGGCAAGTGAAGGCCAGACGTTCGGAGCTCGTCAACCTGTCAGCAGAAGACATGGCACTGATTGCTGAGGACCAGCCGCCGCAGTTTCGCTCACGTCTGGCAACCGATGCAGAGACACGAAAGAGTTTTGCAGAGGACTTGCATAAGTTACTTGCCGTTGCCGAAGAAGCCCGGGCCAAAGGCATCGGCAATAAACCAGAAGTAAAGCGGCAACTTGATTTAGTCCGAACTGTAGTTATCGCCCAAAACTATTTCAAATCTCAGCAGGAGATTCCGGCTAGTGCAAAGATTTCGGATCAGGAAATCGACGACTTTTTCAAGCAACCAATTAATCAGAAAACGTTTGACCAATTCATAGCCGACGCTAAGGCAAAGAATCCACAGCTGGCCGGAGGGCAGGAGATTCCTGAGGAACAACTTAAGCAGGTGAAGCATCAACTCGGCGAGATGATGATTGGTGAACAACGCGGGATTGCCGCCGGAGTTGATAAGAAACGGGCCGTCGATTTACAGGTGAAGCTTGAGCAGGCCCGAATCCTGGCGCAGACGTATGCTCAGGAGCAGTTGAAGGACCAGATGACTGCCACCGATAAGGAAATTGAAGAGTATCTGCAGCAGCATCCGGAATTGGACGGCAAGAAAAATCGTAGCAAGGCGGAGGAAGTCTTAAAGCGAGTGCGAGCGGGAGAAGACTTTGCCAAACTCGCGAAGGAGTTTTCTATCGACGGAAGTAAAGACAAGGGTGGCGATTTAGGATGGTTTGGTCGCGGTCAAATGGTTCCGGCGTTTGAACAGGCGGCCTTTGCTTTGAAGCCGGGCGAGGTTAGCGATCTGGTTGAGACGCAATTTGGCTATCACATTATCAAACTGGAAGAGCGAAAGACCGAAAAGAAGGACGGCAAAGACGAAGAGAAAGTGCACGCCCGTCATATTCTGATCGGTGAGAGCGAAACTGAGGGGGCTAATCCGTTTGGTCCTCCACAGAGCGGACGAGATAAAGCGCGCGCCGCCGTGGAGCAGGAGAAACAGAAAAAGGTTCTGGATGACATCGTGAAGCGTTCGCGTGTTACGGTGGCCGAAAGTTATCAAGTGAAGATGCCGGAACAACCGCAGCAGGGCTTGCCGCCGGGATTCTCGCCCGACCAATCGGGCCAGCCCCAGCCGGTGGAACCAGTGGAGAACCCGCATGCGCCGAAGCCGGAGTCTTCAAAAAAGAGCGAAACCAAGCCGAAAAAGAAATGATGAGGCGGCAGGTGACGAAGCGAAATGCAGTTTGGTGATTACCACGTAGAGATAATCCCCGACAGCGAATTTCGCCTCGATGGGGGTGCGATGTTTGGAGTAGTGCCACGTACCCTCTGGTCTAAGGTATGCCCTCCCGATGAGGAAAACCGCATTCGAATGAACATGAATTGCGTGTTCATTGACTCCGGTCGCGAGCGGGTTCTGATTGAGACGGGAATCGGCGAAAAGTGGTCGGATAAACATACTCGAATGTATGGGATCACGCGCCAACAATCGCTGGCACAATCCTTAAAGTCCATCGCAGGTGTTACGCCCGAGCAGATAACAGTCGTCATCAATACGCATCTCCACTTCGATCACGCCGGCGGAAATACTTTGCTCGATGCAGGCAAGCATGCCGTACCCTCATTTGCCAATGCTCGTTATTTCATCTCACGAGCTGAAGTTGAACACGCGGAAACGGCGGGTGAACGTGATCGGGCCAGCTATCTGCCGGATAACTGGCGGCCCATTATTGACAGCGGCCAATTGGAGTTGAAGGACGCCAACTATGAAGTTCTGCCGGGACTGCGTTTGGAAACGTATGCAGGTCACAACCGGTCGATGCAGTGCTGGCGACTGGACGCCGGTGGCCAGACATTATTTGGTTTCGCCGATCTCGTACCGATGAGGGCGCACATCCCGTTTGCCTGGATAATGGGATACGATCTGTTTCCGACGGAAACTCTGGCGGCGAAGAAGAAGCTACTGCCGCAAGCTGCGCGCGAAGGATGGGCTTGCCTCTTCTACCACGACCCTGACGAACCGCTGTGCCGGTTAGAGGAAGTTGAAGGAAAACTGCAACCATTTCCTTTGAAGACTGGGACCTAGGACGGCCTTGCGAAAAGTTTTGAAAACTTTAAAATCGATGTTCCTCGCGACCTTGATGGCCTGCTCTTTAGCGCTCTTGATCCATGCGCAAACTGCGCCTAATACGCATGCTGCGCAAGCGGGGATAACAATTAGCGCTCAGGACATGCCGGTGATTGTCATAGGGCTTGAGATGTCCGCCCGTCGCCGAATCCAGGTTCCTGACGACTTTACTGTCAGCCCAAAGGCGATTCCTTCGGCTAAACCATAAAGCATATGACTGATGTAAGAATCGGAATCATCGGGGGCAGTGGGTTGTATCAAATGCCCGAGCTTCAGGACGTGGAGGAGATCGAAGTTGATACTCCGTTCGGACGTCCGTCTGACGCTTTCATTCTGGGTACATTGGAAAATAACCGCGTCGCATTTCTGCCGCGGCATGGACGAGGTCACCGGTTCACGCCAACGGAAGTTCCGTTCCGTGCAAACATCTACGCGATGAAACTGTTGGGTGTAGAGCGAATACTCTCCGCTTCGGCAGTGGGTTCGCTGCAGGAACAATATGCGCCGCTGGACATGGTGATTCCCGATCAGTTTTTTGACAGGACGCGGGCCCGTGCCAAAGAGTCAACTTTTTTCGGTGAAGGCATTGTCGCTCATGTCGCTTTCGCGCACCCGGTTTGTGATGTCCTGGGGGATGTTTTGGAAGAGTCGTGCAGTGGTGCGGACGTCAAGGTACACAGGCGCGGGACGTATCTCTGCATGGAAGGGCCTGCTTTTTCGACCGTGGCCGAGTCTAAGGTTTACCGCTCGTGGGGCATGGACGTGATCGGCATGACGAACTTGCAGGAAGCGAAACTCGCACGTGAAGCCGAAATTTGTTATGCCACCCTTGCCCTGGTTACGGATTACGATTGTTGGCATCCTGGACATGACGCGGTCACAGCTGATTCGGTTATTGCCTATTTGAATAAAAACGTTCGCAATGCGCAATTGATTATGAAGGAAGCCGTACGCAGCCTGAGCAATCAGGTGCGTGATTGCAAATGTGGTTCAGCGCTGAAGAACGCGATCTTCACAGCACCGCATTTGTGGCCCGAAGCAACGCGAAAAAAACTTGATGCAATTGTCGGGAAATACGCTCTCTCCTGAGCAAATTTGGCATCCAAGGCTTTGCTGCATGTCCGATAAACTAAGGAAGGGTGATCAAATGTCTTCGACGCGTAGCGTCGGTATGAATTTAGCCCTGCGGCCCGGATTCAATCGTCGCTACGCGACGGGGACTACCTGACGTGGTTCCCGGCGTTAAACGCCGGGCTAACTCATACCGACGCTACGCGTCGAAAGTAAGACAGAATGGAAGGGATTTATGAAAAGAAGTCTTGCGGTACTGCTTGTTTTGTTCGCCGGGCTCTTCGCTTCGGCTACGGTGTTTGGACAGGGGAGAGCGAAGACCGGCCCGGATCCGGCCACGATTCGCGATGCCGATCTCGAGAAGGATTCTTTGCACAACCTTGAGGTCGCGCGCCATTACTTCAAGCTAAAGAAGGCGTACCTCGCGGCGCTCAATCGCTGTGAAGAAATAGACGCAGGAAATCCAAATTTTTCCAAAATGGACGAAGTGCTTTACATCGCGGCTGAAAGTAGTCTGCGGCTGGCAGAGACCGGTGGCAAGCAAAAGACAAAGCTCGTATTGCCTAATGAGCTGCTGGCAAAAGAGAAGCAGGAGACGAAACGCAAAACGCCGGAGGAACTACGTGAAGATGCGCGCGTCTATTTTTCACGTCTTATTTCCGGCTACCCGAACAGTCCATTTTATCAACAGGCGAAAAGTCAGCTACAAGCGCTCGGAGGGCCCATCGAATCGGAGGCCGTCAAGCCGCCGCAATAGACCTGTGGGCAGTGAGCGGTAGGCGGATGGAAGAAGTCGTTTCCTGTATATCACTTCAATGTCATCGGTCTTAAGTTCCCATTAATAGGTTCCAGGACAGCAATAAAAACTCGAAACTCGAAACTTGAAACTCGAAACCTTTAAAAATGTCCCTACTCGTAGTTGGTTCAGTTGCGTTCGACGCGGTCGAAACGCCATTTGGTAAATGTGAGAAAATGCTTGGTGGTTCGGCCTCTCACTTCTCAATCTCCGCGAGTTATTTCACCGACGTCCGCATCGTCGGTGTCGTCGGCGGTGACTTCGACACGACCGATCAGGAAGTCTTTGACGCTCACGGCGTTGATACCTCCGACCTGGAACATGTCGCGGACGGTAAAACGTTCAGATGGTTTGGCCGCTACGACTATGATCTAAACGTCGCGCATACGCTGGATACCCAGTTGAACGTGTTTGCCGACTTCCAGCCCAAATTGTCAGAGACGTCCAAAAATTCGCGGCTGGTTTTTCTCGGTAACATTCAGCCGGACCTTCAGCGCGGAGTGCGTGAACAGGTTCCCAAAGCAGAATTGGTAGCGCTGGACACGATGAACCTGTGGATTGAGACGGCACGCGAGTCGTTGATGCAAACGATCAAGGGCGTTGACCTGGTGATCATCAACGACGCCGAGGCGCGCCAGCTAACAGACATTCCTAACCTGATGAAGGCAGCCAGAACGATACTTTCCTGGGGTCCGAAAGCTTTGATTGTTAAGCGGGGCGAATACGGAGCGGCGCTCTTTACTGGGCAGACTTATTTTGCGATTCCCGCTTATCCGCTCGAGTCAGTGTTTGATCCCACCGGCGCCGGCGATACTTTTGCCGGCGGCTTCATGGGTTATCTTTCGAGCCAGGAAAAGCTGGACGAAGCGGCCATGCGGCGGGCCATGATTTTTGGGTCGGTGATGGCATCCTTCAACGTAGAAGAATTTGGTACAGCGCGCGTGGAGAAGCTTACTCATGATGAAATTAACGAACGCTTTCGCGCGTTCAAACAGATGACTAACTTTGAGGAAATACCTTTTGAACGGGCAGTAAGGGCGGTGAAGTAAATTGCCGGTTTTTGGTTTTTGGTCTTAGGTTTTTGTTCTCTCGTGCGCGAGGATCGCTATAATCAAGCAAAGACCCAAGACCAAAGTAAACAAAGTTTTGGAAGAAAGCTACGAGGATCTTTATGTTCTGTCCTGTTTGCGAATCAGAATACGAAGCGGGCATCACGAAGTGTCCTGACGACGGCTCGGAGTTAGTCAAACGATTGACTTCGGGAACCGCAACCCACGATACGAGCGAGGCAAAATTCGTCCCACTCCACCATCTCGGGTCGCCCGCTGAAGCCGAAATGGTAAATGATATTCTGTCGCAGAATGGTATTCGCTCAGCTGTGCAATCGGGCGGCGCGGATGCTTTCTCGCCTTTACTGTCTGCTACGTCGCCTGGCGCCACGCTCCTCGTAGACGAACGCGATCTTGATCGGGCGCGAGAAATCTATGCCTCCTTTTTTGGCGACGACACCACACCTCTGACCGGAGGCCAGACGGAAGGGGAGGAGGAATGAAGTCCAGAGTTCAGGTTTATGGTTTGGAATCGCGCAAGGCGAGCTAAAGCTTGAACTCTCAAACTTCTTGAGTCCGATGAATTCGGAATCAGATGAAGCCATCGCAGTGTTCGTGACGGCAGCAAATAGCAACGAGGCTGTGCAACTGGCGGAGATGCTGGTCAACAAGCGGTTGGCGGCCTGCGTTCAAATCCTGCCGGAGATTGAATCCATATATAGTTGGCGGGGAAAGGTTGAACGTCAGCGTGAGGTGTTATTGATTGCGAAGACCATGAAATTTAAGTTTTCAGATGTGGAAAGCGAAGTGCGCGCGATTCATAGTTACGAAACTCCCGAGATTGTCGCCATTCCGCTCACCGCAGGCTCACCTGCGTATCTCGAATGGTTGAGCGCGAGCGTCAGCAACCCTGTGCAAACCCCGACCTAACGCTGTCCGCCGTCCGGATATGGATCAGAGATCTCTGAGATCAAACTATTCTCCATGCGCAGGGAGCTCTGACTGTCGACAATGATCCTGACAACTTCGGCCGGCGAGTCCGTAATATTCAGCAACTTCAAGTCCTGATCGGTAACCTTGCCCTCCTTCCAGGCGTAGTCTCGTACCCAATTCAGCAATTCCTCCCAGTAAGTCGAGCCAAACAGCACCACCGGAAAGTTCCGAATTTTCTTCGTTTGAATAAGGGTGAGCGCTTCAAAGAGCTCATCGAGCGTGCCAAAGCCGCCTGGAAAGATGATGAAGCCCAGGCTGTATTTGACGAACATCATCTTGCGGACGAAAAAATATTTGAACTTCAATCCGCGGGTTAGATAAGGATTGGAGCTTTGTTCGAAAGGCAGCTCGATGTTGCAGCCGATTGAAAGTCCGCCCGCTTCGAAGGCGCCTTTATTGGCAGCTTCCATAATGCCTGGTCCGCCGCCGGTGATAACGGCAAAGCCGACGCGTGCAAGCTGAGCCGCGGTCTCCTCGGCGGCTTTGTAATAAGGATCGTCGCTGCGTGTGCGCGCAGAGCCGAAGATAGAAACGCCGCGTGTCAGAGTGGCAAGCTCATCGAAGCCTTCGACGAATTCGCCCATGATCCGGAACACACGCCAGGTGTCGGTGTGGGTAAACTCATCTGGTCCGGGACTCTCGAGAAGTTGTTCGTCCTGGGTCGTGCCAGGCAAGTGTTCGTCAGGTTCTTTTGGATCTGCCATCGTATTCCTTGAGCAACTCTGTTAGTGGCCGTATTTAGCCGCGGATTAACGCGGATTCACGCGGATCAGGAAAGGACATATCCTGCAATTCCGCAGGAGTCTTTCTCCTCTAATCCGCGCGAATCCGCGTTCATCCACCGGCCAAACCTGTTCGAGGCTACGTCATATTCCCATGATGTTGTAGCCGCAGTCGACGTAGATAACTTCTCCAGTGATCGCCGATGCCATCGGGCTGCAAAGAAACAGGGCCGTATTGCCGACTTCGCGAGGATCGACGTTTCGGCGAAGTGGCGCTTTCTCAGCCGCGTGCTTCAGCATCGAGCCGAAGTCGGCGACACCACGTGCAGAGAGGGTTTGAATGGGACCGGCACTGATCGCATTGACACGAATGTTGCGCGGCCCAAGATCGTTTGCCAGATAACGAGTGCTGGCTTCAAGCGCCGCCTTTGCCACGCCCATCACGTTATAACCAGCCACAACTTTTTCGGCGCCGTAATAACTCATGCAGACGATGCTGCCGCCTTCAGTCATCAAGGGCATCGCCGCGCGCGCGAGCTGCGGCAGCGAATACGCGCTAATCTCGAGCGCGGTAAGAAACGCTTCGCGGCTGGTTTCGACAAACTCTCCCGCCAACGCTTCGCGTGGTGCATAGGCAATGCTGTGAATCAGAAAATCGAGGCGCCCAAATTCTGCGCCGACGCGTTTGAACGTCTCATCAACTTCTTCTTGTTTTGCGACGTCGCAGGGCAGAAGCAATGAACCCGGCATTACTTCATTCGTCAGGCCTTCGACGTTCTCCTTCAACCGCTCGCCCTGGTAAGTGAATGCGAGTCGCGCGCCCGCCTCGTGGAGCACCTGCGCCGTGGCCCAGGCGATCGAACGTTTGTTTGCAACACCGAAAATAATTCCAAATTTGTTTTGCAGCATATTAGCTCAAAGATTTCGATCTGTGATTTGACTCTTCAATTCGCTTGTCCGATTGTCCGACATCTCAGCCAGGCATATCGCGTAAATCATGGGACGCATCGACCCGCCCTTGTATTGATTGGCCGCAAACTCACAATTTGCATCTCGATATTTAAGCCAGGCCGTTTGCGCTTTTTTGAGTTCTAACTTTTCTTCCTCGCCTAACATCGAGACCAGCTGACGATAGACTAGATTCAATCTTGTGTCCGCGGCCTTGTATTCTTTTCGCCAGCAAATGGTCATTTCTGACTGACTGGAGACGTTGGAACAGGGGTCGGATTTGCTCTCTTTCTGGACGCTGGAAGGGTTAGCCAACAAGCACACCAGCAAGGACACTATTACAGTTTGCATCTTAACGTCTCCATGACCACTTCCGCACGGCATGCGAGTCACCTGCACCCCTAAGCGTCACGGGCCGAGCAAGCTCCGCAGGCTGGAGCGCAGGCATCCTGACTGCGCGCGCGTAATAACCTTCGTGCCTTGCCGCGCTCATTGCAGGCAGGAAGTCTGCGCTGCCAGCTAATGTTTGAAATGCCGGATTCCAGTAAAGACCATTGCAAGATTGTGTTCATCAGCAGCGGCAATCACTTCCGGGTCCCGCCTGGAGCCGCCGGGTTGAATCACAGCCGTGATGCCATGCTTCGCTGCTTCATCAATGCCATCGCGAAAAGGGAAGAAAGCGTCTGACGCCATTACTGAACCCTTGATTGGAAGTTGCGCGCGCATCGCGCCGATCTTCACTGAGTCAACGCGCGACATCTGACCTGCTCCCACGCCGACTGTTTGTTGGTCATGCGCATATACAATCGCATTCGATTTTGTGTATTTACAAACTGTCCAGGCGAACAGCAGATCTTCGATCTCTTTCGCCGAGGGAGGGCGCTTGGTTGCCACGTTGAGGTCTTCCCGTTTTAGTTTGTGAGTGTCGCATGTTTGCACCAGCATGCCGCCGGAGATCTGTTTGTATTCCAACCCTTCAGCCGTTTGCGGCTCGCCCGCGCGGAGCACTCGTAGATTCTTCTTCGTTTTTAAAACTTCCAGCGCCGCAGAATCATAATCAGGTGAGATTAATACTTCGACAAATATCTCAGTTATTGCGCGTGCCGCCGCCTCATCAACCCTTCGATTGAAAGCGACGATACCCCCGAAAGCAGAGACCGGGTCGCACGCGAGCGCTTTGCGGTAGGCATCCTCAGTGTTCGCCCCCAGGGCCGCTCCCGCTGGGTTTGTATGTTTGATGATGGCACACGCGAGCCCGTCAAAATCGCAGACCAATTGCCAGGCGGCATCAGCGTCAACATAGTTGTTGAAAGACATCTCCTTTCCGGAAAGTAGTTCCGCCGTAGCGACACTCGAAGCTTCGTTTGACGCCGCTCCACTTGTGTTCTCATAGAGCGCGGCCAACTGATGTGGATTCTCGCCGTAACGAAGATCGCTCAGCTTATCAAGTGAGAGACGACAATGATCTTCGAATTGTTCGTCTGGGGCCTCGGGAAATTGTTGTCCTGTCATCGCTTTCATTGCAGACGAAAACAGATTCATGTACGTCTGCATTGGTGCCAGGAGCTCAGGAATAGGCGGAAACGTTTTTGAGTTTTTAGCACCCTCAAGATTGGTGGCTAAGTAGGGAAAGATTGCGGAATCGTAAATTGCAGTTCGCATAAAAGCCTGGCGGGCTAATTGCTCGCGCGTTGCGAGCGTCAGCGCTCCGTCGTCCACAATTATCTCCGTTCGGATTTGGCGATACATTTCGGGCGACGTGACCACCGCTACGTCCCGATAGTTTTTTGCTGCAGACCGAATCAGTGCCGGGCCGCCGATATCAATCTGTTCAACAGCTTCTTCGGTGGTGACATCGTCGCGTGTCACTGTTTCTTCGAACGGATAAAGATTTACCACGACCAGATCGATCGCTTTAATCGCATTCTTTTTCATTGCTGCCGCATGCTCTGGGTTGTCACGAACTGCCAGTAATGCGCCATGGATTTTGGGATGAAGCGTTTTGACACGGCCATCCATCATTTCTGGAAAACCAGTTACGTCAGCCACTTCGAGGACCTTTATTCCTTCGTCACGCAGGATCTTCGCAGTCCCTCCGGTACTGATGATTTCAACGCCGAAGCTTTGCAACTCCCGCGCGAAGTCAACGATGCCGGTCTTGTCTGACACGCTGATTAGAGCGCGACGAATTTTTCGCAAACCAAGTTCGGGGTTCTTGCTCATATTATTTGGTTGGGAAACAGATCGAAGTTTACCCGACTTCGGAGACAGTCATCGATTTCCTCTGTGCTATCTCTGCGCTGTTTGTCTCAGGTGGGACTACTCGCCAAAACATTCACCACAGGGGCCCAGAGAGCACAGAGGTGCCACCGAGAAAACCTATCGAGATACTGCTAGATTACGAAGCATACTGTTTATCGAATCAAGCCGACGCATGCAAGGGGGGAAACCACTCGATAACGGATTTTTTGCAGTCATTTTATGACTCTTTGTTCGCGCCGGGCCATGTTGACGAAAAACTCGTGAGTGCGTGAGTAACCCTGGGTTCCAACCTGATATTCGACGCCGTTAGGTACCGTGACTCGGAAGCGGTGATTGCGCCCATCACGCGAGCCGTCGCCTGCGTAAAAACCCAACAGGTACTGGCTTCGCAAATCGTCTTCAATTGCATGGAAGATTGCCGTCAGATCGCTGCTTGCTCGATGCTCTGAAAGAAGGACGGCCGAGCTTGCATTGCCGACAAGGAAATACTTCCCTCCGGTTCTTTCTGCAAGGTCGCGAAAGCCCTTCGCCGGTTGACGCACCACCAGACGTCCTTCACGCGGTTGGAAGAGCGGCAAGTGGACAACATAGAAAGAAATTTGTTTTTGAGTTGCG
>DATLBQ010000516.1:0-5522 GCA_035526805.1 Pyrinomonadaceae bacterium
GGCACTCAACACACTCCTGCGAGCCGTGATGAACGAAGGGGCACCGCTCTGGGCTAACTGGAGCCACGTAGCGATATTGCTGGCGTGGTTGTTTATCAGCTTTGTTGTTGCGCTGAAGATTTTTAGATGGCAGTAAAGAATTGGGGGTAAGTAGGGGAAAAGGGGAATAGGGAAATTCTCCCTTACCCTTTCCCCCTTCCCCTATTCCCCTGTTACGCGGACTCTCAAAATTTCACTCTTGTGCTGTCGATTTCGGGAGTCGCCATTCGACTTATAACTAGAGGTACCTGATATCTAAGATTACTCAGCTTGGAAGGAGCAAAAGATGAGCAGTGTCCGACTACTCGTAGGCACCCGTAAGGGCGCCTTCATTCTTACTTCAGATGGAAAGCGTGAAAAGTGGGACGTGAGTGGCCCGCATTTCGCCGGTTGGGAGATTTATCACGTCAAAGGATCGCCTGAGGATCCAAACCGGCTTTACGCCTCGCAAAGCAGTGGATGGTTCGGCCAGATTATTCAGCGCTCAGATGATGGCGGCAAGACGTGGTTCCAACCTGGTACCCCGGTTGGCGAGCCCACGACAACACCCGAGGGCATGCCGGTCGGCGAAAGTAATAAATTTGTCTACGATACTTCATCTGAAACCGGTAAACCTCTCACGACCCATCAGTGGTACGACGGCACGGCGCATCCATGGGAGTTCAAACGAGTCTGGCATCTTGAACCCTCCCTCGACGACCCAGACACCGTGTATGCCGGCGTTGAAGATGCCGCGTTGTTCAAATCAAACAACGGCGGCCAAACGTGGCACGAACTTCCCGGACTGCGAGGCCACGGTACCGGAGCTCAGTGGCAACCGGGAGCCGGCGGTATGTGCCTGCACACGGTCATTTTGGATCCAAAGAATCGAGAACGGATCATTGTGGCCATCTCGGCAGCGGGTGCATTCCGCAGTGACGACAGCGGTGCAACCTGGAAACCAATCAATAAGGGCCTGCACTCACAATACATTCCCGATCCGACTGCAGAGGTGGGCCACTGTGTTCATCACGTGGCAATGCATCCTTCAAATCCGAATCTGCTGTTTATGCAGAAGCACTGGGACGTTTTGCGCAGTGACGATGGAGGTGATTCGTGGAAAGAGGTCAGCGGTAATTTGCCGACCGATTTTGGATTTGTAATTGATGTTCACGCGCACGAGCCCGAAACGATTTACGTCGTGCCGATTAAGAGCGATGGCGAACACTATCCGCCCGATGGCAAACTCCGGGTCTATCGCAGCCGTACAGGTGGCAACGAATGGGAAGCTCTCACCAAGGGTCTACCGCAAGAAAACTGTTACGTGAACGTACTGCGCGATGCGATGGCTGTCGACTCGCTGGATTCATGTGGCGTTTACTTTGGCACGACTGGTGGGCAGGTCTATGCATCGGCCGACGGTGGAGATAGCTGGTCGCCGATTGTTCGAGATCTTCCCCCCGTACTTTCAGTGGAGGTCCAGGTGTTGTCATGATAGGGGTCATGATTCGGGTTGCAATGCCACTGCATTTGCGGACGCTTGCGGGCGTCAGCGGAGATGTGACAGTACAGATTGATGGCGAAGTGACACGACGAACGGTGCTCGAAGCATTGGAGGCACAGTATCCGATGTTGCGTGGCACGATTCGCCAGCACGTCTCTGGAGAGCGCAGGCCGTTCTTGAGATTCTTTGCCCGCGGCGAGGATGTAACGCACGAGTCGCCGGACGCTCCGCTGCCTCCGGAAATCGCGTCGGGAGCGGAGCCCCTTTATATCATCGGGGCCATCGCCGGCGGTTAAGACGTAAAGACAAATATTCCGCGGGAGCCATTTCGCTCCCCAGTAATAATACGAGGAGAAAATCATGACAAAAAGCAATACAAACACTATCCGACTCCATCGAGTGGTCCAGGCACCGCCCGAGAGAGTTTACCGGGCATTCCTTGATGCAAATGCCATGGTTAAATGGCTTCGGCCCAATGGATTCACGGGCCAGGTTCACCACCTCGATGCAAGAGTCGGAGGCACTTACATGTAACTTGAACCATTAATTTGCCGCTCCGGTAACTTAATGGTTCCAACAGCTCCCGGCAATTAAATGGTTCCATTTTTCGGAAAAGTACAAACTACCCTAAAATCCTTCGTAAATTGTTACCCGCTAGCTTTAGACGCCGTTCTCGGCAACTTATTCCAAAAACGCCCGGCAATTTATTGGTTCCATTTTTTGGAAAGGTACAAGTATCTTGAATTCCTTCGTAATTGTTGGCGCTACCTTTAGAACGGTTCTCACTTCGCATCTTCTCGGAAGTAGGATCCCGAATTTGAGGCTCGTACTGCCAACGGACGAGTCCCAAGTTTCCTCTGCGATGTGCTTTTATCAAGCCCTGTTGCTTCATACCCTCGTAGAGAGTATGGTTCACAATCTTCAAAGAGGTTGAAGGCAAACGTGGGAGTTCGCGCGGCTACTCCGAGTTGGTCGCCTAACTCTACGTTATGAAGAAACTAACGCTGACAGCAGCGTTCGCTAGATTGGAGCTGAACTAAAGAACCCGCGATGTGCGTGTTCGGCTATCGCTCGTGATTGCTTGCTCGTCATTAGCTGTTGGCGGCATTTCTTGAAATCGTATGTCGATGGTCATGAACGTTACGAGGATCGCTTGTCACGATGGCTTGCGCACGAGCTATCAGCGGCGCTAACAGAAGTGCACACAGCAGAATTACTTTGTAGTTGTGCGGTTTACACACGCATTGAGCAGGCAGGGGCACATGAAGATTGAAACTCTCGCTATTCACGCGGCGGCTGAACCGGATCCTGTAACCGGCGCGATTGCCCCGCCTATTCATCTCTCCACCACGTTCGAGCACGGTCCAGCATGCGAAGAATTGCATGGCTATACATACGTGCGCGATAAGAATCCCACTCAGGACCGCCTTGAAGAGGCCCTCGGCCTCCTGGAGGGCGGCGAGGGTGCTCTCGTTTACTCGTCTGGAATGGGAGCAGCGATCACGCTGTTACTGACCCTCGATTCTGACTCGCACGTGATTTTTCCCGAAGATGTGTACGCGCATGTTCGTGTGGCCCATCAACAATACCTGCCGAAATGGAACTTCCAGGTCAGTGTGGTGGACATGGAAGACCAAAAGGCGATTGAGCAGGCGATCCGTCCCAATACAAAGCTAGTCTGGGTTGAGACACCGTCAAATCCCCGGATGCAGATCACGGACATTGTTGGCGCGGCGCGCGCCGCGCATTCGGTCGGTGCGCTCCTCCTTGTTGACAACACGTTCGCGACTCCAGTCTTCCAGCGGCCTCTGGAGCTGGGTGCGGATATCGTTTTGCACTCGACCACAAAGTACTGCGGTGGGCATAGCGATGTGCAAGGAGGCTGCCTGGTTTTGAGACGGGGCGGCCAGTTCTACGACAAACTCTTTCATGCGCGTATGATCCTCGGCGCTGTCTGTTCGCCATTCAATTCATGGTTAGTGTTGCGAGGGCTGCGTACTCTGCCTTGCCGCATGGAGAAACATGCCGCGAATGCGCTGGCGGTCGCAAAAGCCCTGGAAGCCTCTGACAGAGTGGAACGGGTTTTCTATCCCGGATTACGTTCGCATCCGGGGCATGCCATTGCAGCGACTCAGATGAGCAACTTTGGAGGGATGCTTTCGATCCTGGTGAGGGGCGGACAGGAGGAAGCCGTCGCAGTGGCTGCAAGGGTAAAGCTCTTCCGCAATGCAACCAGTCTTGGGGGTGTCGAAAGCTTGATCGAGCATCGCGCTTCGGCAGAACAGCCCGCCTCAACGTCACCTGAGAATCTTTTGCGACTCTCAGTCGGGCTTGAGAACCCCGACGATCTCGTCGCTGATCTTCTCCAGGCACTCGGGACCTGATAGCGAAGGACTGCGATTCGGAATCACCACTGCAGCGGCCATGAAAGACTAATTGAAGCTGATCTCACGCTGAGCATGATGTACTCGGTTGTGAGTCCGAAGGAGTTGAAGGAGTTGATTGATGAAGATGCGAATCTTCGGCGCGGGCATGGAATTCTTCACAGGAACCCTTGATGTTACGCCTATTGATTGGCGGCCTCTTGCTGTTTTGAGAAGCGCAGCTCATTGTCGCTCAGTCTCCCGAAGCTAGGCCGTCGGCCTATTCCTGAAAAGTGGATGCCGAACTGGATGCGTCGGTGTTTGCTTGAATCAGACCACACGGCCACGGCGCTGGACATCAGTTGTTTGAACTTTCGGCAAGGCTTAACTTCCATTTTGCATTTCCGGCAATAGAAGCTTCCAAAAAGTTCAAAACTCAGTTGAAGTTCTAGGCTTGAATTGCCTGATGTTTGTCGATTTCCGGCAAGTAATTGCTTCCAGCCGCGGCAAAGAATTGCTTCAAGTTACATTACAGGATGTCCTTCACCAGTTTCACCACCGAAAAGAGCCACTCCTTCGGTGGAGAGTATCTTGAGTTAACGCCAAATGAACGCATCCGCCACACTGACAAATTCGAGGACGCGAATCTGCCCGGAGAAATGCAGACGACGATTACGTTGCAGCAAGTATCGGTCGGAACTGAATTGACCATCGTTCAAGAGGAAGTGCCCGCTGTTATTCCAGCTGAGGCTTGCTATCTCGGTTGGCAAGAATCGCTAACGCTGCTCCGGAAACTGGTCGAAGCTGAGATTCCAGATCAGACTTAAACCGATAGGTTGGTAAGCATGGATCTAACGGACATCAATCAACTCTTTAACTACACAGAATGGGCCAACAACCTGGCAATGGATGTGGCCGCAAAACTGCCCGACGAAAGTTTGCGCCGCGATGTTGGTATCAGTCACCAATCCATCTTCGGAACTCTGTTGCATATGGCAGGCGCCGAGTGGATCTGGCTCGAACGATGGAATGGAAGATCTCCGGCGAAAGCCGAAGCATGGTCGCAATGGACCACAGAATCTTGTCCTGACCTTGCTGCGTTAAGAGATCGTTGGATAGATGTAGTGGACCGGCGTTGGAGATATGTGTCGGAGCTGGATAACGCGAAATTGACGAGCGAACTGCCCTTTAAACTCCTCAGCGGTGATGCGAGCTCGATGCGACTGGTCGATCAAATGCAGCATGTAGCGAATCACGCGACGATGCACCGTGGTCAAGTTGTAGGCATGATTCGCCAGCTGGGAATAGATCCACCCTCAACCGATCTACTTTTCTATCTGCGTCGAGAAATATCACCCAAATAGTGCGCGATCCGTGAAAACACCGCGTCGGAAAAATGCATGATTTTTTTGGTGTGGCTTCGTGGTCAGTTCTTCCGAAGACACAAAGACGCACCACGAAGACAACACGAAGAACGAAGAAGTTACACGAACGAAAATTACAGCTCATTAAAGGCAGGATGCCTGCCGAAAAGACTCAACAACATTTAAATGCAGTGAGGAAGGGTGGCTTGCCCCCGCCTCAAGGTTAAATAACTTACAGGGGTGAGCCAATTGACAGTTGAGGCGGGGGCAAGC
>DATLBQ010000517.1:0-6342 GCA_035526805.1 Pyrinomonadaceae bacterium
CGCCTAAAAGAGCAGCCCGGACAAAAGAGCAGCCCGGACAAAACCTGCAGGTTTCGTACACCGCTGCAGAATTTTATGATTGAGTCGAACGGCAGCTTACCATATCGACATTACATCCATGCGACATAACGAATTTATTCGCGTTCTTTCGCGGCTGGTGGTATCTAAAACGGCAAAATGACCGGGAATGTCGGAACCGCGTGAGCGCTTTTGATGCTTTGGTTCTGATTAATGTTTTCGTTCTGATCCGCGTTTATCCGCGTAAATCCGCGGCTAATTCTGCGACCCTGATTCGACCAGTTGCCGGATCGCCTCGCCAACCGCGCCAACGTCTCGCGTTTTCATCACAGACTTCTTCACCCCGGCTTTCCGCGCCAATGTCTTCATCGAGCTATTCAATTTCGTTGCTGCCACCAGGATGATCGGCATCCCCTTGCGGTGTTCGAGCGATTGCGTGATCCGCGCTAGTTCCAATCCTTCCTTTCCGCGCCACGCGAGATCAATGACCAACAAGTCATAGAGAATGTCGCTCTTGAGAAACAATTCCGCGCCTTCGCGATCCGAACAAGCCACCAGTCTGTACTCGGGTTCGGTTAGGATTTGCCGCAACGCTGCGATGAATTCCAGATCGTTACCCAGATACAAGACTCGAAACTTCGATGCCGTCGAGTGTGGACCCTCAGAAGCTCGCATAGATCTAAACCTCCTTCAGGAAAGAGGGTGATCAATCAAGCGGCTGCGGTGATGACCGACGACGGACGACGGACGACCGATGACGGACGACCGTGTTAGCTCTGATGAGTACGAACGGTAAGCGTTAGTTCAGCGGGTGATCGGCAAGTCAGTGGGTGATGTCTCGGCTGGACTCTCTTTCGGAGTCACACTGGGCAACGGTTTAATGAAGTCAGTATCACCTCGCGGTAGCGGTGGGTATCTCACTGAAAGCGGGTGACCAGTAGCTGGAGAGCGTGGAGCTGGGAGCGCAGACATCCTGTCTGCCCCTCGCCGACTGAGCGACTACTCACGACTCACGACTCAAGACTCATGACTTACCAAAGCGGCTCTGTTATCCTCTGCGGCGATCGAGTCTTTGAAAATCGACAACGGCCAATGCGTAGCTCAACCCTCCCAGAAACCGAGTGATGAGCATCGCCGTTGAGCATGGAAGGTTCCAACTCACGGCGACTCGTAAACGCGAACGCATACTACCCGCAACTGCGAATAGGCGCAAGCAAAATCTTCCTAGTGTCTGGGACTGTGGCGATGAGCTTATTAAGCTTCGCCAGAACGAACGGCTGGGTGTCAGAGGCAACCATCCCGACGAGGTCAGTACCGGGAGCGGTAGCGACCGGGTCGTAGCGGCCGTACTCAAGACTAGTTCCTATTCAGGAGGCCACTCCTGATGGGAAACCCTCGCCTTAAGCCTGCTCGCCTAGCTGACAAACTAAGGCAGATTCGGGATGCGCTCGGTCTATCTCAGACTGAGATGCTTAGACGTTTAGCACTTGATTCGAGCATGAAGTACGCAAGAATCTCTGAGTTTGAACAGGGACAGCGCGAACCCAACTTGATGACTCTGCTGGCCTACGCTCGGGTCGCCGGTGTCCACGTCGAAGACATCATCGACGACGAACTCGAACTCCCGCCGAAACTTCCCGGCAACGTCAGCTACCAGGGACTCAAACGCAAACCCACCTCTCGAAAACGAAAGCAGTAACAACAGTAAAGAACCCGTAGTTTACTGGGACCGCGGGCGTCCCGCCCGCAATGAGCGCGCAGCGCGAAAGGCAATATGGCTAACGCCTGCTTGAGCGCGGAGTGAATGCCGTCAGTAACGAAGCGAACGGGGTGCCGCCAGCGACGAGGTTCAGATACAGTGGAATTTCCGATTTTTCAGGATAGCATCCACATTCATGGGGAGAGGATTGGAAGGAACGTATCACACACTCTCTTAGTGAATCTGTTTTCCTGATTCCGATTCTCACGCCAAGTTTTTTCAACAGCGCCATGTGTCGGGAAGTAACGTTGTTCGTGCAAGTGAGAAGACTCTCAAAAGGAATGACTTGATCCTGCCGGTTACTTTGTTGACTGTGACGTTTTGAATGACAGGATCAAACTGAATGCTCACTCGCTGGCGCAAGATATCAATAGACATCAGCGGGCTGACTGGCGGAAGTTTCGGCTCAAATCCTTTGATGAAGGAAGAAGTCGAGCGTTAATAATTCTAGAAACAAGCTGAGGTTATACCAATAAGAATCAATGGCGCTGATTTTTCTATGATTCCCCTCAATCTTTTATCAGCCGTGGGACGTCGGTTTGGCACCCTTTAGCCAATCGTTTATAGCTACGTAAATCTTGCCGGATTCTTGTACCCACAGTAACTCCCGTTGGGAAACCCTTTCGGTCCTTAGCGACACGTAAGGGTAAAGGCCGAGGTACTCTTGGCCAACATAACTCTCCGACGTGGTTTCTTGTTCCGTGACAGGCACAATGGCGATACGCCCGTGTAGGCCATCGCTATAACCCAGTTCCCAAGGCATCCATTTCGAATCTTGCGAATTACCTGATTGGGCGTATAGCAGACTAGCGCTCCTTTCCATCGCCTCCCTGAGTTTGGCCGCCGTCTCTTTTGTCACCCGACTGCGGTCAAGCTCAGGGTTTTCAATCCAATCCACAAAGACTGATAACCCAAACGACTCAATCAATGTCTTCAAGGCTAAGACCTCTTTCGCATCAAGGTACCGATGCGAGAGAAACACGTCGTATTTGTCCTTAGACCTGAAGCTATTCGAAGCCGACTCATTCAACTCCCTTCTGGCATCGAACATAGACTTCCGAGCCGCGTATTGAACACGACCTAGTTGAGATTTACTAATTAGAGGCATTCCTCACCTTTCCCAAGGTCAGTACGGAACGACGGGTCAAAGACCAGTCTGCAGGGAACTTTTTCACCCCTACCATGAGCGCGCTTTCATAGCTAGTTTCGCCTGAGCAGCTTCGTAAGCCGTTTCTACCCACTTGGCGAAATCCTCACAAGTCGTCCAGGTGTAGGTTGGGTATCCGCCACCGTTCAACTTGCTGGGGATGCTACCCAGTACATCGGTGCTTCCGTTCTTGTCTTTGATGTTGTGGATACGCAATCCTAACAAGCCGTTGCCGCGCTCGATGCTTTTCTCGATCTCGTAATCCACATACTTTCGATTCGCAGTCGCCGCACCAATGAGAACCGCGGTGACAGTGGTGCCCTTCAGCCCCTCATCAATCAATTCCTTGATCGCGCTGTCACCTTTCTTTTTTGCCTCTTCCCACAGAGAAGCATCCCTGAACCCGGCGGCAGATTCACCAATCACCGCACCACTGTTGCGGACTACGTTTGCACGCCAGATATCACGCTGGTAATGAAAACTGAAGAATACGTTTCTCATGCTGTTGCTCCTTAAGTCTTTAAGACTATTTAGTGATCCTCTTGACGATTGCGAATATCGCTTCAATAATTTCACCGTTCGAGCTATTCTCGTCGCCAAGTGTTTTGAAGTGCTTCTGCACTCCGCCTTTTGGGAAAAAAGTGTCCAACGAGGAATTAACCTCCTCCCAAATTTTTCGGGCTGCGTAACCTGTTGCGCCCACAGGAATGGGATACTTCCCCAGACGTTTGGCAATGCGCCACTCCTCTAGAACACCGTTTGCAATAACGACTTTGCCCGTAGCTGCCTCACTCTTGTTGCCACAGATGAATATGGCAAAGCCGGATCTGGCGAGCATATCCTCCCTGTACTTAGCCCAAAGCTCATTACTACTCGAAGCCGTTGGAGGTTGCTGAGGGAACGGCCGTATTAGGGTGCGGCTGTTGGCGCTTAGGCTGCGATCCTTCAGATATAGCTCTTCGAGAGATCCCAAGACGACGGTGCCCCCAAGCCCTAAGCCGAAGCCCGAAACAAGGTTGTAACCCCGCCCAATGATCTCGCGTCCAATCTTGTGAGCCAGTGCATCAACGCGATCTCTTCCAAGCGGCTCATATTGATGAGCGCTGCCTGACACAAAGATAGAACGACGATAGACGTTCCGATGCAGTTCCCGCAGTATCTCAGTGACTTGCGTGTAGTCATCGACCATTACTGCTTGAATGCCGAACCTCTTGAGGTCGACGATGCTCAGCTCCTGCTTAGTCTTATCGTACTCGTAGCGGGCTAGGGCTTTGCCGCGGCCCTTCGGTTTCACTATGCGTTTCATGATGCAGAAGTGAGGGCGCTGGTTCTGTTGACCTATGAGTGTGCGAATACGACCGAGGATGTATTCAATGTTCGGATCGCTGAAGCTGAATCCCAGGAACAAGAACGTTCTTGAGATGAGGTCTCCTTGCAATTTGGTTGAAAAGAGTTGACGCGACTCGTTATAGTTTTCGTAATCGTCTTTGGTCAGCACTGCATCCTGTGGCTGATCTACATCGCCGTGCATCTTATAGATGACAACATCTCGATTAAGTTTTGTTTGGGCAAGGTTCGCCTTTGTCGTCTTCTTGTCGATCCGCTTTCCGACCTCGTTGAAGGCTTCTTCGATCAGAGTATCGAAATTCGTGGTCCAGACTGTATCTACCGGAAGAGCAGCGATCAGTTTGTGGTTTTCCGTTACGCGCGCGTCTTTTGTAAACTCCTCGATTAGTGAGCTATTCAACTTCGCCCGGCTACCAAACTTATTCACGTGGAACTGTGCTATCGAAATCAAGTCCGACTCTTCGTCCACTGACAAGCCGAGCTCGTCCGCGATCTCGCGCATCAGTTCCTTCCAATCTACAAACCCTGACGGTACCGAAAGCCCGGCACCTGCAAAAATCGCAGCGCTACCCTGTTCGAGGGCCTTTAAATACTCGTTGCTAAAATAATCGACCGAAACTTCGCTCACATCGCCTCTTTTCTAGCCGCCCATCCATGATTTCAGTTCTGTATGTCGTTAGCTATATACTGTATCGCGAGTCCGGTGTCAATGGTTCCCCGTAAACTAGGTTCCATATGCAATACCCATTCTCGTGATACATTTACCCCAACCAGTGACCCGTAGCGGAAAGGGCAATTGAATAAATGGCAACTATTGGAGACAGGATAAAAGAAACTAGAGAGAAACTGGATTGGACCCAAGAGAGGTTGGCGAGCGAATCTAGGCTAAGCAAAGGATTTCTAAGCGATGTAGAAAATAATAAGCGGGATATAAGCTCAACTAACGTCCTAAAGATTGCAAACGCGATGGGTGCGTCACTCGAATACTTAATGAGAGGTGAGGTGGAAAACACGCACTGGGAAAGAGAGCCCGTCCAGTTTCCGTCGACGTTATCTAGAGCAGCGATGCAACACGGTTGGACGTACCAAGAAACGCTCACGCTACTCGAAACACACAACTCTGTGGTCGCGAGGCGGAGTAATCGATCGATCAAACCACCCACCGAAGAAGAATGGAAACAATTATTCGATTTGATCAGCACCTGCTATCCCTACGATGCCTCAATCCCTCAGAAATAAACCTCAAATTTGGAAGCTTGCCAATGATCTAGGTCTCAAACCTAGTGATGATCCAGTGGCTGCGGTCCTGCATTTCACCGGTCGACGTATTCGATCGTTCTTGACTGAGTTTCCCTGCGAGACGCTCTCGGAGTTACTAACAACAGCCGCGGCAAAATTGGACACTTCATTCGTTGAAATTTGTACCGGCGATGATCTTTCTCAACTCAAAGAGAACTACTTGCGTAAGGAGGAAAGGCAATTTCAACTACTTGAGAAATATCTAGGGCCAGATGTTTACGCAATCACATTTTTGCTACTGAAAGCCAGGCCGGACGAGCGACGTTATGTTTCTGTGATCGACTGTCGCGGTGATAAAGCTTGGCGTGCTTACTTCTCGAAATGGCACGAGTTGGCCCACCTGTTGACAATCACGTCTCAGATGCGCTTGAATTTTTGTCGCTCACACATTGCGAGTGACCGAAAGGACCCTGAAGAGATGCTGATGGATGTGATAGCGGGGCAGTTGGGCTTCTTCATAGATCTTATCGGGCATCGCTTACGTGGTGAGATTTCTTTCGAACGAATAGGTGAACTTCGAAGGTCGCTTTGTGCCGAGGCCAGTTACGAATCAGCCTTATATGGGTTTTTGAAACCCTGGCCTCAATCATGCGTGATGATAGAAGCGGGCCTTGGATACAAGAAGGGCGAGCAGGATCAACTTCTTCAAGGTTCATTTGGTTTTCTGGAACCACCGGTTGCACAGCTTCGCGTACTAAAAGTCAGTCCTAATGACCGAGCACGTGAAGAAGGTATTTTCATCCCAACTAAATTTCGTATACCTAAAAACTCT
>DATLBQ010000518.1:0-3833 GCA_035526805.1 Pyrinomonadaceae bacterium
CGAGTTGAAATCGAGGGCCTTATCGGTTTCTTCGTCAATATGTTGGCGCTGCGAACGAATGTCTCTCGTAATCTTACGTTTCTCCAGCTGTTGAGCCGCGTGAAAGAGGTGGCTTTAGGGGCCTATGCGCACCAGGACTTACCATTTGAAAAACTGGTGGAGAAGCTCAATCCCGAGCGCACTGTTAGCCACACACCAATCTTTCAGGTGATGTTCGGCATGCAAAACAATCCGGGCGAAACGCGGACACTGGCCGGATTAACGATCAAACACATGCCTGTGGTCAGCGATACGGCAAAGTTTGATCTGACGCTCTTTGTTACTGAGACAAACACCGGGTTGAACTGCAGATTTGAATACAACACGGATCTTTTCGATCAGCGCACGATTCAGAGTTTGTTGCAGCGTTTTGAGATTCTGCTCGAAAGCATCGTCGGCAACCCCGACGAACCGATTTCTCGGATCCCCCTGTTGACCGCGACGGAACGGCAGCTGTTGCTGGTGGAGTGGAACGGCCCCCGTCGCGAGTATCCGAAGAACGAATGCGTGCCCGAACTGTTCGAGGCACAGGTCGCGCGGACCCCGGACGCGGTCGCTGTTGTTTGCGGGCGAGAGCGATGGACCTATGCGGAGTTGAACCGGAAATCCAATCAGCTAGCGCATTACTTGCGCGGGTTGGGGGTCGGCCCGGAGGACCGCGTCGGGGTTTGTCTCCGCCGCACCCCCGCGATGCTGGTCGCGATTCTGGGTACCCTTAAAGCCGGTGGTGCTTATGTGCCGCTCGACCCCGCTTACCCGCAGGAACGGGTCGCGTTCACCCTCCAGGATGCCGAGGCTGCCGTGCTTCTGACCGAGAACGCGCTGTTGCCGACGTTGCCGACGACGAATTCCAGAGTCGTGTGCATGGATTCCGAATGGCCCAGCATTGCCGGAATGAATCGATCAAATCCCGTCGGCGGGGCACATTCGCGAAACCTCGCGTACGTGATCTACACGTCGGGTTCGACCGGTCAGCCGAAAGGTGTCGCCATCGAGCACGCCAGCACGGTCACGTTCCTGCATTGGGCGCTGTCGACTTTCCCGGCGGCGGACCTCTCCGCGGTATTATTCTCGACCTCAATTTGTTTCGACCTCTCCGTGTTCGAGATGTTCGCACCGCTCAGTTCCGGCGGCAAAGCGGTGCTGGTGGAAAACGCTTTGCAGCTGGCCGACATGGCCGCGGCGGACGTGACCCTCGTCAACACCGTTCCCTCCGCGATGGCGGAGTTGGCAAGAATCGGCGCCATCCCACCTTCGGTGAGGGCGATCAATCTGGCCGGCGAGCCTCTCCCGAACAGTCTCGTGCAGGACATTTACCGGCAAGACAGCGTGCAACGGGTCCTTAACCTGTACGGGCCATCCGAAGATACGACCTATTCGACGTTCGCCCCGGCACCCAAAGGAGCAACGGAACAACCGCCGATCGGGCGCCCGATCGCCAATACCGAAGTTTACCTGCTTGACCGGGATTACCAGCCTGTCCCGATCGGTGTTCCGGGAGAGCTGCACCTCGGCGGCGAGGGACTGGCCCGTGGTTATCTGAACCGTCCCGACCTGACCGCGGAGCGGTTCGTCCCCAACCCCTTCAGCAATCGAGCCGGTGACCGCCTCTACCAGACCGGAGACCTGGCGCGGTACCGACCGGACGGCTCGATACAGTTTCTTGGGCGGCTGGACCATCAGGTAAAACTGCGCGGTTACCGCATCGAACCCGGCGAGATCGAAACGGCACTGAGAGAACACCCTGGGATACAAGACGCTGTAGTGGTGGCACGTCAGTCGCCCCACGGGGGTGAACATCTGGTCGGCTATGTGGTTGCCGATGTAAATGACCCCCAGTTTCAGAGTAACTCCGACGCGCCCCAAATTAGGGAGCACCTGAAAAAGAAGCTGCCGGATTACATGCTGCCTGGGTACTTTGTATTTTTGGAAAAGCTTCCACTCACACCCAACGGCAAGGTTGATAGACGTGCCCTACCTTTACCGAATGGCGACAGACCCGGACCTCTGGAAACGCATTTAGCCCCGCGCGATGATCTGGAAAGACGACTGGCGCGCATATGGGAGAAACTTCTCGGAGTGGAAGTGGTTGGAATACGTGATGACTTTTTCGAACTTGGAGGTCACTCCCTGCTCGCCGTGCGTCTCGTCTCGGAAATCGAGAAAGAGGTAGGGCAGCGCCTTCCGCTCGCCAGTTTTTTTCAGGGCGCTAACATCGAGTCGCTCGCGCGGCTATTACGCGAGGATGTTAGCTCCATTTCCTGGCCCACGTTGGTTGAGATACAGCCTGGAGGATTAAATCCCCCACTTTTCTGTGTCTCTCACCCCGGAGTTAATGCGCTTGGCTATCGTTCGCTGGCTCGCCACCTGGGCCCCGATCAGCCGGTATTTGGCTTACAGTCCGAACTTCCGGAAGATCTTGAGGGCGACTACAGTCAAGCGGCGGTGGACCGACTAGCCCTTGAGTATTTGGAAGCGCTCCGTGCCGTGCGACCTACCGGGCCGTACCAGTTTGTCGGACTATGCCGGGGCGCCCATATCGCTTTCGAAATAGCGCGACATCTGGAACGGGAAGGTCAGCAGGTTGCGCTGTTGGGCATCCTTGACACCTGGGTGAACGAAAACACATACAACTATTTTTGGCATCTCGAACATTATTGGACTCGGCTGGGTTCCGTAGCGCGAGTCGGCCTGAGAGAGCAATTAAGCTTTATTAAGAAGAAGACTCGTGACGTGCTGGCACACGTTCGGATGCGGATTTCGACCGTCGTGGGCAAAGGATCTGTCCCGCGCAAACAACAGAACCTTCTCCACGATTTATATTTTCCCGGGACAGACTTTGTGCCGCACATGTACGAGGGACGCATAGCGGTCTTTCGCGTGAGCAAACAACCGCGCTCCCGTATCCGCGATTGGCAGCTGGGGTGGGGCAGGCTTGCAAAAGGCGGTGTCGATGTAAACGTCATCCCAGGCGGTCATAGCAGCCTGTTAAAAGAACCTGATGTTCAGGGACTGGCAGCGGAATTAAAAAAATACCTAGTGCAGCATCCGCATGAGCCGACTGAAGAATAATTTCGCGCAGAACGTGCTGTGTAACTAACTTTTTGAGTAATTTTTCCACACATCCGAAAGTGGCTGATGGTCGAAGTGGCGTTCGACCGACATCTGAGATCCGCCCGCCCTCGCTCTGGGGAATTAATATAGCAGCCAACCTAGCGAAGCTGGCCCAATACAGAGATTTGATCCGGACGCTGAGTGTTCACCGTATCAAGGTCAGATACAAACAGTCAGCACTTGGTGTCTTCTGGGCAATTTTGCAGCCGCTATCAATAATGCTGATCTTTACATTCATCTTCTCGCTGATCGCTAGAATGCCGAGCGACGGTGCGCCCTATGCACTCTTTGCTTATACCGCGCTGCTTCCTTGGAATTATTTTTCTGCCGGCGTTTCAAACGCAACTAACAGCCTGACAAGCCACTCGCAATTTGTAACCAAGGTCTATTTCCCGCGTGAGGTTTTGCCAATCACTTACGTGGTCGCCGCGCTCTTTGATTTTGGGGTAGCTTCCACGTTGTTGGTGGGTTTGATGATTTACTATCACGTCTCGCCGACTATTAATGCTCTTTACGCGGTGCCGATCATTTTGGTGTTGACTTGTTTCTCGCTGGCAATGTCTTTCTTCTTCTCAGCGACTCAGGTTCGCTTTCGCGACATTGGCGTAGCTGTTCCGCTCCTCTTGCAGGTCTGGCTGTTTGCGACACCTGTCATCTACCCGCTTAGCGCCGTGCCGGCC
>DATLBQ010000519.1:0-3158 GCA_035526805.1 Pyrinomonadaceae bacterium
ATGGTACGGGCCGGCCAGTTGAAATTCACCATGCTGCGAGTCTTTCAAATTTTGGTCGGACTCTTGCCGGGTTTCCAGCTGCCTCGATTTCCCATCCCAGTGGATCGCAGCTACACCATCCCCTACGGAGTCGCGATTACGTTAGGAAGTCTTATTTCGTTAGTCATCTTCCGCGCCTAGCGGAGGTCCAATTTGCGAGTTAGAAAGCTCGCCTCAACACGGAGACTAAAGCGATGCGCAACAAACGATTCTTTGTCGTACTGGCAGGAGCCCTGGTATTCGGATTACTGGCAGCGGTGTCCGTCAATCGTTACTTATCAAACGCCCAGGCCTTCTCTAAGGACATGACCAGGGTTGCTGTCGCCAAGGTCGCAATACCACTGGGGACGAAGATCGTGCCTGAGCAGGTCATGATGGTCCAGTTTCCGAGAGAGTCGATGCCGGATGGCACTTTCGAAAACGCAGACAAACTGGCGGGCCGAGTCGCGGTTGTGAATATCGCAGCCCGCGAGCCCATCACCGATTCACGTTTGGCGCCGGAAGGAACAGCGGGAGGTTTGTCGGCCGTTATTCCTGAAGGTTATCGAGCGATGACTGTGAAGGTCGACGATGTCGTCGGCATCTCCGGCTTCATCATGCCGGGAACTCTTGTGGATGTGGTCGTTGTTATCACTCCGGAAGATGCTTCGCGCGGGGCTGGTCCGATTTCGAAGATTGTGTTGCAGAACATCAAGGTTTTGGCAAACGGTCAGAACATCGACAAGCCGGAGAATCAGCGCGATGTGAACAGTGTCAAGGCAGTAACGCTTCAGGTCACGCCTGAGCAAGCAGAAAAACTTGCACTCGCGACCTCGGAAGGCAGGCTGCAACTTGTGATGCGCAACTCGATCGATCAGGGAGATGAGGAGACGACTGGCGTCAACAAGCAAAAATTGCTTGGCGGTGAGCATGCAACGCCGGCTCCCGAGCCCGGTTCACTAAAAAGCGAACAGCCAAAATCAGAAATGAAGCCCAAGCCCGTGCGAAGGGTAAGTGTAGAACCCGAAGTCAAACGGGTCGCTCCTCCGGCCCCGCCGCGCGCGTCGGTCGAGGTAATTGAAGGAGCAAAGAAGCGAAACGTCGACTTTCCGTAAGCGGCGAGTAGAGCGTTGGAGTCGATAACCGAAGCTGGCAGTCAAACTTTAGATTGGCTGTTTAGACCATCTCTTAGCAAGTAGCAAAAGGAGCACAGATCATGCAGAGCCGTTCCCCGATCACACGCCGCTGGAGTTTATTAATGGCGTCTTTGATCACCGTTCTCGTCAGTTCCGCCGCACCCGCCCAAAATTCTTACAAAGCATCGTTCACTCAAACCAAAGAAACCTTTGCCGTGAACGTGCTGGTTGGGCAATCGCGCGTGATCAATTTCGACAGACCGGTGGGCCGTTTTTCCGTGTCAAATCCGGAAATCGCCGAAGCCGTGCTCGTTACACCAGACCAGGTATTGGTAAACGGTAAGGCATTTGGCCAGGTCAACTTTATTGCCTGGGAGCAGTCGGGCAAAGAGTATCTCGTGTTCGATGTTTACGTGAGAACTAATCTCTCACTGATCGATTCACAGATACGTATCTTGTTTCCGCAGGACGACATTCGGTTGAGCCAGGCAAATGGTTCGGTGGTGATGTCCGGCAGTGTGTCACATCCCTCAAAGGCAACGCAGGCGCAGAGTGTTGTGGAAGCCGCGGGTTTCAAAACCGTCAACATGCTTTCATCACCAGTTGAGAACATGACACAGGTTCAGCTGCAGGTTCGTGTTGCGGAAGTCAGTCGCAGCAAAATGCGGGATCTCGGTTCCTCTTACTCATCAGTTAACGGCGGCACATCCGTATACGCCAGCGGCGGCGGACCTGCGAGTCTTACGAGCTCAGTACTGCCTGGCCTCACCAATACGTTCGCTGGTTCAGCGTTAAATCTATTCCTTTTCAATAGCGGAATAGGAACCGCGGCTTACATCAGAGCGCTGCAGACTTCAGGCGCATTGCGCGAGCTTGCGGAGCCCAATCTGATCGCCATGAATGGCCAGCAAGCCAGTTTTCTCGCGGGCGGTGAATTCCCGGTCCCGATCGTTCAAGGCGGCGGAGATAAAACCACGGTTTCCGTGATCTTCAAGGAATACGGCGTTCGCCTCAATTTCAAGCCAACCATCATCGACGAAGATCACATTCGTCTGGAGTTGGAGCCTGAAGTTTCCACCATCGACTTCGCCAACGGCGTTAAGTTTGACGGGTTTCTAATCCCGGCTTTACGCACTCGCCGTGCGAAGACAGGTGTGGAGCTGCGCGATGGTCAGTCGTTCGCACTTGCCGGCCTGCTCGATAACAACGAAAGCCGATCACTGTCGAAGGTTCCCGTTCTGGGTGACATCCCGGTGCTGGGCGCGCTCTTCAAATCGAAGTCATATCAGAAGAATGAAACTGAGTTGATGTTTATCGTCACCGCGAGCCTGGTTAAGCCTGTTAATCGCGATGACCTGCCGCAGATGCGTGGCATCGATGGTCTGAAGAATGGCTCGCCGCTCGGCCTCGAACCGAAAGGCGAAGCTATCGAAGGCCAAACTGGCTACAAGATCTCCGGTCAAAACACCGACACTACTCCAACTCCGGCGCCGAAAGTTACAGACGCTCCGAAGGCGTCCGAACCAAAAGCAACAACGGAGGCCACAACCACCACGGGCGCTACGACAAAAGCAACCGATGCGACTAAAAATAGCGCGCCGGGAGTGAACCCATCCTTTCCTCCAGCAAGAACTATGGCTTTCAGTCTTTCGCCCATCCCGGTCATTAAATAGCGATCGCAGTAGCTAAGTCGACTGGCAAAACTGAACTGAAGGAGGAACATCATGAACAGACAGCAACGTAAGCGCGGCAGCAAAGATCAGAGAGGTTCAGTAATGGTCTTGTCCACTGTCGCAATGCTGGCAGTTCTCCTTGCGGTAGGTTTGGGCGTCGATATCAGTCACTTCTATCTGGCAAAAACTGAGTTGCAGAATGCGGCCGACGCTGCTGCCCTGGCGGCAGCGTCGAGCATTAATTCGAATTCGAGCGGGATCATCGAAGGGGCTTACCGCGCAACTCAAGTAGTAAACAAGTACGAGTTCAATAAAGACACGGTGCAGTTTA
>DATLBQ010000520.1:0-6648 GCA_035526805.1 Pyrinomonadaceae bacterium
CGCGGTCAAACACCCGGGATCTTTACCGGCAGGAAGCAACAGCTTTCGGAAATCACTGCGCGGGCCGTGCTCTACGACAAAAGAGATCCCAGGCGAGGTGAGTTCAAGAAGGACTGGGAAGACTTCCTGGCTACCAGTGCTCTGGGTTTTCACCGAGAAGCTGATGCCGTTCGCGATGCGTACCTCGACACGGATACGGCTTTCACGAAATGGAAAGATCCGGCGATGGCGGCGTGGTTTATCGAGACGCAGCAAGCACTCGCCGCTGCCTCGCCAGCTGACGCGGAGAGCGTGGTAATCAACAAACTCAATGATCTTCCGATCGATAAACTGGGTCCCGAGTTCGTCGCCCAACTGGCGAGGTTTGAAGAGAAGTTCAATATCTTTTTGAGAGATCGCAACACGATCCTTAAGAAGGTCGGTCAAGCGGGCGTCCTGACGTTTGATTATTCCAACCAGCGCAACGTTAACAAGCCCGATCTTTCGACGTTCAAGTTTATCGGTGAAAAAGGTTTCATGAACGGAAGGCTAGACCTCACTGGCAACGCGACGTTTTCGATTTTCAACACGAAACCTGCTGGAACGAACTTTGGCAGGATGCGAGACGCTGACGTGGCGGTGCAACTCGATGGGACATTCGGGAGCGCCGCAAAGACTGGTGTCTTTGTCTTGTCAGCTGCCTATAAGTATCAACATCTGGCAGAGGACGCTTTTACGCAGGCGGGCACTATTTTGCCAAATACTAAGGGAGATATTAGTGTCGGGCAGTTAAAACTTACGGTGCCGATTAAAGGGTTGGGGATTAAGTTTCCAATTTCGCTAACCTTTGCCAATCGCACGGAGTTGGTCAAAGAGAAAGAGGTGAGAGGAAACTTCGGTTTCACCTTCGATCTCGACACAATCTTCGCCAAGTTCAAGCCATTTTGAAGCGTCAGTTTGCCGCCAGTTCGCCAAGTATGGGAGTGCTACGCACTCCGACAACCGATCGGTTCCAGCCACCTCGGGGAACTACTATGAACCAAACAACTAATCAAGCGGGTCTACAATTGATCGAATCTTTCGAAGGCCTTCGTCTCAACTCTTACCAGGACAGTCTGGGTGTCTGGACGATAGTTATGGTCACACTCTTGGAGTGAAGGCGGGGCAAACGGATTACGCAGCAACAGGCCCAGGCTTTCCTGCAACAGGATTTGGGAGTTGCGGAAGCTGCAGTTAACAAGCTCGGCCTAAACCTTACCGACAACCAATTTGCCGCGCTTGTCACTTTCAGCTTCAATCTTGGCGGCGGCAATTTGAACAAACTGATGAGCCAGGGTTTGGCAACGGCGCCCATCGCATCCTGTTGTTTGATCATGCTGGTGGCAAGGTGCTGCCAGGACTGACTCGCCGCCGCCAGGCTGAGCGGGCGTTGTTTCTGACACCTGACCAAACTTACACTTCCTCGGGCTTCACTCCTTCAGGACTTCGCCTTTGGAAAACAATTTAAGGAGGAACTCAATGCCAATTCTACGAGCAGGCTCCAGTGGCCCGGACGTAACCAACCTGCAACAGAGTCTGAAAAACCTGGGATTCGATCCGAAGGGCGTAGACGGGCACTTCGGCCCAGGGACCAAGAACGCGGTGATTGCTTTCCAGAAGAGTAAAGGACTGACGGCTGACGGGATTGCGGGACCGGCCACCTTAGCCGCCTTGCAGTCTGTGGCCGGTGGGGAATCGGCCGTTAATGCATCTGCAGCACCCGCTGGTGTCTCTGCGACCGGGGGCTCGCCAACCACGTCGTCGAAGGCTTTGAGCGAAAGTGATTATGTTGAAGCGGCGGCGCTGCTCAAATGTGATGTGCCTGCGATTAAGGCTGTGGCCGAAGTTGAGAGTAGCGGTGCTGGTTTTTTAAAGGATGGACGCCCGAAGATATTGTTCGAGCGTCACAAGTTTCGCGAGTTTACTAACGGGCGTCACAATCAAAAGCATCCGGACATCTCAGGCGCTCGAGGTGGTTACGGCGCGTCCGGTGCTCATCAGTGGGAACGCTTCAGCGAAGCGTTCGCTCTCGATCCGTCTGCAGCGATACAGTCTTGCTCCTGGGGTAAGTTTCAGGTCATGGGTTTCAACTTTCGTATAAGTGGCTTTAAGAACCCAGAAGACTTCCGCGCGGCAATGGAGAAGAGTGAAGGAGAACACCTCAAGGCCTTCTGCAATTTCATTACCGGCAATTCTCTGGACGGGGCGCTGCGCAAACTTCAATGGGCAAAACTTGCGGAGGGGTACAACGGTGCCAAATACAGGGAAAACAGGTACGACACTAAGTTAGCTGCCGCTTATAAGAAATATTCGAAGATCTAGACCAGGCATTACCCTGCGCAATGCGTAGGACGCAGTCAACCAATCGAGCGACTGCTCGCCCGCCCTGTTCGGAATTGCGCGCCTCCCGAGTCGCCGACTATAATGCTGCGTCTTGAAACAACCGGATAGCTCTCAACTATCGAACACCATTCACGCCGCGCTGTTTGCTGAAGATTTGCGCGGCGTCATGCTGCCGATCACCACGCCTTTCGATGCCGCCGGCAATGTTGATCTCGCTGGCTTATCTGCAAACATCGCAAAGTGGAACGCAACCGGGATTAGCGGCTACGTACTGCTCGGTTCTACCGGCGAACGAGTGCATCTCGATGAACGGGAATATCTCGAGGTCATTGAGACGGCGCGAGCGGGAATAGACCATCTTCCCGATGGTTTGAACTTCATCGCCGGTGCCGGCCAGCAAAGCACGCGCGGCACCATTAATGAGATCAAGCGCGTTAGCGAGGCTGTGACTGTTGACGCGTTCTTAATCATTACTCCGCACTTCTATCGGCCGAGCATTACGCAGCAGACTCTGATAGCCCACTACCAAAGCATTGCCGACGCGTCTCCCGTGCCGGTAATCCTCTACAGCATGCCCGCACTGACTGGAATCAAGATTGAACCCAAAACCGCGGCGCGCTTGAGTGAACACGAAAATATTATTGGCATCAAGGACAGCTCTGCGGACCTGGCGGGCTTGCGTCAGACGATCAAACTCGTCGAGAAAGATTTTGCGGTGCTTACGGGAAACGGCACCGTGCTCTACGAAGCGTTGAGTGCCGGAGCGTGCGGCGGAATTCTCGCAGTCGGTTGTGTTGCGCCATCGGTTTGTATTGCAATCGCTCAGGCAGTCGATCGTGGAGACAGCTCGCTTGCCGCAACGTTACAGAAGGGACTAACTCCACTCGCCGAGGCTGTCACGCTTCGCTTCGGCATCGGCGGTCTGAAGGCGGCCCTGGATTTGAAGGGGTATATTGGCGGCGCTGTACGAGCGCCTTTACGCGAACCAGACACAGAAGCCCGCACGGAAATCCGACGATGTTTGGAACTAGCGGAGTCAGAGTTGACTAGGCTGCAGTCCAGCGAGACGGCAATCGTCTAAGCGGTAGTGTCTAATCTGGTTTTTGTGTAACGCAAACTGTTAGTCTGCGCGCGCGTTGAAAGCTTTCACCGCCGCAAACTAACAGTTTGCTTTACAAATGAGGATACGATTATGCCGCAGCGTCCACTGGACAAGCCGCGCGTCCGGCGTAAAATGCTTCCTCAGGGGTAAACTACAAATTGAGCACCGCCGAACCTGCCTGTTTCAGCACGCCTGAAGAATCCGGCTTGCGAGTCGAAAGCCTTTCTTTCGATCGCATCCCGCACCAAACGCAACTCTTCCTTGATTATTTACATGACCCTGTCGCATTGCGCGAGTTTTACCCTTCAGCAGTACGCTTTCATCACGAGCTGCCGGCTCGCACCCCGGAAGTCCTGGCTGCGTATAAAACGGATCGTAAGCTGCTTTGCCACGCTCTGCAGGACATGAACGCAGCCTGGGGCGCAGGCGAGGAAACACTAAAGAACATCGATCTATTGCGCGACTCTGACTGCCTTGCAGTTGTCTCCGGCCAACAGGCCGGCTTGTTCTCTGGTCCGCTTTACACGATTTACAAAGCGTTGTCGGCTGTGAAGCTGGCGGGATGTTTGACGCAGCGCCAGACAAAGGCGGTGCCTGTTTTCTGGATCGCGACTGAAGACCACGATTTTCCCGAAGTGTCGAAGGCTGAATTCATCGCTCGCGATTGCAAGCTCGCAGATGTAGACGTGCCTGCCGGCCTCCATAAGGAAGGGCAGCCGGTGGGCCGTGTGGTTATCGACAGCTCAATCGATGCCGTAGTCGATCAATTACTGGAACTTCTTCCCAGCTCGGAATTCACGCCGGACCTGGAAGCCGTCGTGCGCGATGCGTGGCGGCCCGGGAGATCCTATGGCGAAGCGTTTGCCCGCATGATGACTTCTTTGCTCGGTCGTCATGGACTTATCTTTCTCGATCCGCTGGACCCAAGACTAAAAGCGCTGGCGGCGCCGCTTTATGCGACCGCTGCGTCGCGTGCATACGACATTGCTGCGGCCATCGAAACGCGCAGCAGAAGACTCATTGAAGCGGGGTACCACGCGCAAGTTACCGCCTCGGAAAATTCTTTCCCGCTGTTTCTTCATGACGAAAGCGGGGCGCGACATGCACTCACACGCACGGAAGAGGGAAAATACGCTACGAAGCAGAACGAGAAATCTTATAGCGCTGAGGACCTCTCAAAGCTCGCGCTCGCGCAGCCCGAACGCTTCAGTCCAAATGTCACGTTGCGTGCCGTGGTTCAGGATTACCTTTTGCCGACCATTGCCTACTACGGTGGCGCCGCCGAGGTTGCTTACTTTGCGCAGACGGGTGAAGTTTATCGGTTGCTTGAACGTCCGATCACACCCATCCTGCCGCGGTCTAGTCTGACGATGATTGAACGACATACGGGTCGCGTGTTAGAGCGATACGGATTGCAACTGGCGGATTTGTTTGCTGGTCCGGAGAGTGTCTTGAAGCGAGTGGTTGAAGAACACCTCGCCGCGGACACTGCGAAGTCGTTTGCCAAAGCGGAAGGGACGGTTAATAGCGAGCTCGATGTGTTGCGTGAAGAGTTGCGCAGTGTCGATCCCACCTTGGCTGACGCGCTCGAGACGGGGCGACGCAAGATCAACTATCAGCTCGAAGGGTTGCGGACGCGATTTCATCGCGCGCAGATGGCGCGAGATGAGGCGGCGCATCGGCAGTTGCAACGCGCGTTTGATCAACTGTATCCGCACAAGGACCTGCAGGAACGCCACATCAACATCACTTCGCTGCTGGCACGTCACGGACGTTACGTCGTCGATTGGATCTACAACGCGATCAACATTGGATCCAATGAGCATCAAGTAGTCTACTTATGAGCAACTCTTTGGAGTGCGCTGACCTGTCAGCGCTTTCGTTGGTCGCGACCAGTCGCGACCACCGTTCTGTGGAATCAACTCTCAGAATTAGGCGACAGGTCGCCTAAGACCAAAGCGCTGACAGGTCAGCGCACTCCAAACATGTCGAAAATTCGCGTCCTCCCAGATCACGTTGCTAACCAAATCGCCGCCGGTGAGGTGGTTGAGCGTCCCGCTTCGGTGGCCAAAGAGTTAGTCGAGAATGCGATTGACGCCGCTGCTACGCGCATTGTCGTTGAGGTTGAAGCGGGCGGGCGGCGTCTGTTGAAAGTTTCTGACGATGGCGAAGGCATGGTACGCGACGACGCAGTGCTGGCATTCGAACGCCATGCGACTTCGAAGATTGCCAGGTCAGAAGACCTGGTTAACATCGCCACGCTGGGATTTCGCGGCGAAGCGCTGGCCTCGATTGCTTCTGTTGCTCGAGTAGAGCTCACTACCAAAACCGACGAGGCCGCTGCGGCAACGCGCGTCTCAATCGAAGGCGGGAAGATGCGCGATGTGAAAGACGCAGCACATCCGCGTGGCACGACGATCTCGGTCCGTGACCTCTTCTTTAATGTGCCTGCCCGCAGAAAATTTCTGCGGTCTGAAGCTACAGAGAGTTTCCATCTAACCAATCTCGTTACTCATTACGCCCTCGCTCATCCGGAAATTGCTTTTACGCTAACCAACAACGGTCGCGAAGTGCTGCGTGTAGCTCCGGCAAAGGATCTGCGCGAACGCGCGTACCAGGTTTTTGGCGCGGAGTTTCTCGACAATCTGCTTGAGGTTGGCGGCCACCACGCGATGATTGCTGGGATTGCGCGCGTGAGCGGCTTTGTTTCTGCTCCGCGCGACCGACGCACCTCCCGCGATGCGCAATACCTTTTTGTGAATGGCCGATTCGTTCGAGATCATCTAATTTCGCGCGCGCTTTCGGAAGGCTATCGCGCCGTGCTGCCGCACGGAGTCTATCCGGCGGCGCTTTTGTTTGTTGAGATACGGCTGGAAGAAGTGGACGTAAACGTTCATCCGGCGAAAACAGAGGTGCGCTTTCGGCGTGCTGCGGCAGTCGCGGATGCGGTACGTGAAGCAGTGCGCGCCGCGCTCGCGAGCGCCGGATATGTGCGTGCTGATTTGAAAGAACAGACGCCGCTTGATGGGCCAAATCAAACACTCAATGTCTCGGCTAATGTGGCGTCGGCGAGCGGGAATGAGCACGCGAAGGGTGCTTACGGGTCCTCGTATGACCACCTGGACCTGAATAGTTTGTCCCAACCAGCCACTGCCGTAGCGACAAGTCAGCCACGGATGGACTTT
>DATLBQ010000521.1:0-4112 GCA_035526805.1 Pyrinomonadaceae bacterium
GTGCCAGGGAGTCTTATCGTTTGACGAATGCATAACGAAGCCAACGGTGCGCGGCGTATAGCCCTCGCCGAGGATTTCCGCAATTTGGCCGTACGTCATAACTCTTCCCGCAGGGATCATTCGAACGATTCGAAAGACGCGTTCTCTGTAGCCGTTATCAGTTTGATCGACCATGTGATTTCAAAGGGAGCCAGCGGGTTTTAATTGAACGTGCGCAGCACGACTCGCGCCGGGGCTCCATCGCCGCTGCCACCCGCAATTCTGAGCGGTAAACAAAGCAGCTCATAAAGTCCGCTCGGCACAAAGCGTAGGTCCAAACCTTCCAAAATCACAACACCGCGGGAAAGAAACGCATGGTGCGTCTCGAAAGTGTTTGACTTGAACCGTTCGACCGACAGATAGTCGATCCCCACCAGCTTGATTCCTGTTTCGATCAAATGCTCGGCGGCGTCCCGATCGATATAGACGTAGTCCTCTCGAAAGCCGTCAGCCACGTTGTTCCAGAACGTCGAATTACGCGTCTTGAAGAGTATTCTTTGAGAACCACTTACACAATTTGCCACCACGAAGTCGCAATCGATGATGCGGACGTCATCCGGCACTTCGATAACTTCGGCTTTGCCAAGCAAACTTTCCAGTGGCAGCGCCTCGACCTTCGCGCCGCCTTCAATAAAGTGTGACGGAGCGTCGACATGGGTGCCTGAATGCAGACCAAAATTCATTAATGAGACATTTGCGGCATCACCGTCGGCCAATGTCAGCCAGTTGGTGATCTCGATTCCCGAGTCACCGGGGTAAGTAGGCGTGGCTGCAGAGAGTGGCACGCTGACGTCGTAAATTTGCATCGATGTGTAGCGATCGTCTACTTGGCACGCGTCCGGATTGAATCGAGCGCGATCGCGTGTTGTGCGCCGCATAGTAATTGTCGGTCTCGAAAGGTGTCAATGAGATGCGCCGGCAACAAAAAGCAGCTTGCGGTGGCGGTGGGCCTTTCGTTAGCATCGCCCGGTTCCCGGAAATTCGTAGAAAGAAGATTTGAATACCATAACAAATAATGTAATTCCGCCACGCGTCGCAGCTTCCAGTTACCTAAACACGGCACCGCTCATTTGGGCCTTCCAAAAGGGAAGCCGCCGAGATGTAGTCGAACTTGTGACTGACGCGGCTCCGGCGCGCTGTGCTGATTTGCTGCGACAGGGAACGGTTGAAGCAGCGCTCGTTCCGATCATCGAGTATCAAAGAATCGCGGGTGTACAAATCGTGCCGGACGTCTGCGTAGGATCACACTCGGCAGTGCGGAGCGTTGTGCTTGTCAGTAGGTACGACAACCTCTCTAAGGTCCGCACAGTTGCGCTGGATTCATGCTCGCGAACTTCGCAGGTTCTGATCAAGATAATATTTCGCGAGTTTGTGGGTCTTGAACCGAAGTGGACAACATGCGACCCGGATATTCAAACAATGTTGCAAACAAATGATGCCGCATTAATGATCGGCGACCCGGCTATGAAGGTTTCGGCGCCTGGTATTCATGTCTTTGATTTAGCGACTTTGTGGCACCGGTTTACGGGTACCGGATTTGTATTTGCAATGTGGATGGCGCGGGCCGGCGCAGTCGATGTCGTCAGGCAGGTAGACTTTGCCGGCGCCAGAGATGAAGGTTTGCGCCACATAGAACAAATAGTGGCTGCTTACGGCGAAGCGATGCCCTTGCCGGCCGCGGAGATATGGAGGTATCTAACCGAGAACGTAACCTTTCACCTCGATGAAACTTTGGAACACGGCATGCGATTGTATTTTGAGCTGGCCCTGAAACATGGCTTGATCAACGACAGCAAGCCGTTACATTTTCTTAAGTTATAAAGAAAGGCGTGCTAATCCCGGCTTGGTCACTTTTGCCTATTAGATAGCTACGCCATAAACTAACACCATGCGAAGTCAGGTTCAGGGCATTCTGGCAAAGGCCCTTGGTGGCACTCGACTCACGGTTGCTGATTGCACCGCGCTGCTTGATTCTCACGACATAGCCACGATTGGTGCTGCCGCGGACGAAATACGCCAGCGCCGCCATCCGGAAAATGTCGTTACTTACATCATTGACCGAAACATCAATTATACGAACGTCTGCAACGTAGTCTGCACCTTCTGCGCTTTTTACCGGCGACCCGGTGCTCCAGACACTTACGTCCGCACCCTCGAGGAGATCTGCGATAAGATCGATGAAACGATCGCGCTCGGCGGTACCGGAGTTTTAATGCAGGGCGGACTGCACCCGGATTTTGGTATCGAGTGGTACGAAGATTTGCTCCGCACGCTGCACGCGAAGTATCCCACGTTTCAGCTCCATTGTTTTTCGCCGCCTGAAATCCACAACATTCATCTAATCTCCGGGCTGGATTACGAGACCATCATGGCGCGTTTGAAAGCTGCCGGACTTTACAGTTTGCCTGGTGGCGGTGGCGAGATACTTGATGATGAAGTGCGTAAACGTGTGTCGACAAAGTGCACGACAGACGAATGGCTGGCGGTGATGAAGGCAGTGCATCGTGTTGGCCTGCGGTCGACGGCGACGATGATGTTTGGGATCGGCGACAACGTTGCGCATCGTGTCAGGCATTTGCGGCGGGTGCGCGATCTGCAGGATGAAACCGGAGGATTTACCGCCTTCATTCCCTGGACTTTTCAACGGGAAAACACCGCGCTCGGTCGTCGAATTAAGGATGAACCAACCGGCGTTGATTACTTGAAGATGCTGGCAGTGTCGCGATTGTTCCTGGACAACATCGAGAATTTCCAGTCGTCATGGCTGACGCAGGGACTAAAGCTGGGCCAGGTTGCGCTGCGCTTTGGAGCTAATGATATGGGCTCGATCATGATTGAGGAAAACGTGGTCTCAGCCGCCGGCGCTCACAATTCTGCTGACGAACAGATGTTGCGATACCTGATCCGGGAGGCCGGATTTATTCCGCAGCAACGAGACATTCTTTACCGTTACATCAATCGCGAGGATGCGACTGCCGGCGACGCTTCACGATCGACGCCATTGAGTGAACTGACAGTCGCGATGGCGGATTAGCCTTTTTTGGAGTGCGCTGACCTTTCAGCGCTTTCGCTCTTGGGCGGCTTGACACCCACGTCAATTTTTAGACCCCGGCTAAAGCGCCGGGTCGCGACAGTCGCGACTGATCCAAAGTGCTGACAGGTCGGCGCACTCCCAAAGCTTAATGCCCAGCTCCATCCCTCCCATCACAACTCTCCTTTTCGACTGGGACGGGACCCTGGTCGATTCCGCTCAGCTTGGGCTCACCGCTTTTGAGCGCTCGTTTGCCGCGCTCGGCGTTGGGTTCGATCATGAAATCTATCGCGCCGTATATTCGCCAAACTGGTATTCCGTTTATGAAGCGATGGGATTGCCGAAGGACAAGTGGCAGCAGGCTGACGATCTCTGGATCCACCATTATGGTGAACAAATCGCGCTACCGGTCGCGGGCGCACAGGAGACAATCCAGAAGTTAAAACGTAAAGGCTTTCGGCTTGGTGTCGTTAGCAGCGGCACCGAATGTCGCGTTGCCCGCGAGATAAGCGAGCTGGGACTCGAAAGTTTTTTTGAAACGATCATCTGCAACGAGCAGATGGTTGAAAAGAAACCCCACCCGGAGGGTCTGGAAACTGCTTTGAGGTTGCTTGGTTGCGCGAGAGATGCCACCGCTTATGTGGGTGATAGTCCTGAAGACATCGAAATGGGGAAACGCGCAAGGATGTTTACGGTTGGCGTCCGCAGTGATTACCCCACGAGTTGGAAACTGAAAAGTCACAACCCTGACATCTTCATAGAATCACTCAGCGAACTTTTGCACCATTTTTAGCGGAACATTCCGGCTTGCGACGTCTCGGCTGATGCAGTCAAAGTAACGCAAACTGTTAGTTTGCGTGGCAGCGTCAGCTTCAACTGAGTGGCAGCGGACACAGCGTCGCAAACTAATTGTTTGCGCTACAAACACGGGAGGACTGGTGCAATGCTTTGGAGAGGTCAGCGGCAAAGCGAGAATGTTGAAGACCGTCGTGGAATTGGTGGCGGCGGGTTAGCTATTGGTGGAGGATTGGGCGGCATTGTT
>DATLBQ010000522.1:0-6260 GCA_035526805.1 Pyrinomonadaceae bacterium
GGCCCGTTGACCGATAGCAACTAATTAACAATAAGCAGCGATCTCCGGTGAGTGGGTTATGCCCCAGAAATCTATTACGCGAATTGGTAACCGCATTCTCGGCTCCCTTCCTGCCGGCGAGTACGCGCGTCTAATTCCTCATCTGAAGCTCATAACCTTAGAGTATAAGCAAATTCTTTTTGAGGCGCACAAACCTCTTCGCTATGCTTACTTTCCCGAAGACAGCGTTATCTCGATGGTCTCGACAGTTGTTGACAAGGCGGTCGTCGAGGTCGGCTTGGCGGGACGGGACGAGATGGTCTGTGTAGCAACTTTCCTGGGTGCTAACTCGACGCCTCATCAGGGTATAGTTCAGCGCCAGGGCCGCGCTATTAGGATCAGAGCAAATGTGTTGCATGACGAGTTTAGACGCGGCGGTAAGCTGCAGGAGCTGTTGTTGCGCCATACGCAGGCGCTCCTGGTGCAGATTGCGCAAACTTCGGTGTGCAACCGGCTGCACTCGCTGGAAGCGCGGCTGTGCCGCTGGTTACTAATGATTCACGACCGCGTAGAGGGGGACGAGTTTCTGCTTACTCAGGACATCATTTCTATGATGCTGGGCGCCCAGCGTACCGGCGTCACCGAGGCTGCAGGTGTGCTTCAGAAGCGAGCGATCATAAGCTACAGCCGGGGCAGGATGACGATACTGGCGCGGAAGAAGCTGGAAGAGACAGTTTGTGAATGTTATTGGATCGTAAGAGAAGAATCCGACCGCCTCAACGGGATTCGACCTTCGCATAGCGGATCCCGGAATTAGCCCTACCAAATTTGAAGACTCCCTACTTTCGCCTCTCACTACAACTGCGTCTGATATCGGACATAGTGTGCTATACTCCCGCTCAAGTGACCGCTATTCCGACCGATCAGGGGGCAGTTTTCTAATGAAAGAGGTTCTCACCCCGCCAATCCAACTAAGCAATCGACTCCTTTCGTCGCTCATCAACCACGACTACCAGCGTTTGGTGTCTCACCTTCAGCCGGTTGACTTGAAACTCGGCGATGTCATTTACACTGCCGGCGACACCATTGAGAATGTTTACTTTCCCGAAACTGCGGTTGTTTCTTTGCTTTCCACGCTGGAGAATGGCGATACGACCGAAGTAGGTCTTATTGGTTGCGAGGGCATGGTAGGACTATCGGTCTTCCTCGGTGGGTCCATTACCCCAGAACGTGCTTTGGTGCAACTTACCGGCAAGGCGTTGAAAATGCCCGCCTCCGTTTTAACGGGGGAACTGAAACTCGGTAGCACTATTCAACTGCAATTACTGAGATACACACGATCATTTCTCGCCCTCGTAACTCAATCAGTGATTTGTAGTCAGCATCATTCGTTAGAGGCAAGATTCGCTCGCTGGCTGTTGATGATGCATGATTATTCTCAATCAAACACGCTTAACCTCACTCATGAAATGGTGTCGGGTATGATTGGTACTCGCCGCGCCGGAGTCTCAATGGCGACTCGCGAGCTCCGCCAGAGAAATTTAATCAAGAGCGCGCGAGGCGCCATCACTATTATCGATCGGGAGGGTTTGAAAAGGTTAGCGTGTGAATGTTACGCAATTATCCATGAGGAATATGAGAGCCTGCATAAGACACAAATGATTTCAAAACCAACTCTTAATAATCTGGCATGAGGGTTATTGAACAGACGTCGAACTTATGACCCTGAATGCGGAACTTTCCAATCGATCCCTCAACAATCCGGCAAGTAGGTCTTCCAGTTGTTGCTCGGTGGTCATGTAAGATTTGTAGTAGCCATCGCCCATATTCTGGTCGGTGCCCTCGAGCGCCTTTGTGAATTCAAAAGGTAGCACAACAACGGGAATGGGATTAGGCACATTTACATACTCTCGTATCCGGCGGCCCGCAGCCAGGGCATCGTCGGACACCATTCTTTGGTTTAGAAGGATCAATTGTATTTGGGTATGATCCGCATCGACTAATCGCAATGAGTCGGCCTCATCAGTTGCGAGCGCGACCCTATAGCCCAGGTCTTCCAAAAACCGCTGCATATACTCGCGAAGTTCACGATCGTCCTCAACCAGGAGTATGGTGTCCTTCCTTCTTGTTTCTTTAATAACCACTAAACTCATCCTGTTACGACTGCCCACTCGGGATATGTCGAAGTGATAATAGTTCCTTTCTTATCCTCTATCGGTACGTTTCTGTACCGACGCTGTCCAGGGCAAAGAATAGTGTCTCCTCACCGAACAAGCAAGGGACGTCTGAGGTTGGTTGGTAGTTCCCGGCAACTGCCAATCCAATCTCGGGCAATTGTTTCTTTCTCGACGACTTCCCTCTTGTTCTTAGCCTCTTTGGCTGGAGGAATTCCCATGGAAACCAGGCAGCGTCACGTTCTTTACATTGAGGACCACGATGACACTCGTGAATTGGTCACGTTGGTATTATCAGAGCGCAATTATCGCGTAACAACTGGCTCCACCCTTGCGGACGCTTTGAAACTCTCACGCGAACATCACTTCGATCTTTATATGCTCGACTCGTGGCTTCCGGATGGCTCAGGAATCGACCTTTGTAAGCGACTGCGCGAATTAGATCCGGGCACTCCGGTAATGTTTCTTTCCGGCGCCGCATATGAGGCCGACAAGCAGACCGCAATTAATAGCGGGGCGCAGGGCTACTTGATCAAGCCCGCCGACCTGGATGTGTTGTGCAGCGAAGTAAGTAAATTGATTGGTATGTTCCCGAGAAAGCGAGAACTGGTGGAAGTGCCGGTTAAAGCGGCAGACTTTGGTCCAATTCAATCGCAGGTAGCTCGATAAGCATCGGGTAATGCATTGGTCTTTGGCAGACGCAAGGATGAGTCTTCTGATGGTCTAACACATTTCGTCAATGTCGACCGGCTTGACAAGATAAGCTTGCGCGCCAGCTGCCAGGGCTTCCTCTTTGTTCCGTTGATAGGCCAGCCCTGAACAGAAAAAGACTGGTGTGATTTGGTCAATTTCACGGATCCTCCTGCACAGATCCACACCCGAACCATCTGTTGGTCGAGTCCAACACCAATAGATCGAACTGCTGGGTTTTTGTTTCCTCCAACGCTCCGTTTAAAGGAAGCCGTTACAACACGATAGTTTTGTTGGGAAAGGGCTAGTGCAAAAAGGTCCAGGGTGTCCTGGTGATCATCCACGAATAGGATTCTGGACGGGGTGCAATTCATAAGAATCCCTTTTTTCTAATATTTGTGAAGTTTCTAATCCCGCTGAAGGGTGATACCCTAGCGTTCACCGCTGCTGCCGTTGCAACAACGTCACAATGGCTGGCAGATTGAAAAAACAGGCGACCGTTCACGAAGAGTGAGCCAGTCGGGATGGTCCGGCCGCCTCCGGCAACCCCTTGTTTAGGCCGGAAATTACTGCGATTAGCCTTCCTTGTCTGTCCGCTACCGTCCAGAAAACAGCTTACGCGCGTTTATTCCCTAGGTTGCGCGCCCGTTCATCAAATATTGGTTAGAAAAGGATTGAGGTGTGCCTTAGGCCTTTCGGCGGTAGTGGGGAATAGTGTGTTGCTCTGCGTCGGAAGCTATGGTTTCCGAGAGTCGCGACCGCCGGGAAGTTCCGAGACGGTGTTAAGCATCGCTTGTACAAATGCAATATCCTGCCGATTGGTTACCTTCACTTCTTCACCGTTCCTTAGATGCAAAGTGATAGCGTTAGTCCTATCATCTACAACGGCTCGGCTGATTTCATTTAGACTAATCCATTCGGCCGTGATGACCGCCGTAAGTAAGCATAATAAACTGCGGTTCTGACATTCTCTTAATCTCACCTGTTTATGCGGTAATCAAATCTTGAAGGCTCCAAACGCTCTTGGTTCCACCCGCTTCCAATAGCTGGAGTACAGGGCGGTCGTGTCCTAATCTGAGATTCTGAATCGAGTCTATGGGACCATTACAGCGGCACTGATTTTGCGACCTCGCTCACCATCGACATTCTCTTACGCCAAGGTAAAGAACAGGAAGCCTTGCAACTCGGATTAGCTCACACGCCGCAGTGGGCCGGGTACGAGATGTTGTTGGCTTACCTTCAGCATAAGTCTTCACCTGAAATAAATGTGCTGGCGGGGAAGCTGCAGGCTTCGGATGACCACGAAACGAATTATCTTACCGCTGGCCATCTAGCCTATGCGGGTTACGCTGATGCTGCTATTCAATTGCTTCGCGAAGCAGTAAAAGGAAACTACTGCTCCTATCCCGCAATGGAATCGGATCCGATGTTTACTAACCTGCGCTCCAAACCCGAGTTCGCGGAGATACGAGCAGCGGGTGTGCAGTGTCAACAGAACTTCGTCTCGAAACGCGAGTCCCGCCAATGATTTCGCGCAGTGATCGGCGCTTCGCGGGTGTCCTGCTTGTGAATTTAATTGATTCAAGCGAATGTGTGTATCGGAGAGGGCAACTCAGGCAACACACAACCGAAAATCCGGACTATTGAAATTCATTACCAACGGAAGAAATGCCCTCGCTAGCGCTTCTCAGGGAGCAAGCAGTTTTGCTATTGACAGAACTTTTGGTCCTAGAGTAGATTGCGCCGTCAAGTCATTTTCCACCGTTTACGTGCGAGGAACCCCGCAGCCTCACGTCAACGATTTAAACCTGGTGCATTGGTGTCGGTCTTACTGTCCGAATCCTCTCAGATAATTCTCCTAACCAGGAGTTGACTGACAGCCTTCGGCCCCAAGTTCGACGAAATACCTGGCGTTCAAACCTCATATCATATTGAAGAACTTAAAAACCCATGCCTACATTAAGGCTACAACTCTTTGGAAGATTTTGTGTCAGTCACAATGGCCGCGAGTTGTACAATTTTGACGCAGCGAAGGTGCAGGAACTTCTTTGTTACTTAGCCCTATTCCGAAAACCGCATGCGCGCGAAATGCTGGCCGGCACGTTTTGGGGCGAAAGTTCAACTACTCGGGCGAAGAAATATCTAAGACAAACGCTATGGCAACTACAAGCCGCCCTGGAAGCCAACCTTGGGCCGCTTAAGCGGCGTGTGGTTCTCGTGGAAGCGGATTGGGTTCAGTTAAACCCCGCTCTCGCTGCGCATCTTGATGTAGTCGAATTTGAAACGGCCTGCGCGCTGGGGAACGAGAGCCGTGAACTGGATCCTGAAACAGCCCAAACCCTACAAAGAGCGGTGCAACTTTATCGAGCCGACCTGCTCGAAGGATGTTATCAGGACTGGTGTCTCTACGAACGCGAGAGACTTCAGAGCATTTACCTGGCTACACTCGACAGATTGATTCGATACTGTGAAATAACCGAGAATTACCAGCAGGGTTTGGCGTATGCCGCGGAAGTGCTTCGCTACGATCCCGCTCGTGAGCGAGCGCATCGTCAGATGATGCGGCTATATGATGTTGCGGGCGATCGGACTGCTGCTTTACGGCAGTATCAACGTTGCGTTGTCGCGTTAAAGGCCGAGCTGGGCGTGCCACCCAGTGCCCGGACTATCAAGCTACGCGAACTAATAGATGCTGATGAGTTGGAACCCACCATACCGTTCCTTCTCAAAACCGAGCCAAATCCGGAAAACTCCGCGAGTCTGCTACCGGAAGTATTGGAACATCTAAAACAGGTTCGCAGCACCTTGTCCAATATTCAGCGCCAAGTCCAGAAAGACATCCGTACGGTTGAAGTGGCGCTGACTGGCCGGCGTTGATTATTCAAAAGTCTTCCAGCGTTGGCTTGCAAAACTGACCGGGGTGCCTTTTAAACTTAGAATGCCTCCACCCCCAGTCGTGAAAAGATCATTCCTTCCTCACCATAATTAAAAAGAACTGATTACAGACGCAGCGACAGACACGTAGCCAGACGCCGTCAGAGACTGCTGTCATTTACTCTCAAAAAAATTACGGGTCCAGGTTAGGTGGGCCAGCTATAAATCAGGCATGGCTCATTCTTCCTCGAGTTGTGCTTTCGAAGTGGGCGACCACTGGGGAGGATAATCTGCCGCCGAATCAGCTTGAAGAACAGGCGCGTCGCGAAGACTCAGAGCGAGCTCATTCATTCATCGTGAAAGTGTGGCTCGAAGAAGTTGCCAATAGAGGCGAAAAGACCAGATGGCGCGGCAGAATCACTCATGTACCAGGAGGCGAGCGCCGCTACCTGCAAAATCTAAACGAGGTTACTAGGTTTATTGACTCTTACTTACGCGCGATGGGCGTGCGTCCCGGCATTCGGGAACGGATCAAAAGATGGT
>DATLBQ010000523.1:0-4782 GCA_035526805.1 Pyrinomonadaceae bacterium
TCTGGTACCCTCAACATAAAGTTGCTGGATATTTTGAGGTAGCCTACCAAGGTTGCCCATAAATTTCCCCAATGGTAATAGTTTGACTAATAGCGCAAATGTACACCGGTCTGACTCATTTATTGGCAGCCTTTACTGCTATCCAAAGATTCTGCACCCCACCTCTGTGTTCTAAAGATGGAAAATAGGCCATGAAGAGCGGATTGTTGTTTACCTTAAGTGCTGTTATTCACCAACGACTACAGTATAGACCTTGTAATTGCAGTGCCGAGTCGAGAAATCTTTGCGCCTCATGCGGTGCTGTTCTTGAATTCTGTCGAAAGATGAAGAGCTGATTTCCACCGCCGTCTGTGCTCGTCCCCGGATTCATTTCATAGAAGCCAAGCAACGCATCGTTAAAGCAGCGGCGCACCGCCTGCTCATCCGGTGAGCGCAGCAAGTATTGACTTGAAAAGTCGGGACGATTGCCAAAGTCAATATCTTGATAGCCGAACGCGGAAATGATTTTATGAATAGTACTCTCGGGACGCAGGGAGAAGAACGGAAGATTAAGATTGCGCGGCTCAAAGTAAACGACTGACTGATTGTAGCTGCTGCGATGTTTGCCATGCCCGACCGCGTAATAATAATCAAACAAAGCGGCCTTTATCCCACTCATTTCGCCGTACACTACATTGGTGATGCTTTTGCTGTGACCCTGGCTAAAGAGCGCGAACTTGTCCAGGTTAGGAATCCAATCCATGGCCGCAGCTTCAATAAACTGCCAACCAAAGACATTCGCCAGGCTTGCAAACTGTCGCGTCCGTTCCTGTTCGCGCTTGCGACCTCGGATCGTAGCGACGACGAGCGCCCCGACGATCAGGGCCAGGAAGCCGAAGATCAACAGGATCAATAAAATTGAAGTGGTTTGTCGGTCCACAGGTATCTGGTTTAGACGGTTGAGGTTTCCTTGTATTCACCCCACACTTCACGAAGCCGATTGCTGATTTCGCCTACAGTTGCCTCAGCTTCAACGCACTCAAGGATTCGCGGCAGCAGATTTTCAGAGCCACGCGCCGCTTCCTCCAGTTTCGCCAGCGTAGTTTCCGTAACTGACGAATTTCGGCGGCTGCGCACCCCCCGCACGCGTTCTATTTGTTGTTGTTCCATAGCCGGATCGACGCGTAACGTTTTGATCGGCGTTTCCTCTTTACTTTGAAAACGATTAACCCCAACGACGATCGCCTCTTCAGTCTCGATTGCTCGCTGATAGCGATAAGCTGATTCCTGGATCTCCTTCTGCACATAGCCCGTCTCAATTGCACGCAACATCCCACCTAACGCATCGATCCTTTCCAGGTAATTTGAGGCGCGATCCTCAATTTCGTTCGTCAAATGTTCGATGGCATAAGAGCCCCCGAGCGGGTCGGCAATGTCAGCCACGCCTGATTCATGCGCGATCACTTGTTGCGTCCTAAGCGCAATTCGTGCGGCTTCTTCGGTCGGTAAGGCGAGGGCTTCATCCATCGCGTTGGTGTGCAGCGACTGGGTTCCGCCAAGAACTGCGGCGAGCGCCTGGATAGTCGTGCGCACAACATTCACTTCCGGCTGTTGCGCGGTCAATGAAGACCCTGCAGTCTGTGTGTGAAAGCGCAACATCAATGAACGTGGATCGCGCGCCTTAAAACGTTCGCGCATGATGCGCGACCACAACCGTCGCGCCGCGCGATACTTGGCTATCTCCTCGAGCAGGTTGTTGTGGGAGTTGAAGAAGAACGAAATCCGCGGGGCAAAGTCATCAATCTCGAGTCCCGCCTGCAACGCCGCTTCGACGTAGGTAATGCCGTCAGCCAGTGTGAAGGCAACTTCCTGGACCGCGGTGGAACCAGCCTCGCGTATGTGATAACCGCTGATCGAGATCGTGTTCCAGTTGGGAACTTCGCGCGCGCAATAAGCGAAGGTGTCAGTAACGAGGCGTAGCGATGGCTGCGGCGGATAAATGTAGGTGCCGCGCGCAATGTACTCCTTGAGGATGTCGTTTTGCAGCGTGCCTTTGACTTTGTCAAACGAAACGTTCTGCTTGCGAGCGACTGCCAGATAGAGACACAACAGCGTTGAAGCGGTGGCATTGATGGTCATCGACGTCGACACGCTGTCGAGTGGAATGCCGTCGAACAACAGCAGCATGTCGTCAAGCGAATCGATCGCCACGCCAACTTTTCCGACTTCTCCGCTTGCCAACGGATCGTCGGAATCCAAACCGATCTGTGTGGGAAGATCGAACGCCACGGACAGACCCGTAGTGCCTTGTGCCAGCAGATACTTATAGCGCCTATTGGACTCCTCAGCGGTGGCATAGCCCGCATACTGCCGCATGGTCCAGAGGCGGCCACGATACATGTTGGAATAAATGCCGCGCGTGTAGGGAAAGTCGCCTGGAGAATTCAGATCCTTCTCGTAGTCAATAGGTTCGGTGTTCGACGGATTGAAATCAGCCGGCAGATCAATCCCGGAAGACGTTTCGAAACGCTTGCGGCGCTCTGTCTGTGACTTGGTAGGCATGCTTGTTGAAAGTTTGAATTTGGTTTGTGTAAGAGTGGGGCAAGCCCACCTTCCTTAATGCACGTTAACATGAAAGAAGCTGCTTAGATTACTCTATCCCGAACCAGTATCGCACAAGCAAAGGAAGCTCGAGGTCAGGAAGGTGGGCTGGCCCCCGCTCTGCCGAAAACTCGCAAGAGCTTGATAGACCCGGCGATTAGTAACCTTATGAACGATGTAATAGTGACCAAACGCGGAGCGGACCGCATTCGTCGCGGGCATCTTTGGATTTATCGGAGCGACGTCAGCGACGCGAACCAGGCAGGCGGATCGATTGTCGTCGTACGCGATCAGAATCGCAATTTCGTGGGCCAGGCATTTTTCAGTAGCAGCTCACAAATCGCTTTGCGCTTTCTGAGCCAGACCGAAACACCAATCGATCGTGAATGGTGGCGCCGAAGCATTGCCGAAGCCGCGGGCAGACGCGCCAGTCTAGCAAGGGCAATGGCGACAAATTCTTCAGTCACTAACGCTTATCGCCTGGTTTATTCAGAAGGCGACCTGCTGCCGTCGATAATAGTCGACCGCTACGACGATGTGTTGGTACTGCAAACTCTTTCACAGGGTTCCGACGCAATAAAGCCAATGCTGGTGGATCTGCTGGCGGAAGAATTCCAGCCTCGCGCCATCATTGAACGCAACGATGTGCGGGTGCGCCAGCATGAAGGTTTGGAAATGATTGCAGGCACGCTTTACGGCGAAGCACCCGCTGAGTTTGAAATCGTTCAGGAAGGAATTCGTTTCCTTGTGGCTCCGCTAGCAGGTCAGAAGACGGGTTCATTTCTTGATCAACGCGAAAATCGTAGTGCAGCTCGGGCTGTGGCTCATGGGCGCGCGCTTGATTGTTTTACGTTCAATGGCGCGTTTGGTCTCCACCTCGCGGATGTTTGCGACAGCGTGATTGGAGTCGACATTTCTGCTGAGGCGATCGAATCGGCGCGCCGAAACGCTGCGCTGAACAATGTGACGAATATTGAGTTTCGCGAAGCTAACGTGTTCGACGCGCTGCGTGAAATGGAAGCAGCCGGTGAGCGCTTCGATACCATCGTGCTTGACCCGCCGGCCTTCGCAAAAAATCGTGCCAGCACTAAAGCGGCAGCGCGTGGCTACAAGGAAATAAATTTACGCGCTATCAAACTGCTAAACCCCGGCGGCATCCTCGTCAGCTGCACCTGTTCTTACCACATGCCTGAAGATTTATTCCTGGGAATAATCGCAGAGGCTGCAAACGATGCTCGCCGCAAGTTACAACTCATCGAGAAGCGAACACAGGCCAGCGATCACCCAATCCTATTGAGCGTTCCGGAGACTTATTATTTAAAGTGTGTGATTGCGCGGGTGTTGGAGTGAAGAAGCTGGGTTGTCCCGAACTCACCGATTCGATCAGCCTTGCGAAGATTCACTGCGAGCGCTCTCGGCCAGTCGCTTAGCTTCGGGAAGTACTTCAAGGGCGCGCAACACCTGCGGATCGCTGTCGAGTAGAACGCGAGCCCCGGCGTCATTGGAATACGCCGCGGTAACAATCTCTTCCCGCAATCTGAGTTTTACAAAATCCATTTCTTCATCGAGCTGAGCGGAGCTTAGTTGAGACTCAGCATCGGTGCGGACGAAACTGCGAAAAGCCTCGATCACGCGGTCACTTATGGGATAGTCACTAGCCTTTGGATTTTTACCGTACTGAACTTTGTCGACCTTGTACGACTCCAGACCGGGAAGGAGACCTGCGGCAAGTTGACGCGTAAACTGAAACGCCGACTCGGCAATTCGTTGTTTGGTTGGCGAGAAAACAAGAGGTTTCGCATCGATGTCGGGCGTAATACCGCCGCCGCCGTAAAACACGCGACCTGCCGCCGTTTTCACTCCGGGACCATTTTGCGGATTTGGAGTGGGGGCCAATGTGGCTAACGGCGTTGCACTCGCGCGAGCCGCCGGAGAGGGCGAACCTTGCGGCCTGGACGTCTCCTCCTCATGGCGCGTGTAGTAGTCGTAGAGTGAACCGCTGGAATAGTCGCGCTGCAACGAACGTCCGTAGGGCGTGTAGTAACGCGCAGTGGTAAGTGTCAGACCGGTATTAAACGGCAAGAGAAACACGTGTTGGACCAGCCCTTTGCCAAAGCTCGTTTCCCCTACAATCAATCCGCGGCCATGATCCTGAATGGCGCCCGCCACAATCTCTGACGCCGAGGCGGTGCCGCGATTAAT
>DATLBQ010000524.1:0-3357 GCA_035526805.1 Pyrinomonadaceae bacterium
GACTCAGCCACCTTGATGAACAAGGGCCTCGAGGTGATTGAGGCCCATTGGCTTTTCGGTTTCGCGCCGGAGCAGATCGATATCGTTGTCCACCCGGAGTCGGTGGTCCATTCGATGATTGAGCTGGTCGATGGTTCGGTGATAGCGCAGATGGGTGTAACGGACATGCGACACGCAATTCAGTATGCGCTCACATTTCCTGATCGGCACGGCTGCGAACTGCCGCCGCTTGATCTCACCGCGTTGTCGGCACTCCATTTCGAAGCACCTGATACCGATCGCTTTCCCTGCATCGCTCTTGCCTATCGTGCACTACACGCCGGTGGCACTCTGCCCGCGGCGATGAACGCTGCAAACGAGGAAGCGGTGCAGGCGTTCATTGAGGAACGCATCTCTTTAACTGATATTCCACTTGTCATCGAAGCTGTGATGGACAGCCATTGCTGCCAACCCGCGACTTCGCTCTCCGCTATTCTTGAGGCTGATGAATCTGCTCGTATCTCCGCAGCCAGTGAAATTCAAAAGCTAACGAAACCTGCGCCGTTACCCGCGTAAGGAACCCAATTTCGAAAGTCTCGCAGGTCAGGAAGGCGGGCTCGCCCTGCCCTGTTGAACGTCTGCCGACCTCAGCGGGGACAAGCTTGCCCGTCCCAACCATGAGCTCCCGAAGCTTCCGCCATTCTGTCGAGATGATGATGTTTGACGCGCTCTGAGCGTCCGCGTAAACTCGATTGCGGCAACCTGGTTGGCAGATTACGACTCTAAACCGGGCCGTTCCATTGAACATTTACTGCGCGAAGAAAGAGACCTTTTTAGATGAGTTATTTTATATATCCTCTGGCGTTTATTTTTATCCTCGGATCCGCCGTCGTCATTCACGAGTTTGGCCACTTCATCGTCGCGAAGCTCTTCAAAATTCGGGTCGAGACGTTCTCAGTCGGTTTCGGACCAAGACTGTTTGGAAAAAAGGTTGGACACACTGACTATCGCGTGTCCGCGATTCCTCTCGGTGGCTACGTCAAGCTAGGTGGAGATGAATCCAACGCGCCGCTCGAAGGCGAGGGGGCCGCTGACATTCCGGCGAATGAGCGATTCGATCTGCGCCCGCGCTGGCAGCGAATTTTGGTTGCCCTGGCTGGGCCGGTGATGAATGTCCTGACCGCCCTGACAATTCCGCTGGTCGCCGCTTTGATGTATGGCGTACCCGCTACGCCGGCTCCAGTGATAAGCAACCTGGCGCGCGGTGGCGCTGCCGAAACAGCGGGATTGCGGCGCGGCGATCGGATTGTCGCCTTTAATGGTATCGAGCATCCGAAGTGGGACACGATTCGCGGCGATGCGCTGTTGTCACCCGATCAGCCTCTGCCAGTGGTTGTGGAGCGGAATGGCGAGCGCGTGCCTTTAACTATCACGCCTGTGCCGCGCACCGAAGATGGCGAAACAGCCGGCTTCCTCGACTTCGTGCCTGACTACGGCGACGTTCCCGTAGTCGTTCGCGAAGTGGCACCGAATTCCCCTGCATCGGAGGCCGGCCTGCAAGTCGACGATCAAATCGTTTCCATTGCAGGTCAACCAGTTCGAAGCGCAGAACAGGTTACGCAATACATCAGTGAACACAAAGGACAACCGATCACCCTAACCGTTAAGAGCGGCGGAAGTCAGAAAGACATCACTGCGACCGCCCGAAAACTGCCTGACGGAAAAGAGCGTTTGGGATTTAGTCCGTCGGAAGATATTCCTTTGATTCCCGTTGGCATGATCGGAGCAGCAAGTTATGCGGTCGACAGCAACGTCGAAATTCTTCGGTTGACCGGCAAGGCGCTGGGGCAATTCTTTTCCGGACAACGTTCTGCGCGAAATACGCTGTCCGGTCCAGTCGGGATTTATAAGGCCGCAGGTTCCGCGGTCGAAAGATTCGGCTGGGGCGGATTTTTTACCACGCTGGGTTTCCTAAGCCTGAATCTTGGCATCTTCAATCTTTTGCCCATCCCAGTGCTGGATGGTGGCGCGATTTTCCTGTTGTTGATTGAAGGTGGCCTGGCGATCCTGGGAATGAAGCTGTCAATGCGAGTGCGAGATCGAATTCAACAGGTTGGCTTTGTAATGGTATTGCTGCTAATGGTTTTTGTAATTACCAACGACCTTTTGAAACAAGCAGCGAGCTGGAGGAGCGGCAGTAATCCACCGGCCGCTACAACGCCAGGGAAATAACTAAGTTGAAACTCGAAACTTAATTGTTTATGCGAAAGACCAAAGCAGTAAAAGTTAAGAACGTTCAGATCGGTGGCGGCGCCCCCGTGGTGGTGCAGTCAATGACCAAAACCGACACTGCTGACGTCGCCGGAACCGTAGCCCAGATCGAAGAGATGGTGCGCGCAGGTTGCGAGGTTGTGCGACTTGCTGTGCCCGACAACGACGCCGCGATCGCCTTGAAGGAAATTCGCAAGCGAGTTCCGGAGGTGCCGCTGGTTGCTGATATTCACTTCCATTACAAACTCGCGCTGTTAGCACTGGAAGCGGGTATCGACAAGCTGCGACTTAACCCCGGAAATATTGGAAAGCACGAACGGATTGTTGAAGTGGTACGCGCGGCCCAGGCTCAGAAGGTGCCGATTCGCATCGGCGTTAACGGCGGCTCGCTGGAAAAAGATTTGTTGAAGAAATATGGCACGGCGACGCCGGAAGCTATGGTTGAATCTGCCATGCGCCACATTCAGATTCTGGAAGACCTGGGCTTTACCGACACGATCATTTCACTCAAAGCTTCCGATGTTCAGCGAACTGTCGCCGCCTACCGGCTGTTGGCTGAGAAGGTCGACTATCCATTTCATCTTGGCGTCACTGAAGCAGGCACCGCGTTCGGCGGCACCATCAAATCCTCAATCGGCCTGGGCATCTTGTTGCACGAGGGCATCGGCGACACCATACGTGTTTCGCTTGCTGCCGAGCCGCAGGAAGAAGTGCGCGTCGCCTGGGAGATTGTGAAGTCGCTCGGATTGCGCACGCGTGGTGTTACCGTTGTGGCCTGTCCCACTTGCGGACGGCTGGACGTCGACAACTTCGTGGAGATTGTGACGGAGATTGAACGCCGCCTGGCCCATGTGGAAGAGCCGCTGCATCTTTCGATCATGGGTTGCGCGGTTAACGGACCCGGCGAAGCTCACGACTCCCAACTAGGCGTCACTTTCGGCCGCGGTGTAGGCATGATCTTTAAGGACGGCGTACCCATGCGCAAGGTTGCAGGCGAAGATATCGTCGAAGCGTTTGTAATGGAAACTGAAAAGCTGCTCGCCGAAATCGCCACCAAGAAGTCCATCCCTGGTGCGATCGAAGAACCTCAGCTCGTCTCGATCACCT
>DATLBQ010000525.1:0-7079 GCA_035526805.1 Pyrinomonadaceae bacterium
AGGGCGCCGCGGGGCAGAAGGCCGCGGCGAAGCGCGCCCCGAAGAAGGCGGAAGCGGCTCCGGCCGAAACGTCACAGGCGGAAGAGTCCGCGACTCAGGAATAGAAGCTTAGGAGAAGATTGTGGGTCAGAAAGTTCATCCTTACGGATTCCGCCTCGGCTACAACAAGGACTGGCACTCGCACTGGTTCGCGAAGAAGCAGTATGGCGAGTACCTGTTGGAAGATCTGCGGCTGAAGCGCGATCTGAAGAATCGTTTCGCTGGCGCGGGCGTGTCGCATGTCGACATCGAGCGAGCGGCAAATAGACTGAAGATAATTATTTACACCTCGCGTCCGGGAATCATCATCGGGCGGAAGGGCGCGGAAATAGACAAGCTGAAGACAGATCTTTCGGCCAAGACGGGACGCGAGGTCCTGGTTTCGATTCAGGAAATTCATAAGCCGGAATTGAATGCGCAGTTACAAGCGGAAAAAATTGCCGCGCAGCTCGAAAAGCGAATTGCCTTTCGTAGAGCCATGCGCAAAGCAGTGGAAGAGTCGCTGCGATTTGGAGCGCAGGGAATTAAGGTGAAGGTGAGCGGGCGCCTTAACGGTGCCGAAATCGCGCGCAGCGAGTGGCATCTGCAGGGGCAGCTTCCGTTGCACACCTTGCGAGCAGACGTTGACTACGGTTTGGCGGAAGCGCGCACCACGTTTGGACAGATAGGCGTAAAGGTTTGGATCTATCGGGGTGAGATTCTGGACGCCAAGGCGGCAATGGCTCGTGGTACCGGATCGGATCCGATCAACGAGACACGAATGGGTGAGCGGGAACGACGGCCGCGCACGCGACGCGAGCGTGAAGGCGGAGGCGGCTCCGACGGCAGACGACCGCGTGGGGAAAACGGATAAGACGGTGAATAGTAAATCGTAAATGGTAAATGGATAAGAACAAGAACCGTTGACCCTCGAACAAAGACGACGACTATTCACGATTTACGATTCACGATTTACGGGGTTGTTTCATTATGTTGATGCCGAAAAAAGTTAAGCACCGAAAGCAGATGCGCGGCCGCATGTCCGGCACCGCGACTCGTGGCAGCGAGATCAGCTTTGGTGAATTTGGGCTCAAGTGTTTAGAGCCCGCCTGGATCACGGATCGCCAGATTGAAGCGGCGCGTATTGCGATGACTCGGCACATCAAGCGCGGCGGCAAAATCTGGATTCGGATGTTTCCCGATAAGCCGGTGACGAAGAAGCCGGCAGAAACGCGCATGGGTAAAGGCAAGGGAGCGCCGGAGTACTGGGTGGCCGTTGTTAAGCCCGGGCGAATTTTGTACGAGATTGAGGGCGTTGACGAGAAGACGGCGCGGGATGCGATGCGTCTGGCCGCTCAAAAACTGCCCATCAAGACGAAGTTTGTTACCCGCGCGGACCAGGAAGGGGGCGCAATTTAGTTATGAAACGGCGCGAAGAGTTGGATAAGTATCACGAGCTTTCGGAAGAAGAGTTGCGAGCGGAAACCGCGCGTCTCAAGGAATCGCTCTTTCGTTTGAAATTCAAGCTGGCGCTGGGAGAGGTGGATGCGGTCAAACGCATTCGCGAGGAGAAGAGATCACTGGCGCGACTGCTCACGATTGCAAGGCAACGCCAGCCGCAGGCGAGCAAAACTACAGCGGCGGGTTAGTTAAAAAGAGGAGACGCGCTCTTCGCGCGTTGGAAAGCAAGAACCGCCGGATGGCCGGCAACTGAGTGAGAAGCATGGCAGAAGAGAATCAAGAAGAAATAAACGGCGGAGTCGCCGACGCTGGCGCGAGCGCAACTGAACCGGACGCAAGCGAGGCACCGGGAACCACGACGGCTACGCGCGCGCATCGTTCCCAGAAAGTTGGAGCAGTAGTCTCCGACAAGATGCAGAAAACGGTAGTTGTTCGCGTCGATCGTCTGGTGCGTCATACAAAGTATCGTCGCTATGTGCGTCGCACCTCAAAGTTTATGGCTCATGATGAGCTGGGCGCGACTATCGGCGACAAGGTACGAATTGTTGAGACGCGCCCCATGTCTGCGCGCAAGCGCTGGCGTGTAATTGAAATTGTGCAGAAGGCAGCAAAGTAAAAGCAGTAAATGGTGAATCGTAAATGGTGAATAGAATGAGACCGGGTCGTCCTATTTACCATTTACCATTCACCATTCACGAGGTGCAGCAATGATTCAGATGCAGACCTCTCTGGAGGTCGCCGACAATTCAGGCGCGAGACGCGTTGAGATGATCATGCCTATCGGCGGATCGACGGGAAAGATTGCCAGCCTGGGCGATCGGATCAAGGTCACCGTCAAGGAAGCATCACCCGACGGCACGATCAAAAAGGGGACAGTGCAGGACGCGGTCATCGTGCGCACACGCAAAGAGGTCCGGCGTAAGGACGGAACTTATATCCGTTTCGATCAAAATGCGGCGGTGCTCATTAAGGAAGACGGAACGCCCATTGGCACGCGCGTGTTCGGCCCAGTGGCGCGCGAACTGCGCGATAAGAATTTCATGAAAATCGTGTCCCTCGCTCCGGAGGTTATCTAAGAATTATGGCGGGAACAAAGCGTTCAAAAATTAAGAAGAACGATCAGGTGGTGATTATCGCCGGTCGCGACAAGGGCAAGCGCGGGCGCGTGTTGGAAGTGGCGCCAATCACCGGCAAAATCAAAGTTGAAGGCGTGGGCGTGATTAAGCGGCACCAGCGTGCAAATCCGCAAAGCAACCGCGGCGGCGGGATCATTGAGAAGGAAGCATTTATCAATATTTCCAACGTGCAGCTGATCGATCCGCAGTCAGGCAAACCGACGCGCGTGAAGTATCAAATAGAGGGTGACGGCTCAAAAATACGAGTCGCCGCGGGCAGCGGACACTCGTTGGAAAAGTAGTATGTCCGACAAACTTTAGTTTGTCGCGGTTGTAGAAGGTTAGCTACGGGACGATAACGACAAATTGAAGTTTGTCTGACAAGTGAGAAGAAGAAATGGCAGCAAGGTTAAAAGAGCGGTATCAAAAGGAAGTGGCGCCGGCGATTGCGCGAGAGTTTGGCATCAAAAACCCCATGGCGATCCCGCGCGTTCAGAAAGTGGTCCTGAATATGGGGATGGGCGAAGCCATTGCCAATGCCAAAATCCTTGACACGGCGGCGGATGAACTTCGCTCGATCACAGGACAGAAGCCGGTGATTACCAAAGCGAAGAAGTCGATCGCTTCCTTCAAGCTACGCCAGGGCATGCCAATCGGAGTGATGGTTACGTTGCGCGGCGATCGCATGTACGAATTTCTCGACCGCCTGGTCTCGATTGCGCTGCCCCGCGTGAGAGACTTCCGCGGCGTTTCGCCAAAGGCGTTTGACGGACGCGGCAACTACACGATTGGCGTGCGTGAGCAGCTCATTTTTCCGGAGGTCGACTTTAACAAAGTCGACAAACTCCGTGGCATGAATATTTCGATTATTACGACGGCGCGAAATGATGAACAAGCTCGCGCGCTATTAAAGGGATTGGGGATGCCCTTCAGAGCGTAACAAAGGTAAATGGTAAATCGTGAATGGTAAATAGTTGACTGCAACTACAGAACCCACGAAATTACTATTTACTATTCACTATTTACCATTTACGAATTTTATGGCTAAGAAATCACTAATTGCGAAATCGCAGCGAAAACCGAAATTTGCGGTGCGTGCCTACACCCGCTGCAAACGGTGTGGCAGAGCCCGTGGGTATCTGCGCAAGTTTAATTTGTGCCGTATCTGTTTTCGTCAGTTGGCGCTCGAGGGACAAATTCCCGGCGTCGTTAAGTCTAGTTGGTAAACGAGCAGATGCTAGATGTCGGATGCTAGATGCTGGTTATTGCGACCGCGACTCTAGTTATCCAGCATCCAGCATCTAGTATCTGGAGTTAAGAATGACTGATCCTATCGCCGACATGTTGACGCGAATCCGCAATGCTATTGCGGCAAAGCATTCGCGCGCGGATATTCCGGCTTCGAAGCTGAAGCTTGAGATTGCGCGCATTCTCAAGGAAGAGGGTTATATCAATAATTTTGTGCTGAAAGGCGAGGGCCTGAAGCGCAGTATTCGTATTTTTCTCCGCTACGATGCGCGCGGCACCTCGTCAATTACCCACCTCGAGAGAGTTTCGCGTCCCGGCAGGCGCGTTTACGTCGGCTCGAGCGAAATCCCGAAAGTGCTGGGCGGCTATGGTGTGAACATTGTTTCGACTTCCAAAGGCTTGATGAGCGGGAAGGCGGCGCGCCGCGAAAACATAGGCGGCGAACTGTTGGCACAGATTTATTAAGGAAGTGAAGAGTGAAAAGTGAAATTTGAAAAGTAAGAAAACGAACGGTTCTTTTCCGGCTTATAACTTTTCACTTGTCACTTTTTACTGAGGTTTTAATTATGTCGCGCATAGGCAAGAAGTTGATTACGTTACCGAAGGGTGTTTCGGTGACTATTGGCGAGCAGGAGCTTGAGGTGAAAGGTCCGAAGGGTCGTTTGAAGACTCCGATTCCCGCCGGAATCAGTTTCAAGCTCGACGGTGATCAGCTTCAGGCTGAGCGTACGTCTGATGATCTGGCCCCGCTGCACGGCCTGGCGCGGGCGTTGGCGAATAACGCCATCGTTGGTGTTACCGAGGGATTTTCGCGGCAGATGGACGTTGTCGGCGTTGGTTACAAGGCCGATGTGCAGGCGAAGCGGATAGTTTTTTCGCTGGGTTATTCACATCCAATCGACTTTCCTTTGCCAGAGGGTGTTGAAGCCAAGGCCGAGCGTATGACCACCAAGGGCAGCATTCAGCAGTATCAAACGACCTTGACGCTCACGAGCATCGACAAGCAGAAGCTTGGGCAGGTTGCTGCCGAGATGCACAAGCTACGCAAGCCGGACGCTTACAAAGGAAAGGGCATTCGTTATGCGGATGTGCCTATCAAGCTGAAGCCGGGAAAAACCGGTAAATAGTAAATCGTAAATAGTAGATGGCGGGTTCTTCTATTCACCATTCACCATTTACCATTCACGGGAAAAGAAATGGCAAATACGAGCAGAGCAACAGTTCGCGAGGCGATTCACAAGAGAATTCGCCGCAAGGTTAAAGGTAGCGGCGAGCGGCCCCGACTGGCCGTCTATCGCAGCCTGAATCATATATACGCGCAGTTGGTTGATGACCAACTTGGACAGACGATAGTTTCCGCGTCAACTACCGAGAAAGAATTGCGTGGATCGACCGGCGGGAATCTTGATGCTGCCCGACGGGTCGGTAAAACCATTGCCGAGCGTGCGCTTGCAAAAGGAATTGAAAGCGTGGTGTTTGATCGCGGTGGTTACTTGTATCACGGCCGAATTAAGGCGCTCACCGATGCCGCTCGCGAAGCTGGTCTGAATAAGAATGAATTAGCGGTCCAGGCGGAAGCGGCCGCTGAGCAGACGGAAGAAACCGCAGCAGCAGTGGAAGAGAAGCCACGCAAAAAGAAGACTAAAAAGCAATGAGACAACCTAAGCAGCGTATTTCGTCACAAGGCCTTGATCTAAAAGACCAGGTCATCTCCATCAACCGCGTTACCAAAGTGGTGAAGGGCGGCAAGAACATGTCGTTCGCAGCTCTGGTTGTGGTTGGCGACGAAGGTGGCCATGTCGGCTTTGGCACAGGTAAGGCGCGGGAAGTGCCTCTGGCGATCAAGAAGGCCATCGAAGCCGCTAAGAAGAGCTTGATTCGCGTGCCGTTGATCCAAAACACGGTGCCTCATCAGTTGATTGGGAAATTCGGCGCCGGAAGAGTTTTAGTGAAGCCGGCATCGCAAGGTACAGGTGTGATTGCAGGAGGTGCGGTGCGTGCGGTAATGCAGGCGGTGGGCGTCCATGACGTGCGCACGAAAGTGCTGGGGTCGACGAATCCGCACAATGTGGTGCGCGCAACTTTCGACGCGTTGCTGCGAATGAAGGATCCGATGGAACTGGCGCGGCTGCGAGGGAAGCAGCTCGAGGAAATCTAAAAGCGGTAAATGGTAAATAGTAAATAGTAAACAGAACGCCGATGGTTGTAGCATCTTCCATTTGCTATTCACCATTTACCGTTCACTAGATTTGAGGGGTTATGCCTAAAAGAGAAAAAGAAGCCGACAAGGCAAAGAGCTCAGCGAGCGAGGGCACAATTCGGATTCAGTATTACCGGAGTTTCATCGCTACACCGAAAACTCACAAGACTATTGTCCGCAGTTTGGGATTGACGAAGCTGAACCAAATAGTTGAACGGCCCGACAACGCGTCGATGCGAGGCGTGGTTGCGAAAGTGCCGCATCTGATAAGAATCGTGGAATAGAAAGATCTTAGTGCCTTGTACCTTGAGCTTAAGAAAAGGCTTTAAAGTACAAAGGTCAAAGTACAAAGTTCAAAGAAAAACATCATGGTATTAAGTCTCAACAATTTAAAACCGACCAAAGGTTCCATTCACAAAAAGAAACGTGTCGGAAGAGGACCGGGATCCGGTTTGGGGAAGACCGCCGGGCGCGGCGAGAAGGGGCAGAAGTCGCGGTCCGGCTATTCCGCCAAGATAGGCTTTGAAGGCGGCCAGATGCCGCTGCATCGCCGTTTGCCGAAACGCGGTTTTACAAATATCTTCAAGAAACGTTGGCTCGAAGTTAGTCTCGGGGCCCTGGATCGAAGCTTTGTAGCTAACGAAGAAATAACGCCCGAGCTTTTGCACACCCGCGGCATTATCAAAAAGGCCAAACATGACGTAGTAGTTCTTGGCAACGGCGAGTTGTCGAAACCGCTGCGCATTTCAGCGCATCGCTTCACCAAGAGCGCGCGCGAGAAGATTGAAAAAGCTGGGGGAGCCGTGACCGAAATCGGCAAGTTAGGATAGCCAAAGGAGCGACGAGCGAAAGGACGCCGATGGATAAGTTTTTTGCCGCTGTTCGTAATATGTTCAATGTGCCGGATCTTCGCCGGCGCATTTTGTTTACGCTTGGCATGCTTGCCATCTATCGCCTGGGAGCGCACATCGGCGCGCCCGGGATCAACAAAGATCGACTCGACCAGGTTTGGCATGACGTGGCCGGCACGCTGCTCG
>DATLBQ010000526.1:0-4139 GCA_035526805.1 Pyrinomonadaceae bacterium
GAAACCGCAACTGTGGCGCGGGGATGAATGGCGTTTATCCACAGAGATTCTGCGGCTGCTCCCAATCGTCCGACAATCATCCGACGAACTCGATTGGAGCCGATGCCAAGCACGAGCCCATCAGGTGCGTGACGGGCGTATTCGTCTATCTTCCCCAGCACGGGAAGTCCCAAGTGGACCATGCCTGTGGAATGATCATTATCGTCCAGAAACCCAAGAACTTTTATGCCTGAAAGCAGCAGAATATCTGCGACAACTTTGCCGTGCCCACCGGCTCCGAGAACAAGTACACCGCTCATGGGGAATTGTCCAAAACCGGAGTCGTGCCCATGAATTCGCTTTGCGTAGCCTGACCTTCCTGGTTTATATCCTGACGCCGCAGCACTTTCAAAATCGTTAGCCAGAGCACTTTAAGATCGAGTGCCAGGGAGCAGTGATCGACATACCACACATCAAGCTCGAACTTTTTCTCCCACGAAATAGCGTTGCGCCCGTTGACCTGCGCCCAGCCGGTGATCCCCGGCGGCACCTCATGGCGGCGCGCTTGTTCGGGTGTGTAGCGATCCAGGTACCGCATCAGCAAAGGACGTGGCCCGACGAGGCTCATCTCCCCTTTGACCACGTTGAACAACTCCGGCAACTCGTCGAGGCTTGTGCTGCGCAGAAAACTACCGAATTGAGTCAGGCGTTCCGCATCGGGCAACAGGTTTCCCTGGGCATCACAGGCGTCAGTCATGGTGCGAAACTTGAGCATCATGAATGGTCGCCCGTCCAATCCGGGGCGCTGCTGGCGGAATAGAATCGGAGAGCCAAGTTTGCGCCTCACGAGGACTGCGAGAACTGCCAGGAGTGGTGACAACAGCAGAAGCCCTGCACCTGATGCCGCTGCATCCAGACTGCGCTTGCCTTGTTTACGGTAGAAATTCTTCACCGCAGGACTTAGGCCTTACCGGATTTTGCCAGTGCGTTACGAGTATCGACGATCAAAGACGATGCCTTCTGGATCTGTCCCCAATCGTAGCCGTCGTGATCCGTCACGATGACCACGCAATCGCTCTGGCTCAAAGAAGATTCCAGATCATCCACGCATTGCATCGGCTCGCCTTCGCAATCGAAAGCCGGCACAAATGGATCGTGATAACTGACGTCCGCACCTTTGGCGTGCAGTAAATGGATGATGTCGAGCGCCGGTGATTCGCGCACGTCGCTAACGTTCTTTTTATAGGCCACACCGAGGAGAAGTACACGGCTGCCCTTGAGAGGTTTGCCTTCTTCATTCAAGGCGTCCTGAATTCTCTGCGCCCAGTAGCGCGGCATGTTGGTGTTGACTTCGCTTGCTAACTCAATAAAGCGCGCATTGTAGTTGAGCGTTTTTAATTTCCACGACAGATAAAGCGGATCAATCGGAATGCAGTGCCCACCCAGGCCGGGGCCGGGAGTGAACTTCATAAAGCCGAACGGCTTGGTGGCCGCTGCTTCGATGATCTCCCACACATTTAAGTCTAAACGGTCGCACATCAGCAGCACTTCGTTGGCAAGACCAATGTTGACCGAGCGAAATGTATTTTCCAGTAGCTTGACCATTTCCGCGGCTTCCGTCGAAGACACGGGGACGAGATTCTGAATCGCCTGATGGTAGAACGCGCTGGCGACTTCGAGACAGTCGGGCGTGACACCGCCGATCACTTTCGGTGTCGTCCGTGTCGTCCAATCGACGCGGCCTGGATCAACGCGCTCGGGTGAAAACGCTACGAAGAAGTCGCGTCCCACTTGCAAGTTATGCCCGCTTTCGAGGAGTCGCGGCAGCAAAACCTCCGTGGTTGTGCCCGGATAAGTCGTTGATTCGAGAACGATCACGACGCCCGGATGCAGATATTGAGCAATCTGTTCGACGACGTGCACAATGTAGGAAATATCGGGGTCGCCGGTTTTGCGCAGCGGCGTCGGCACGCAGATCGAAACAGCGTCGCATTCCAGCAAAACGGAAAAGTCGGTTGTCGCACACAGCCGTTTTGACTCGACCAAAGTACGCACACTGTCAGCCGGCACATCCTCGATATGCGACTCTCCGCGATTGACAGCATCGGTTTTGCGCACGTCCACGTCAATGCCTGTTACATGGCAACCGGATTCTGCAAACGAGACTGCGAGAGGCAATCCGACATAGCCTAAACCAATGACCGCAACACGTGCTTGCTGCTTTGCCAGCTTATCAAGAAGCTGTGCCTTAATATCCATGAGTTAAGAAGTATTCCTTTCCTGCTTCGGACCATCCTGCTGTACAGCATCCTGCTTGAGAACGGCTTGTTGATACCAATCCCAGAAACGCGCCACTCCCTCCTGCACGGAGACCGCCGGCTCGTAACCCAGCAGATTGCGCGCTTTGCTGATGTCGGCATAGGTATAGGCAATGTCGGCATCCATCATCGGCGCTGGAACGAGGTTGGCCTTGCGCCCAATTTTCTCTTCGATCATATTGACGAAATCGGCCAGGAGTACAGGCTCGCCGCGTCCGAGGTTAATGATTTCATAGCCCAGTGGGCGATCAACCGCGGCGACAACGCCGGCAGCGATATCGGTGACGTAAGTCCAATCGCGGTGCATCTGGCCGTTGTTGAAAAGCGGGACTTCCTGGCCGAAGAGAATGTTGTCGGCGACTTTATAAGCCATCATGTCGGGCCGCCCACGCGGGCCGTATACCGTAAAAAAGCGTAGCGCGGTGAAGTTCTGATTGTGGAGATGATGGTAGGTAAACCCCAGAAGTTCCGCAGCTCGTTTGCTGGCGGAGTAGGGTGCCAGAGGCCGGTCACAGAGATCGGTTTCGATAAAAGGAATCTGCTGCGTCTCGCCATAAACCGAAGAAGTCGAGGCCAGCACAAAGTTGGCGGTCTTATGCTGCCGCGCCGCTTCCAGCAAGCTGAGAGTGCCGGTCAGATTAACGTCGTAATAGAGATATGGATTTTCAATCGAGACACGCACGCCGGCCATCGCCGCCAGATTTGCCACGGCGTCAAAGGAGTACTGACCGAACAATCGATCGAGTAGCTCACGGTCGCGAATGTCGCCTTCGACAAAGTGGAAGCGATCCGCCGCATTGGCAGTACTTTGCAGTTCGGCAAGATTGCTCCGCTTGCGAGCTGGATCGTAATAATCGTTGAGGTTGTCGAGTCCTACGACAATATCACCGCGTTCCAGCAGTTGTTGTGCGGTGTGGCTACCAATAAAACCGGCGGCGCCCGTAACAAGAATAGTTTTTTTCAAGGGGATGTCTCCTGGGATTGCGATGGCTTGCTCACCGGATCGGGTACGGGCAGTCCTCTGGCACGTAGCAAGCGCGCGTATTCATCGATAACTTTATCAAAAACCAGCCGCTCATCAAACCGTTCGAGAGCGACTTGGCGACCTGCTTGACCCATACGCCGGGCTTTCCCCGGGTTTTTCAATAGATCAACAATGGCATCGGCCAGGGCATCGGCATCGCGCAGAGGCACGAGTACTCCATTGCGGTCCGGCAGCACGGCCTCACGGCAACCGCGGATATCGGTGGCAATGCAGGGCGTCTCCATGGCCGATGCTTCCATTGGCGAGCGAGGAAAACCTTCGCGATGTGACGGGAGGACAAAAACGTCCATCAGTGCGTAAAGCTCCGGCATATCTTGACGCATGCCGGGAAAGACACACGCATGAGCAATGCCGTACTCCTGAGCGATGTCCTGGGTGAGGGCATCACCTTTCTCTTTATCCTCAGGCCCGATGAACAAAAATCGCGCTTCGGGGACTTGTTTGAGAACCGTTTGCGCTGCACGTAGCAATTCCAAAATTCCTTTTTCCGCGACCAATCGTCCGACAAATCCGACGACGGGAGCACCTGCTGGCAAGCCCAGTTCGCGACGTTTTTCTTCTAATACCTCGCTCGACAGGCGTGAGCGATCAAAGCGCTGGACATCAATGCCGTTACCCAGAGACTTGATCTGGTCGGCGCGGCAAATACCTTCGCGAATCGCGGTTTGAATGTCTTCGCTGTTTTGCGACAGAATAACATCCGAACAGCGCGCGGCGATTTTTTCCGTTGCGATGTAAAAGCTCCGCGCGCGCGGGTTCATGTTGTCATGGAAATAAAATCCATGCAGCGTATTAAT
>DATLBQ010000527.1:0-10094 GCA_035526805.1 Pyrinomonadaceae bacterium
CCGCCAAACCTTAAAGGAGTCAACACCAATGAAACGGAATGCCCAAAACACGAATAACCGAACCTATGGTCGCTGGCAAAACCATAGGAGGAACAATACTCAGCTATTTTCACGGATCGTTTCCGCTGGCGCTCTGAACTCATTTGGTGTTCTGCTGGCCCTGGTGTGCGTCCTGGCGCTGGTAACGCTGGCGCTGTTGGCGGGACCAACGGCCGAAGCCTCCAACCCGAGCTCCGCAACTATTACCACCACCTCTAGTCCCGTTAGCTGGCAGGGCACGGCTATCGGTGGAGGCGCGACCGGGGATCCGGCCGCAGGCTTGCTAACCTCGGAAGAGATGTGTGTGGAAGGCGTGAGCTGCGACACGTTCACACTGACAATAGCCGGCGCGCCAGCTGACTGGGTCAACGCTAGAAAGTTGGTTCACGTGCATTTGGGGTGGACAATTACAGGCCAGGACTTCGATCTTTACATTCACAAGGGCGATTTGAACGGACCAGTAGTCGCTAGTTCCGGCAATGGCGTCACCAATGGAATTCTGCTGAGTGAGGACGCCGACCTCGATCCGTCCAAGTCAAACGTCGGCACCGGAGTCTTCGCGGTGCACGTCGTCTATTGGACCGCGACGGCGGCCGAGCAGTATCAAGCCACGGCCAGCGTCGAAAATGTTCCGCCCCCGCCGTCTCCGACGCCAACACCGACGCCAACCAATGAGCCCGCCGGCACTCCTCGTTTTTACAACTATCAAGCGCCTCCGGGAGTTGCTGATGATGCAGGTGAACCTTCCATCGGCGTGAACTGGAAGAGTGAAAAAACTTATAACGGCATACCGAATGGCGGTACGGTAACTTACTTCGGCGGTTTCCTGCCTTACATGTTGCGCGCCACTTTCAACGACAGTTTCTTCCCGGCAAAAGTCACTTGGGAAAAAGCTTCGCTAACGCTCGCCGCCACCCCGCGGTATTACGGCGATCCAATTTTGTTTACTGACTCGCGTACCGGTCGTACGTTTGTCTCGCAGGAGGAAGGTTCGACACCTTTTGGCTCAACCTCAGAATGGACCGACGACGATGGTCGCACGTTCTTTCCGAGCGAAGGCTCTGGCGCCCCATCCGGAATCGATCATCAAACGATAGGTGGCGGTCCGTACCACGAGCCCGTTCCCAACGGCGTCAATCCTGTGTATCCGAACGGGGTCTGGTACTGTTCGCAGTCAGTAGCCGATGCTGTTTGCTCGCTCAGTCTTGATGGCGGCATGACGTTCGGGCCGGCTGTTCCTATGTACTCACTCGCCGACTGCGGTGGTCTCCATGGGCACATCAAGATTGGTCCTGATGGAACCGCTTATGTACCGAACCGAGCCTGTCATGGCGATCCCAGTACATTAATTCATGAGGGTGGCAAACCCGGGCTAATCGTTTCAGAGGACAACGGTATCACCTGGCAGATCCGCATGCTCGAACACGCGACGACCATACCAGCTCGCGACCCATCTGTGGCGATCGGATCTGATGGCACTGTGTATTTTGCTTACCAGGCTGGGGACGGTCACTCGCGCGTTGCTGTATCACGCGACAAGGGTGTCTCATGGACCGACGACACCGACATCGGCGCGCAACTTGGCATCAAGAACAGTCTCTTCCATGCCGCGGTTTCCGGCGATGGTGATCGTGCGGCAGTGGCTTTCTTCGGAACTACCACCGGCGGCGCCGACTACGACCAGCCCGCATTTGAAGGCGTCTGGTATCTCTACATTGCTACAACTTATGATCGCGGCAAACATTGGTGGACACAAAATGCCACGCCTGGCGATCCAATTCAGCGCGGCGGCATTTGCGACGATGGCGGCTGTCGCAACCTGCTCGACTTTTTCGGTGCGGATGTCGACAAGGAAGGGCGTGTGTTGGTCGGTTACGACGATGGATGCATCAGCCGCGCTTGTATCACCGGACAAAGGTCCTACGGAATGCCTGGTGGAAACGACTTTACAGCGAAGGCTGTAATTGCCCGGCAGACAGGCGGCAAGACAATGTTCTCGCAGTATGATCCGCCGGCTGGACCCGTGGCTGAGCCGCCAACGCGACCGCTGCCCCCTGCGGCCGGTACTTCGTGCGATGGCGTGGTCGCGGTCGATTCGACCGGAGACGCTGGCAACCCAGTACAAAGTATGACCGGTAGTGCCGACCAATTCGATATCACCAAGCTGACGTTTGGTCTCACCGATGACAAACAGTCACTTGTGACCACGGTCACGTTGAAGAACTTCTCAATAGTGCCGCCACCGGGTACGGTCGGCGGTGTTTACAGAACGGTCTGGACGACCGCGAAGAGAAACGCTGATGGCAGCCTGACTTCGAAAATCTACGCGACTGAAGTGTCAGTTGATCCGTCGGGAGCAAGCTACACGTTTGGTCAATACGATCCTGCTGAAGAAAGCTTTGTCAGCGGCACAACGAGTACACCTGCGGGCACATACACGGAAGGTGAAAACGGGACGCTCAAAGTGACCGTACCACTCAGCGCTCTCGGCAATCCGACGATTCCGGTCACGGATCCCAACGCGTTGCCGGCGGTGATTGAGCCTTACGCAGTCGTGTTTGGGAGCCTGGGCGCGGTTTACTTTGCTTCGCCGATTGAACGCGCTCCAGACTACGGATTCGCGGGCGCGAACTGGGCCGTGTGCGTGCCACCCACAGTCGTTTGCCTCGAGGACGACGATAAGAGCATCAGTTACACAGACGGCTGGCATACGGTGAACGCTACTGGCGCCAGCAGCGGCCACTTCCGCTTCCACGCCGGCAAGTCTTCCGATCATTCGGCAACTCTGACCGTAACTGTCGATCCGGGCCGAACCGGCAAGCTGACTTATTACTACGGCACCAGCACCAAGGGCGGCAGCGCGGAGGTCTTTATCGATGGCGTGTCGAAAGGCACGGTCAATTACGGCGGCAGCTCAGGAGGTCTAAAGGATCCGGTGTTTGGGCCAAAGGTGGAGTTTGCGAACCTCGCTGCGGGCCAGCACAGGGTAGAAATCAAGAACATGAGCGACGGCGTTTACATCGATCGCTTCTGTTTGGAAAGCTCCAGCTCAAGTGGGCAAGCTGCATCGGGTCCGGGCGCGACGACGAGCAGCAGTACCAGTTTGAGCGCAGGCAAGGAAGCGGTAAGCAGTCTCACCATTGCAACGGGAGCGACCGCAATCTCCGTCGTGGCTGGGTCGAGCAACAACCTGCCGATAAAGCTGGCGCTTATTAATCAGTCCGGAGTGGTGTTGCAGGTTGCTGATAGCTCCAATGGCGTAGCAGTTATCAACGCGCCCATTTCACAGTCCGGTAATTATGTTGTGAAGACTGTTAACTTGAGCCTTGGCCCGGTGCAGGTCTGGACGCTGGCCACTCCGACGGTGCGGCGTTAGCAGAATTACCACTTAAAATAAAAGCCTCCGGCGTTTTTTTGCCGGGGGCTTTTGATTTTACCGTGAAGGCTGAGTAATCCGCAGATACGCAGATTTCACAGATTTACAAAAGAACAACCATTACCACTCGCGGTTCAAACCAGGAACGCACCAATAACCTGAACAAACATCACTTCAGTATCGTAGTTCAACCCGGCTTTCCGAATACGCCGAACGGCTGGATAATGTCTTTCGGAGACCGCTGAAAACTTATGTATTGCCCGCAATGTGGTACTGAATCTTCCTCCGGCCTGCAGTATTGCCGGTTGTGCGGAGCCAACCTCAAGGTAATTGGCAAGGCCGTCTCGCTGAGCGAGACGATTGCGCGGATCCCCGGACCGCTGCCCCATATGATCAAGGGGATGATGAAGAATCTAAAGGTTGAACAGGTCTCAGAAGAGATCTCGCGCGCGATGGAGGAAATGAAAAAAGAAATCGTTCGCAGCTCGGGCGATCTTGCTCCTGTCAAACCGTGGGGATTCGAAGGCGGCAAGAAAAAGACAGCGGAGCAGCGGCGAGAGAAGCATCTGGTAACCGGCGTCGTTTCACTCTTCAGCGGAATCGGGTTGGCCATCTTTCTTTACTTCCTGGGCGCCGCGTTGGTTTTGAAGTTACCTCCGGATCTTGTTACCAAGATTCCGTTTGAAATAGACCCAGTGGTGCGTATTCTATGGTTAGTAGGGTTGATGCCAATGCTGTCGGGTTTGGGTCACATTCTTGCCGGCCTCCTGATTAGGCGGGATCGGGATCAAGCTTTTAAACCGGCGATTACGGAAGAGTTGGGAATGCCTGACAGAGAACCGATCCTTCGAGCGGCGCCGGCAAGCGTTACAGAGCGCACTACCAACCTGCTGGAACATGACGTTAAACGAGCCAGAAAACTTTAAGGGAGCGACGCGGTCGCGAAGCTTTACGACAAACTTTAGTTCATGGCGAGTTGACTGTACTCAACGAGCGACAAGCTAAACTGTCGGACATCATGATGAATCGTCGTACTTTTCTAACTTCGGCGGCAACCGTGGGAGCGTTCGCAGCGCTCTCGAGATTTGCTTTCGTTCCCGCCGGCACGCAGGAAGCAGGCAGTGGTAGGGTCAAACGCGAAGTTGCTAAAAATTCGATCGGCGCCAAAGGAATTACAAAAGTGACTAAGACCAATCAAGACTGGAAAGAGATACTCACGCCTGAGCAATACAGCGTCACGCGAGAGAAGGGAACTGAGCGGCCCTTTTCCAGTCCCCTCAACGAGATTCACGAACCAGGCGTCTTCAAATGCGTGGCTTGCGAGCTGCCGCTATTCAGCTCTGATGCCAAATTTGACTCCGGCACCGGCTGGCCGAGTTTTTATGAGCCGATTGCGAAAGAGAATGTCCGCGAGGAAGTCGATAACAGTTTATGGATGACGCGCACTGAAGCACTCTGCGCCAGATGCGATGCCCACCTGGGACACGTATTCGATGACGGACCTAAACCGACCGGCTTGCGCTATTGCATGAACGGTGTGGCCTTGAAGTTTGTTAAGGAATAGTCTGTTAGTATCGATAGATTACGCAGCTTACACAGAACCTGAGATCAACCTATGCTGAACACCTTCCTCGTTCCGTAGGAACAAAATGTTTATAGGTCGAAAGGTTAAAAACCTTGCGGGGTTAGGCACGCCCGGGGTGCCTAACCCCGCAAATTACTTAGTGCGCGGTCGAGGTTATAAACATTTGGCTCCTAACGGAGCCAGGCCTTCATTTACGCAATATCGGCCGCGATTTTTTCAGCCAGGCTGGCTATTGCAGTAATTAGTTCCTCAGGTTGGACCGGCTTCGGCACAAACATATTGAATCCGGCAGACAGTGCCCGGGCCCGATCCTCTACGCGCACGTATGAGGTTAGTGCGATGACGGGAGTTTCCTTCCCAGTAGTAGCCTCAAGGTCCCTGATCTTTGCGATCAGTGAATAGCCGTCCTCATCGGGCATCGCCAAATCCGACACCAATACATCCGGTTCGTACCACGTCAGTATTTCCAAAGCTTCCTCTACGGATGCGGCCCGCTGCACGCCGGCCTTTGATTCAGTTAACATGACTGAAAGGATCTGCAGCGTGTCGGGATCGTCATCAACCAGGAGAACCTTCACGTTGTCCAATGCCGGAAGCGGGGCGACATCCGAACGAGCCGCGAGTTTACTTTGCAGATTTTGTTTTTTGCCGCGAGGCGCGATCGATGGCGCCAGCGGAAGTTTGATAATGAAGGTTGCGCCCCTCCCGGCTCCTGGACTGTGGGCCGTGATTGTCCCGCCGTGAAGCTCAACCAGATGGCGCACGATCGCTAATCCCAGACCAAGTCCGCCATGTTGCCGGGTCGTCGTGCCATCGGCCTGGCGGAAACGCTCAAAAATGAACGGCAGAAATTCTCCACCAATGCCTTGCCCGGTGTCGCTGACTTGCATCCGTAAGTTTTCGCCGGCACGTTCCACTCTCACTTCGATGCGTCCACCTGAAGGCGTGAATTTGATGGCGTTCGCCAGTAAATTCCAGACGACCTGCTGCAAACGATTAGCATCACCAACGGTGTGACGGGCCGAAGGATCGAGCGTTACCTCCAGATGCAGGCTTTTACAGTCTATCGCCAGTTGTACCGAGTCGATCGCGGCATTGATGACTGACGAAATATCCACCGGCTCGTTGTTGAGACGAAGCTTGCCGGTGATCATGCGCGACACATCGAGAATATCTTCGATGAGTTGTGCCTGTGATTTCGCGTTGCGATCGATGGTTTCGATAGCGCGATCGGTGGTCGCTTTATCTAACCTGCCGCTGCGGAGCAAGTGGGACCAACCGATAATCGCGTTAAGAGGAGTTCGAATTTCATGAGAAACGGTCGCTAAAAACTCGTCTTTCATCCGATTGGCAGTCTCGGCTTCGGCGCGAGCCATTTGTTCACCGACCAGTGCGAGGCGCAAGCACTCTTCGACGCGGCGCCGTTCGTTTACCTCAACCTCCAACGACTCTGCTTTTTGTTGCAGCAGAGTAATGGCGCGCAGCCGAGCGTCGTGGTCCGCGATACTTGCGTAGCTTTCAGCCGGGATTACTCGGGAATGAACTTTACAAACGCTGCGGGTGGGCTCAATAAACTGCTCGCCGCTAAATCCATTCATTGGATAGGCACAGAACAGCGAAAAGGAGTGCGCCTTTTGAAGATCATTCCAAAGTTGTTCAAGCTGGATTGCGGCTGCATGATTACCCTCGCCCCAGAGCAGCGCTACCATCTCACCAAAGGCCTTAACGCGTGGCCGACCGTCCGTTACGCTCGCGATGAGGCTGCCCATCACCGTGTGGAACCGTCCCGGTTCCGGCATTCCGTCGATCATGAACTGCGATAGGGTCTCGGCGGCATCCAGAGAGAGAAATTGCCCATGCGCCTTCGCCGAAGCTACGTCGAGACCATTTGCCTTTATTAATTCTTCAAGACCGGCTCGGTGAGATTCGGTGGCGATCACTATTGCTCCGTCACCGGAGCTGATGGCACTTCCGATAAAACCGCTCAAAGAGTTCAGCAGGAATCCATCCGCCTCGTAAAACTGTACGAAATGTTCTGTGTCCGCCATCTGCGACCAGTCAGTGTATGGAGCATCATTCCAACTGCCGGCATCCGCGACATTGACCTGCAATGCGGCGATCCCAGGGTCAGCGACGTGGACAACCGGATCGGCGATGCTATTCGACTTGATCAAGAGAGAACCCTCCTTGCACTGGGGCGCGACCGCGATAGCGGCCAATTTCGAGCTGCAGTTCAAAAGAACCGGGAATCGGACATCCTATCCGATTTACTCAAATTGAACCTTCCAACGCCCGTGAGAAATTGTGATATTTGTGTGTCGTTCAACTTCCTGTCGGCGGGCGACTGTGGGTCGAAAAAGTTTACGTAAGTATTACCTGCGAGGGTCGCTTTGCGGAGGTAGGATAAGCCTATACGCGCGACAAGTGATCTCTCTTCGATTCAATGTCCCCGACTGCCGCAGTTGTTATCGGCCAAGGAGCACACGATGAATGTTCTTCTCGTTAACCCGGAATTTCCCGATACATATTGGAGTTTTCGTCACGCGCTGCCCTTTGAAAGAAAACGGTGCGCCTTTCCGCCTCTAGGCCTACTCACGGTTTCCGCGATGTTGCCTCAGTCGTGGGAACGCCGGCTGGTTGATTTGAATGTGCGCGCATTTAAGGCGTCTGCAATCGACTGGGCAGACATTGTTTTCGTGACGGGGATGCTGGTGCAAAAAGAATCTGTGCATGAAGTCGTAAGACGTTGCAAAGAGCGAGGAAAGCGGGTTGTGCTTGGCGGGCCATACGTGACGACTACGATTGAAGATTTGCCGGCCGTGGATCATGTTTTTCTTGGCGAAGCTGAGACGACACTGCCGCTGTTTATTCAGGACCTTGAACGTGGCGACGCCAAACGAACCTATCAGGCAGCCGAAAAACCTCCGCTGGCGCTGACTCCCGTACCTCATTTCCAGCTTGCTGACATGAAGGGTTACAGCGCGATGTCTGTGCAGTATTCACGCGGCTGTCCGTTCAACTGTGAATTCTGTGACATCATCGAGATCTACGGTCGCGTCCCTCGCACCAAGAGTAATCAGCAAATGTTGGCGGAATTTGATGCGCTCCTACGCTTTGGATGGCGCGGCACCGTTTTTATTGTTGACGATAATTTCATAGGCAACAAAAAGAACGTCAGACGGCTTTTGCCGGAAATCACCCGATGGCAGGAAAGAAATGGTTTTCCATTCTCCTTTTTGACTGAGGCGAGCGTAAACCTTGCCGATGATCGGGAACTTCTCTCTGACATGCAGCGCGCGGGCTTTCGCCGAGTCTTCCTTGGAATTGAAACTCCAGTGGAAGAGAGTCTAAAGGAAGCTCAGAAGTCGCAGAATCGTGGAGACCTGCTCGAGTCCGTGAAGAAGATTCAGAGTTATGGCATGGAGGTGATGGCCGGCTTCATTGTCGGATTTGATAACGATCCCGACGACATCTTCGAACGCCAGATAAGATTCATACGAGATAGCGCAATACCGCTCGCAATGGTCGGATTGCTGACTGCGCTCCCCGATACGCAGCTTTGGCGGCGGCTGGAAAAGGAGGGACGCTTACTGGGAGAGAGCTCCGGCAACAACACGAATTGCTCGCTTAATTTTGTGCCGAAGATGGATGCCACGCGATTAATCGAGGGCTACCAGTTGATTATGCGCACCATCTATAAACCGAGCGAATACTACCAGCGCGCCCTCGATTCACTTAAGCGTACCGCGCAAGACCTGCCCGAACCGTCTCGCATGAAGATCCTTAGCGGCCTCGCGGCATTTGCTCGACTGACAGTTAAGCTGGGAGTGATTGATTGCGAGCGCAAAGAATTCTGGCGCTTCCTGGCGCGGACGGTCGCCAGGCATCGCGACCAGTTTCCGCAATCGATGCGCCTGGCGGCTATGGGTTATCACTTTCGCAAATTAAACGAGGCATACGGAGAATGATCCTGAGTTGAGAAGCGGTAAAAAACAGCGTGCTCTCTTCCTCGTTACGAACGGCTGCTTTCGTCCTTGATAATCTCATAGCAACCGCATGCGCTCGCTTCCAGACCGGCACGATCCAACACCTTGAGGCGGCCACGGCTATAGGTAATCAAATCGCGTTTTTGTAGTTTGCCCGCCGCCTTATTTACGCATTCGCGCCTCACCGCCAGCATGTTAGATAAGAATTCCTGCGTTAGTTGAAACTCATCATTCGCCATGCGGTCATGGGTCATCAGCAGCCAGCGTGCGAGACGCGCTTCGACCGAATGAAACTGATTACAGACGGCGGACTGCGTGATCTGAGTTAAAAGCGAATGGGTGTAACGCTGCAACAGGCGTGGCAGAGAGCCGCCGTTATTACACTCCCTGCGAAACGCTGTTGCCTTCATTTTCATGGCTGAGCCCGCGCCCTGTACGACGGCGCGATTCGGCGAGCCATTTACTCCCAGGAAAACTGCCAGACCAAGCATGCCTTCTTTGCCGACCAGGCCCACCTCGAGCGTAGCGCGTTCATTGAGACCGGCAAGCAGAGAGATCACTCCACTATTCGGGAAATAGACGTCACTGATCAAGACGTCTGGCTTGTAGAGAATCTGCTCGAAGACCAGGGGGATTTCCTCCAGGTGAGACTCCAGAGCCTGATATTCTTTTTTTGGCAGGCCCGCAAGCAGTTCGTTTGCGATAGCTGGACTTTTTGATGACGACATCGGGATTACTCGATCCGTTGCTTCGGGGAAAAACAGTAAACCCGCACAAGAGGAGTTTGCAGAAACCGGATCCCGATACCGGAATGAACTGCTCAAGCTTGAATGCCCTGCAAGGCTAGATTCTGGTCATGGCAATTGGCTGCTAATTGGCGCAGAGGCTAAGTAGCCGCATAGGTTCGCAGTTCGTTACTGGGACCGGAACCGGTGAGCCGAAGTTGAATCCAGACTTACGGGAACGTCTATGAAATCACCTTCTTGACGGCCTTCTTGGTTCCTCGACCGACGCGTTTGCCCGCTTTCTTCGTTCCTTTCCCGAAGTGCTTGCCGGCGCGCCCCATGTGCTTACCAAAGTGTTTGCCACCTCGCACTATGCGGCCATG
>DATLBQ010000528.1:0-5124 GCA_035526805.1 Pyrinomonadaceae bacterium
TAGTCCCGATCGCGAAGATGTGCATCGATACGTGCGCGATCTCGAAGAGGTGTTGATTCGCACGTTGGCAGCCTATCGAATTGATGCGTTTCGCCTCGAAGGATTGACTGGCGTTCACACCACTCGCGGCAAAGTCGCAGCCATAGGCGTGCACATCGCCCGCTGGATAACGACGCATGGATTCGCGCTGAACGTGAATACGGATCTAAGTTTCTTTAACCTGATCATCGCTTGCGATGGTGAACAGGTAACCTCAATGGAGGATCTGCTCGGCCGCGAAATCGATATGCATGAAGTTGAAGATCGACTGGCAATGCATTTTGCGGAAGTGTTTGAAATGGAACTCGAAAGTGACTCTGTCACAATTTGAGTTTTCTCTGTGAAGCCCCAATGTACTCTGTGCCTTTGTTTGTTTTGCGTGTTTGGGCGGAGAGTAACCACGGAGGCACAGACAACACAAAGGGAGCACAGAGAATTCAAATCATGACAACGCGGAACGCGTAGTGCAGACAGTTTTGAGAATGTTGGTATGTTGACACTACAGATGATCCAGGAAGCGGCCGCCAGAATACGCGGCCACGTACATCGCACACCCGTGGTCACCTCGCGTTCGTTTAATGAAGCGACCGGCAAAGAAGTCTTCTTTAAGTGCGAAAACTTGCAACGCGCCGGCGCCTTCAAGATTCGGGGCGCTACCAACAAAATCCTTTCACTAAGTGACGAAGAGAAGCAGCGTGGTGTGGCCGCGTTCTCTTCGGGCAATCACGCGCAAGCAGTAGCGTTGGCGTCGCGCGAAGCCGGAATTCGCGCAGTGATTGCCATGCCCAACGACGCTCCGAAAGCGAAGGTTGCAGCCACCCGTGGTTATGGCGCTGAAATTGTTTTTTACGATCGTCTCAAACAGAATCGCGAAGAAGTGGCGATTGAATTAGCTGAACGCGACGGCCGGGTGATGGTGCCGCCTTACGATGATTACCTGATTCTAGCTGGCCAGGCGACTTGCGGCCTCGAACTGGTCGAAGAAGTTCCCGAGATCGATTCCCTGCTCACGCCCTGCAGCGGCGGTGGTTTGTTTGCGGGCGTTAGCACTGCCGCTAAGGCGCTCCATCCTCAGATTCGCTGCTTCCCCGTGGAACCTGATACTGCCGACGACACACGACAGTCGTTTCGCAAAGGCGAGCGCGTGTCGATTCCGCCTCCACCTACCATCGCCGACGGTTTGCGTGTTCAATCACCAGGAACGCTGACGTTCCCGATATTACAGAAAACTGCTGAAGATGTTTTAATCGTTTCAGACGCGGAGATTATTGAAACGATAAAGTTTTTCCTATTCAGAATGAAATTACTAGTCGAGCCTTCGGGCGCCGCTGCTGCCGCCGCTGTGTTCGCCGGCAAACTGCCGACTGATACGAAACGCGTTGGGGTTGTTGTATCAGGGGGTAATATTGATGGCGATCTGCTTTCGCAGTTTCTGCATTCGAACAAGTTGCTGGACGAACAGAGCACGGTGGCTAGTGGTCTTGTTTGAGTTTAACCCTGTGCCCTTTTAGAGATGCCCAAAGCACACGAGGTTTGCACAGAGAAAAGCGGTGGCGCCATCTCAGACTAAATCCTTACTAATTATCCGAACAGTCTAAACCATCCCCAGGCATTCAAAATTTCACCCACGCCAAACGAAGCGAGATTGGCGACAATGATGGCGATGAAATCGCGCCACATTGAAGCTGTGCCAGCGTGATCACGCTTGCCGAATGCCAACCAAAAGAGAAGGCACTCCACCACGGGCGCGAAAGTTTCGGCTACTACCAAATATGAAACCCGCCTATCTGGGGAGAACAGAAGTGGGAGCACCAGGGTCACGATTGGATAGGTGCACGCCGTCAGCCAAACGCCCGCCAACAGCCTTCTGCTGAAGGGGTGGCGTCTGGATAGACCGACCGCCAACACGGGAGTTTCGATCAGAATCGTCAGCAGGTAACCGACCGGCAGAAAGCGCCATAGTTCGTCGGGTGAGTAGGAGATAAGCAGTAGTCGATACGCAGCAGACAAAGATTTGATCAGTTGCCGACTAGATCATCCGCAGCAGGAACGGCGCCTCGGCGAGTACATGTGCGATAGCGAGCGTGAAGTAAACATCGCGCGTCGTTGTGTAATCAACAGAAAAACCAAACCAGAGCACGCCGACAAGAAATACACCGACCACTAAAGCCGTGGCCACTAACTTGGGAAAGCCGCGCGGATGCCGCGCCAGCGGTACAGTCTTGACATTCCAGAGGCGACGGCGCTCCCGACTTTCGCATTCAAGATGCAAAGTCTCAGGGTTGGGAAGGGCGGCTTGCCCCCGCTCACATTGATTGCCATTCAACGAGCCTGGGTAAACCACCCTTCCCGACCCCGAGCTTATCGGTCTTGATAAATGCTCGGTTTTTGAACCTCTAGACAGCGGCGAAATCAAGGGCAGCGCCACCAGCCAGACGCCGTAATGCAGCATCTCAAGAAATACGTGGGTGGCGACAAGCACGTGACTGGAAATGTTTGGCAGCAACTGTGCGCCCGCGTGTTGCGTGATACGCCAGTACAAGCCGTTGTCGTCCGCGAGGGCCGGCGACCGGCTGAGTTGCCAGAACATTCCTAACAACAACAGCGGCAGAAGCCATAAACAGCCGCGGTATGTGCGCAGCCACAGCGGCCGCGTGCGAGCCAGATGACGATCCAGAAAACATAAAGCCACCAGCGGGTGTAAGTAGACAATACCGAGGCTAAAAAATTCCGGCGCGAGCCAATTGAGCGAACATAGTGCGAGAGTGAGCGCAAACGCCCACGACCAATCACGTCTGACTTTATTTTTACCCCGCAGCCAAACCAGCAGACCAACCCACAGCAGCAGCATTGTGTTCCACGTCGCCAGAATCGTGGGCCATAAATGATCCGGGACGATGCCGGAGCTGTACAGCGCGGGCAGTGAAACGTAAGTGAGTGTCAGAAAGGTTATACCGGCAAAAGCGGCGATAAAAAAGTTGCGTGACTTACCAAAACGCAGCGGCAAGCGCATCAGGAAATAGCGCAGTTCAAACCAATTATGCGGGCCGGCAAACAGAAAAACCGTGACCACAGACACCTGCAAAGGTAACCAGCTCGCGGCCACGGCAGAAAGAAACACACACGCGACCAGGATAGTCGCGAACATGGGAATACTCAGTTCGCGATTACCCGATAGCGCCGCTTTCTTCTCACGCCACGACGCCAAACCGATGTTTGCAGTTCGTTCCACTGGCCTTACTTCGCTTGGCTAATTTGGTCTTGTGGGCATGATTAGTTTCATGCCCGAACCGTCACCTGGATCCGGAACTACTTCGATATCAATTCCGCCATTAGTCGGCGCCCCTTTAGTTAAGTTCTGTGGCAGTTTGCGCCAGTAAAAAGAACTCGGCGGCCCGGCGTTAGCTTGGGTCATTATCGCTGCCGCACCAATCACCGCGGTGCCGAACAGCAACGCAGCCCCTGTTTTTTGACTTCGCATCTGGACCGAACGGGCGAGCCACACTCCGGCAAATGACAGCGACAAGAACATGAAAACGCCGGCGAGCATCGTCCGCGTTGAGCTGCCTGTTATGCCCTGGGCCATTAATTCGTTCCCCGGCGTGTTTGCGAGCGCCGCACGGAGTTCCTGCCAGCTGCTTTGCGAGATTTGTAGTCGCGCTTCGTAGGCTTTACTGTCAGGGACGATTGTCAGACTGGTGTGGAGCAGCACTTTTGGTCTTTCCGGCGATGGATTTGGGCGCGCGAGGTCCCCATAAGCAGGCATTGGTGTTGCCAGCAGTAAAGAAAGAGCGCAAATAGTGAACAGTTGTTTCATCGTGTCGCCTCCGGTAGTTAGAGCAAGCATGGTGGCTTGCCGGATGGTAAATTGCCGCGCAGTATAACAGACGAAGCGTTCCGCTAAAGCTTCATAGATGAACTGTATAAACGTCACCCCGGGCAGTGGGTCAGTTTGGAGTAAAGAAGGTTCTGTACCAGGTGCCTCACTGATTTCAAACTGACGACTGCCATTCAGTCAGCCCCGGTGTTCTATCGGTTTTGACGATGTTAGAATGTTTGGCAATCAGTAACTTGCATTAGTCAGGAGAACTTTTGTCTCGCCAACTTACGGTAATCAGCAACAACCCCAAGCCCCGGCTGCCCAAACCGGAGTGGTTGAAAATTCGCCTGGGTGATCCGGCGAATCAGAATAATGTCTTGAACCTGATCGAAGGGTTGAACCTGCACACAGTTTGCCAGGAGGCTCGCTGCCCAAACATTTTCGAATGCTGGTCTGATCGCACGGCAACGTTCATGTTAGGCGGCGACATTTGCACTCGACATTGCGGTTTTTGCGCCGTCGGCAAGGGACAACCGGGCGCGCTTGATAAGGAAGAACCCCGCCACGTCGCTGAGGCCGTACGTCAACTTAACCTGGCCCACGCAGTAATCACGTCAGTGAATCGGGATGACCTGCCGGACGGTGGCGCCGCCCACTGGGCCGAAACCGTGCGGCAGGTGAGAGCTCTCAATCCCGACTGCCGCATTGAAGTGTTGATACCGGATTTCAATGGTGACGAGGATGCGCTTAACGCTGTGCTTGATTCGCAGCCCGACGTGCTTAATCACAACACCGAGACGGTGGCTCGTCTATATCGTCGCGTTCGACCGGATGCTGGTTATCAGCAATCATTGACGCTGTTGCGACGCGCCGCCTTACGTCGCGATCTCGAAGCGCGCGGCATGAAGACTAAAAGCGGCATCATGGTAGGTCTGGGTGAAACGTTTGATGAAGTCGTCACATTGATGAACGATCTGCGTTCGGTGTCTTGCGATATCATGACTATAGGCCAGTATCTGCAGCCTCACGCGCGACGTTTGCCGGTTGAGCGTTATGTCACGCCGGAAGAATTTCAACGCTGGCGCGACATTGGAATGGAGTTGGGTTTCAAGCACGTTGAATCCAGTCCGCTCACGCGTTCCTCCTATCATGCACGGGAGCAAGCAGAAAGCGAGCCGCGGATTCACGCGGATACACGCGGGTAGGAATAATTAAGTCATAACGCTGGCATCCTCCGCGTTGAATCGAATAGTCTTATCTTTCCT
>DATLBQ010000529.1:0-12378 GCA_035526805.1 Pyrinomonadaceae bacterium
TGCCGGGGCAAGTGGAGTATCAATTGGCCGATCAATTGGCGGGGCGAAACTACCGTTCTCATTGCCCAACCAAACCAATGCTCCCGGTGTAAAGCCACCGATTGGTAAAGTTGTTGAAACCAACAGCAAATCTAGTCCGCCATTGTTGTCCAGATCCGCGACGCGTAGCCGCGCGCCGCCTTCCAGGAACTTGGGATCATTCGTGATTCGCACGACCTCGCCTGTCTCCCACATTTGTCCGTCGCTCTGGTCGGAAACCCGCACGATGATTCCGTCGGTCACCAGTACCAGGAGATCCAGCACACCGTCATTGTTAATGTCGCCAACGCCGATCGCTCTTACTGAGCGCAGGTTCGGTGGCACGACTCGCTCTTTGAATTGTCCGCTCCGATCATTAGCAAAGAAACGCAGCTTACTCTGGTCGTCCGTCAGCGCGGCATCGGGATCACCATCCGCATCAATGTCTGCCCAGATGAAGTCACGCAATCCTGAGACTCCGGCGAACGGATGAATTTCCGCAAACGAGCCGTCACCATTGTTTCGCAAAACGGTTGGTAGCGTCTGGGCGGCACCGAGTACAACATCGAGGTCACCGTCGGCGTCGATGTCAGCCGCCCACGCGGCAGTGAAGCTGCCGTTCAAAATCATCGCCGGCAACTTTGTTTGTGCCGTGACGTCGGTGAATTTGTTTGCGCTTTCTTGTTTCAACAGACGAACGCCGCCACCTCCGGCAAGCACCAGATCTGTTTTGAAATCGTAATTAAAATCGAGCCCGACAACGCCGTCTGGTCCTGGTGCAACGTTGAGTGGCCCGGCAGGAAACGGATAGCCGGTATTGCCGATGCGCACTTCTTTTTCGTTAGCCAGCACAATAGCCGGCGTACCTTCGCCAGTGAGCGAAATCGCGCCGATCCAACTCCACTTGCCGGCAGCAGCATTTGGCACCGGCTCAGACAAAAAGCTGATTGCCATATCCGCGGGCGCTGAAGTGAAAGCCGGACTCTCCATTCTCAAGAAATGAGTGAAGGGTTGCGCCTCTTCGCCTGGTGGAGGTTTGATAGCGGATAGATCGTTGCGATATTCCGGAACGCGAACCAGCACGTTCCGAAGGAAAGCGACCCGCGTTGCCGCAGCCTGAGTATTCGAAGCAGACGCAGCCGTCTGCAGAGCGCTCAGTTGTTGTTGCACATCGGCCGGCCAACCCGTCGAGCGCTCAGACAGTTTGCCTACCACACGATGCAGGGTTTCAGCATCGCCACGCTTGGCCACGATGCGTCCGAGTTCCAGTAAGATCGCCAAATTGTCTGGTTGAACATCCAACATCTTTTGAATAAGTTGCTGGTATTCTGCATCGCTGTTTTCATTTGCCTGCCGCTCGATCTCTTCAGCGAGTTTGTAGGTGGCCAAGAGGTTGCGAGGATTAATGTCAACAGCTTTTCGCAACGCCGTGATCGCTTCTGCGGATCGCCCTCGGCTGCTCTCCAACAAACCGAGTAAGTAGTGGATCTGATCATTCTCCGGAGCCAGCGAGCGCGCGCGTTCTAATCTTTCTCCAGCTGGGTCAAAGTTTCGCTGCCGCAAGGCAAGCAGTCCCCAGTTGGCCCATCCCGCCGGCTCAGCCGGCACAAGTTGGGTTACTTCGGCGAGCTTGGCGTCGGCGCGCACATCATCCCCAACCTGCAGAGCTGCCAGGCCGATGTAAAATGCGCGCACCACCTCGTTGTACTCTTTAGAAAGTTTGGCTGGTAATGTACCGCCCGATTGGCAGGCGGTTGCGAGCAGCAGAACGCCCAGCGAGACAGAAACGGTTTGATGATTGTGCGGGAGTCTGATTCTCACCTCAGAAGGACTACGCGAAGGGCATCGGAATGACTCTCAAGAATTAGGGACGCCAAGATAGCACAACGGCGTGGATCGACTGTACAACCTTTAGTTGATAGGGTTCTCCAACTAAAGTATGACCTTCGGATTGTCGAGAAGCGCTAACATCGCGAGTCCCACTGTTATGAGGTCAGTACCACCACGGGGTAGCGGGTTCGCTGCAAATTAGACCGCGGTATGAGTGGACTGCGAGCCGGACCCACCCGCTATCGCGTGGTGGTACTGACCTCATCGGACCGCCGCATGAGTGATCATTACTGAAACGAGGAAAACCGAATGTCGAGTGACGAAGTATTGGCTAATCAGCAAACTATCATCGCAAACCAGAAAACGATTATCGCCAACCAGGAACAAATCCAGGCCAATCAGGCAAAACTGGACGAAGCGTTGTCGAACCAGGCAACAATAATCTCTAACCAGCAAGCGATCCTTTCGAACCAGGAAAAACTGGATACTGTCGTTGCCAATCAGGAGCGAATTCTCGCCAACCAGGAACGGATCCTGGGCAAGTGAGAAGCGGCAGGCGGAGAGTAATCAAGGTTTCAATCGAAATGTCCAGAAGCGGTTCTAGTAGGTCATACGGCGGCTTTGCATACAAAGTAATTCGACCAGTCCGCGTTAGCGGACGAATGAGAATAGCCCACAGATTTATCGGTGGGATCATGCCGAGACAAATCGCAGTCCGTAAAACGGACGGCTGAAGATTCGACATTTGCGGTATCCGCCTTCAACCGTCCGCTTCACGGACTTGGATTTCCGTTGAGTCTTTTCCCAGCAGTGAACTGCTGGGCTATTGTCAGTCGTCCGCTCCGCGGACTGTGGAATTACTTTTTGTGCGCAAGGCTTCCTTATGACTCAACAGCCACTACCTGCAAGGGCGAGCCTGCTTCCCTTAATAGTGCTCCTCGTAGCCCTCGGCATTTGGTCGGCGCTAACGCTATTGCAGGTTTTTCCCGCATCCGTCTTCCCCTCCCCTTTGGCGGTAGCGAAGGGTCTTGGAGAAGAGATTCGCACCGGCCGCCTGTTGAGCGATCTGGTGGCCTCGCTGTTCCGCGTTACGACCGGCTTTATGCTCGCAGTCCTGCTGGGCGTCTCCGCCGGACTGTGGCTGGGCCACCATGTTCGTTCACGCCTGGCGTTGCTGCCGGCGATCAACTTTTTTCGCAGTCTTTCACCGCTTGCGTGGATTCCATTCGCCATTTTGTGGTTTGGAATTGGCGACCTGCCGGCGATCTTTCTGATATTTATGGCGTGTTTCTTTCCCATCGTCCTCGCCACACTAGCCGCCGTAGCAAGCATCCCTTCCGTTTATTTTCGGGTCGCGCGCGATTACCGGTTCAGCGGTCTCGAACTTTTGACCAAAGTAACCTTACCCGCTATCGCGCCAGAGCTGATTACGTCGTTGCGCGTGACAGCGGGTCTGGCGTGGCTGGTGGTGGTAGCAGCAGAGATGATCGCGGGACGCGATGGTCTGGGATTCGCAATCTGGGATGCGCGCAATGGATTGCGAATGGATCTGCTGGTCGCAGGGATGATTGTTATCGGTGTGATCGGCATGCTGATCGATCGGGTACTGATGAGACTCACCAAGATTGACAGCATTAGATGGGGTTATGAAGGATAAGCCGTTATGTATCGAAGCAGTCTCTGTCAGCTTCGGCTCCATCGAAGTTTTCCGTGATCTGTCTCTCGAAATCTGCCGCGGTGAATTCGTAGCCGTAGTGGGTCCTTCCGGATGTGGAAAGACGACACTACTAAATCTCTTTTCAGGCTTTCTCAAGCCAGCTGCGGGAAGCGTGACGTGTTCAGGCCGTGTGCGGATGGTTTACCAGCACGAGAGCCTTTTCCCCTGGCAAACGGCCGCTCAGAATATCGCATTAGGTTTACGCGATCTCAGCAGCGAAACGCAGCGCGCCCGACAACTCAAAGAGATGCTCCGACTGATTAATCTGGAAGAGTTTGCCGCACATTATCCGCATCACCTTTCAGGTGGGATGCGCCAGCGGGTGGAACTTGCGAGGGCGCTCGCCGGAAATACGGATGTTCTGCTGTTGGATGAACCATTTTCGTCGCTCGACTATTTGACACGACTGCGCTTACGGCGAGAGCTGGCTCGCATGCTGGAGGAATTGCCGCGCACCGTAGTGCTCGTAACGCACGATATCGAGGAAGCAGCCCAGCTCGCAGATCGCATTCTGGTGCTTTCCGATCGGCCCGCGCGTATCTGTCGAGAGTTGCGGGTGGAAATTCCCCGACCCCGCGAATTGACGCATCCAAAGGTGGTAGAAACGGTGCATGCGATTCTGGCGGAATTCGGACTTGAACGAAATTGATGCCCGGTATATTGGCTTTGGACTTTGTAATTTGAACTTTGTACTTTGTACTTTGTAACGTTACCAGATTCTTGAGGAATTTTATGCTTCGCTCGCCCATTACACGCTGGCTGATTGGTATCGTCGCTTTCGTCGCCGTGCTTGGCGTACTGAGATTTAAGCCGTGGAATTACGGCTCAGTTAGGGAAATGTTTAGCAGACAATCCACGTCTACTCTTCAGGAACTTAAAGTCGGATATTTGCCCGTCACCTGTCACCTGACTTGTCCTGTTACAGATTTCGCCACCCGGACCAGCACCGCCAATCGATTTGAATCACAGCGTTTTACGGATTTTCCCACTGTGGTTGAATCCGTTAAAGGCGGCCGGCTTGATGCAACTTTCATGATTGCGCCTTTAGCGATGAAGCTACGCGAACAAGGCGTCCCCGTTAAGATCGTTTATCTGGGACATCGCGACGGCTCCACTGTTATCGTCCGCAAAGATTTACCGGCCCAGAGTCTCCGCGACCTGCGCGGGAAGACGTTCGCCATTCCCAGCAAGTACAGCAATCAATACCTGGTGATTCGCAAACTTATGGATGACCAGGGGGTGAAGCCCGATGAAATGCGGTTCGTGGAACTGCCACCGCCGGACATGCCCGGGGCGTTGGCTGCGAAGGCCATCGATGCTTACTTCGTGGGTGAACCCCATGCAGCCAAAGCTGAACTCGACGGCTCAGGGCGTGTCCTCTACCATGCAAAAGACATTTGGCCACACTTCATTTCCTGCGTACTGGTGGTAACCGAGAAATTGATTCGCGAACGACCGGAAGTGGTGCGTGACCTGGTCCGCGGTATCGCCGAGAGCGGTGAATGGGCCGAGGGCCATCGTTTGGAAGCAGCAAAAGTGGTCGCACCTTATTTTCGGCAGGATGAGAAAGTGATTCGCTACGTGCTGACACAGCCGCCCAATCGCGTAAGCTATCGAATGCTGACGCCAACCGATGAAGACTTGCAGCTCATAAGTGATATGGCGGTCAAAGCGCGAATTCTGGAAAGACCAATCGCCATGAAGGATTTGATCGATCGGCAGTTTATTCCGCTCGACATTAAGCCCGCGAATATCGATGCGGGGGAGTAGGGATAGGTCTCCTCCAAAATCGCAACCGGCGAGATCGGTTCCAAAGTCAGATAATCAGGGGTCGTGTTGCTAATCTCTGTGCTTGCTCTGTGAACTCTGTGCCTCTGTGGTGAATTTTAATTGACGATCGCTTATCACAGAGACACAGAGAGCGCGAAAATTGCACAGAGAATTAAAACCAGTAATGCCTTTCGAGATAAGATATTTGTTCCCGATAACTATCCATGAAAATCTTTCGTAGTTATGCCGTCTTTCTCCCCTTATCCGCGTTGCTTGTCTCCGCTTTTTTTTCAACCGGAGCATCGCTCGGCCAACGCCAACCACCGACTGGTCCAGCCGCCGGCTCGCGCGAGGATGCTTACCGAGCCAACAACATCGGCGTCGCACTGCTCGAGCAGTTCAATCATAAAGAAGCCGCAGAAGCCTTCCGAAATGCCCTGAAGATTGAGCCGAAGCTCAATCTGGCCCAAATCAACCTGAGCATCGCGCTGTTTAATGTGCCCGATTTGCCGGCGGCGCAGCGCGCAGCTCAAAACGCCGCGCTGCTCATGCCGGCAGCTCCCCAACCTCTTTACATCCTCGGCTTGATTGCGAAATCACAAAGTAGATTGGACGAAGCGTTAACCGCTTTTCAACGCGTTCTAAAGCTTGACCCAAATGATGTCGGTACAAATATCAACGTCGGTCAGATTTATTCACAACAGCGCAAGTATCCGGAAGCAATAGCAGCGTTTCGGCTCGCGCTTGCTGCCGAACCTTACAACGCCACAGCACTCTACAGTCTGGGCCAGGCTCTGTTGCGCGCCGGTCAGCGTGAGGCGGGCCAAAATGTCACCGAACTCTTTAAACAGTTGCGCGAGCGCGGCAGCGCCACCACTCTCGGACAGAACTATCTCGAACAAGGTCGTTACGCCGAAGCCGTCGCTTCGACCGGGGCCGAAGCTGAGCTGGTTGATCGAGCAACACCATCAGTTAGCTTTATCGACGCTACGGCCAGCCTCTTGCCCGGCCTCTTGCCCGGATCGCCCGACGCGGCACCTACGTCAACCTCTGTCGTTAGCGGTCATACCAAACTCGGCGAGTTGAGTGACGCCGCGCGACGTGAGATTGCCCTGGCGCTCGGAGGGAATGCTACGCTCTTTGACTATGACGGCGATGGCGATCTGGACCTGTTCGCAGTAACCAGGGGTGCGCAGCACCTCTATCGCAATGACGGCGGCAAATTCGTTGATATAACAAACCAATCCGGAGCGCTGGCTACGAAACGCGAGGGCACCATCGGCGCTGTGGCGGGGGATTTCGATAACGATGGCAAGCCCGATCTATTCGTCATACGTGACGGTAGCCTTGCGCTTTTCCATAACGACGGCAGCGGCAAGTTCACGGATGTAACCAGCGCCGCAGCGATACCCGCATATCCTTATCTCCCTTCATCGGTGGCTTTCGTTGACGTGGACCACGATGGAGATCTCGACATCGTCGTCATTGGTTTGGCAGACCTTTCCAGGGCTCCCGCAGCTGGAACATCAGCGGTTTTCCCAACTGATTTCGCTGAAGCGCCGAACCTGCTCTTACGAAATGACGGGAACGGCAAGTTTACCGACGTCACCACTTCAGCTAAGTTGAACACGCCAGGTCATGCAGTGGGGCTGGTGCCGACCGACTTTAATAATCGGCGCGACATGGATCTCCTGGTGCTCAGCTACGGCAAGACTCCTGAACTCTTCAGCAACCAACGAGACGGGACGTTTCGCAACATTGCAAAAGATGTTGGCCTGGACATGGTTGGCCCATGGACCTGCGTGGCCGCGGGCGATGTGAATAAGGATAGCTTCACCGACTTCTTTTTCGGACGGATGGACGGACCTGGTCTGTTTGCGATGAGCGACGGAAAGGAAAAGTTCAAAACCAGTGTGGCGCCGCTTGGCTCAGAGGCGACGCGCGCGGCACAGTTTCTCGATTACGACAATGACGGCCTGCTCGACTGTGTGACGCACACGGATAAAGGTGTGCGCGTATGGCGCAACATCGGTGACGGCTGGAACGATACCAGCGAACGGGCTGTTGCGCTTGAGTTGAAATCTGTAGCCGCCGAGCGGCTCTTTGCGGCAGGCGACATCGATAACGATGGTGACACAGACATCATTATCGGCTCTTCGGGTAGCCTGCGCGTCGGCCGCAACGACGGTGGAAATGCCAATCACTCGCTGCGCGTTAACCTGACCGGCAAGGTCAGTAACCGCAGCGCCGTCGGGGCAAAAATCGAGGCCCGATCTGGCAGCCTGGTGCAGAAACTCGAAACCTCATCGGCCAGTCCCGCAGTCGCTCCTGCCGATGTGCTCTTTGGCCTGGGCAAACGCCTTACGGCAGACGCCGTCCGAGTGCTGTGGCCCGCCGGCATCGTCCAGGCCGAGACCGACATTGCAAAACTCGCTAGCACGACCGATCCAAAACAGACCGCATCATCGCTGAAGCTGTCCGTCACTGAACTCGACCGAAAGCCTTCGTCGTGTCCATATCTCTATGCGTGGAATGGAGAACGCTTTGAGTTCATTACCGATTTCATGGGCGGCGGCGAGATGGGCTACCTGGAAGAGCCGGGACGCCACAACACGCCAGACCCAATAGAATATGTTCGCATTCGCGGAGATCAATTGAAGGAACGCAACGGTCGTTACGAATTGCGCGTGACCAACGAGTTGGAGGAGGCGCTGTTTGCCGACTGCTTTCAACTAATTGCTGTGGACCATCCACAGGGCGTCGAGATTTACCCGAATGAGGGTATGACCGATCCGCCTCGACCTTTCAAACTCTATACGACACGCGACGCGCAGCCGCCACTTACGGCAGTGGACAATCATGGAAACGATGTGCTTTCGCGCATTACAAACATGGATCGACGATATCCTGATGATTTTCTTCGCGATCGGATCCGTGGCTACGCCGCTGAACACACTCTAACTATGAAGCTGGCCGAGACCGACACGGTGAATGCCAATCTTCAGAATACCGGGCCCCGAAATACTGGAACCGCGGGCGTCCCGCCCGACGCCGCTGGCCATAAATTCAACCTGACGAACACCGGCCGATCGTCGCATGGCGCTTCGCGCTTCAGCGGGCGGGATGCCCGCGGTTCCCGTAAAAGGGGGCTCGCTTCGCACAAGCACCCAACAAACGAACGCATGTTGTTGTTGTTGACCGGCTGGACCGACTACGCCTGGTCCAGTGACAACGTTGCTGCAGCCCAGTCCAGCAAGAGCATGACGTTGCCTTCGCTTCAGGTAAAAGACGCAAAGGGACAATGGCGCACCGTCATTCAAGACATCGGCATTCCGGTCGGGCGGCCGCAAACCGTGACCGTCGATCTCACCGGAAAGTTTCTCAGTGCAAACCGTGAGATTCGTATAGTCACGAACATGCGGATTCTTTGGGACCAAATTCTGGTAGACACATCAGATGAGCAAATGCCGCTGCGAATGATGCGGCTCGACCCGGTCAGTGCCAGTCTGCGCTGGCGCGGATTCTCGCGCGAAATTACGCCAGACGGCCGTGAGCCATTCGGTTACGACTACGAGCAGATCTCCTTTGCCTCTCCCTGGAAAGTTATGCCGGGACGGTATACGCGCGAAGGTGACGTGCGCGAGTTATTAATCAAGGCTGACGATATGTTCGTCATCTCCAGACCAGGAGATGAAATCAGCCTCTCGTTTGACGCGCGCAAGTTGCCTCCGGTGCGGACCGGCTGGACTCGTACCTTCCTGCTCTACGCTGACGGATACAGCAAAGAGATGGACATAAACTCTGCCAGTCCGGATCAGGTGTCGCCTTTGCCTTTCCACGGCATGACCAAATATCCGTATGACAATCCTGAAGCGTATCCGATGACGGCAGCCCGGCGCGCCTACCTAAATAAATACAATACCCGGTTAGTCACGAGGGAGGTTCCCTCGATTGATACACTGCTCACCATTACGACAAATTTCGTCGTCCCCTCGACAAGCGCAACACACCCGGAGACGGGGCCGCGAAAGTGATCATGGAACAAATTCGCTATTCAGTAGCTGCCTGCCAGACAGATTTACCTAATCCGGTTGAGCGCCGCGCGATGCGCGCGAATACTGACCGAATGCTCTCGATGATCGATTCGGCTATAGCCGGCAGCGCCCCGTTTCTGCCGGTGCGCCTGATCGTATTTCCTGAATTCGCGCATGCCGCGCCGGTCTTTCCTACGGTTGCTGAGCTACGCGAAAAACTCGCCGTGCAAATTCCAAACGAGCACACGGATCGGCTCGCACAAAAAGCCCGTGAACACAATGTCTACATACAAAGCGGCTCGATGTTGGAGGTTGATTCCAAGTGGCCGGGCGTCGTCTTTAATACGACTTGTTTAATTGGACCGGATGGAATTTTGTACAAGTACCGCAAGGTCAATCCCTGGATTCCGTTTGAAGTTCATGCCAGCCCGCACGACATCGAGGGCTATGACGAACCGTTATTTCCGGTGGCCGACACACCGATAGGGCGCATCGGGTGTGCTATCTGTTACGACTGGATTTTCCCCGAAGCCATCCGCCAGTTAGCGCTCAACGGAGCGGAGGTTCTGGTCCGCGTTTCTGCATACATGGATCCGTGGGGAGCAACGGAGCCGATGGACTGGTGGACCATCGTGAACCGTTGCCGCGCGCTCGAAAACATCGCCTATGTCGCGGCAGCCAATCAGGGTGCGAGCTTGAAACATTATCCGCCGTACTCCTGGCCTGGAGGCAGTCAGGTCATCGACTACGACGGCCGAATTCTGGCCCAGGCCAGTCCCGGACCAGGGGAACGTATCGTGGTAGCGCCAATAGATATTTCAGCATTGCGACAGGAGCGGGAGGTGCGGCGCGGCCATCACATGTTGGCGCATCTGCGCACTGAGGCTTACCCGGTTTATAGGGCTCACCTTTATCCACCCAGAGAAGCTGACGCGACGCAAACGCCGGAAATTTCCTACGAGGAAAACAATCGCCTGATCGATGAGTCGAAGCGGCGAATTGCGGCGGGACGAGAGTAGGCGGAGGCACAAAGCCTGACGCGGCCATTCATCGAGTTGCGTGTTGGAGGACTGAGTGATGACCCAGCCGAGTCTCCGTCTTACGTGAGCCTCAAGGCTTGCTTACTATGGAACGACTCACCGAGCCAGCGTAGCTGGCGGACAGAGTGATAGCCCCAGGTGAGGCGCAGCCGAGCCTGGGGTTAATAGCCGCCAGACGACCGAGCCCAAGAAGTGGGCGAAAGATGAAGATGCAAGAGAATTGGCTTAAGTGGATTTGACGGCATCTGCGATAGTCAGTTGACTCCTAACCAGAACGCTTTGCATGCTCCTCCGAGGACCGATAACCCCATGACGGAGCATGTAAATGTCTTACACAAACCTTCTCTACCACATCGTCTATGCGACAAAGGGTCGCGTACCGCTGATTACGTCAGATCTGAAGAGTCGACTACACGGATATCTTGGCGGCATTGTGGGTGGCTTGGGCTGTGTACCGATAGAGATCAACGGAATGGAGGAACACGTTCATCTCTTGGTACGGCTGCGCCCGACAATCGCAGTGTCCGATTTCTTAAGTAAGCTGAAATCCGTTTCTTCTCTATGGGCCAAAAGGCAAACAAAAGGACGTTTCGCGTGGCAAGCCAAATATGGGGCCTTCACTTTTAGTGAATCGCAAGTGGGAAAAGTCAGGAAATACATTCGCGAACAACAGAAACATCATCGAGCGATGTCCTTCGAAGAAGAATTCGAAGCACTGCTGAAAGGGAATCGAATAGACTTTGACGGGAAATTGTGGACATAGCGATCTCTCGCCAGCTTCGCAGGCTCAAATCGGTTTTAATTATTGACCCCAGGCTCGGCTGCGCCTCACCTGGGGCTATCACACTGTCCGCCAGCTCCGCTGGCTCGGTGAATCATTCAATGCAAGCAAGCTTTGAGGTTCACCTGAGGAACAGATCTGGTAGGTTCTGCGCTGTCGCTCGTGCCTGGATTCGGCATGGCCGGTCGCCACCGCTAGCGCTGATGATTTGGAGTTGCACCTAAAACGCATCTGCCATTGAACGAATCTTGAGCTGCTTGCGAAAGTCATTCGGGGCGATACTAGTGGCGGTGCGAAACTCAATTTCGACTTTCTCGCCGGGGATTAGATCGAAGTAGTTATCCACAAAGAAGCCGGCGTAATTGGGGGCCGACAAGTAAACCGCCCGCGCAAACTTGTCCGCAGATACTGTGATCTTGAACCCACCGCGCGCCGGCACTACGACAGAGTCGATTTGCGGCCGCGGCAAAGCAAGATCCTTGTAAGGCCGGAAGAAGTGTTCATTGCTCGACACCCGCTTGCCGTTTACTAATACTTCCATAGACAGAAAGGCCCGACTCGCATCTCTCCCTGCCAACAACGAATTAACCGGCATGGTCAAGTACGACTTGCTGTTGAGCGCCGCAATCTCAACGTCCTGGCGTTGGCTCCATAATCTATTTCCATCGAAGTCGAGCAGGCTAAGGTTGATCTGCGCAGCAACCGGCTGCAATCGATCAGAGACGACAAACAGGTTGATGTTGCCGTTCTCCTCATAAGGGCTGACAAGAATCTCGTTGTAGAAACGGCGCGCGTAATATTGCAACGCCTTCCATCGTCCGGTGTAGTCGATGCTGGACCATGAAGCAACTGGCCAACAGTCGTTGAGTTGCCAGAAAAGTGAACCCATGTTGTGCGGCATGATGCGCCGCAAATGCTCAGCTCCTATCTTGATCCCTTGCGCTTGCAACACCTGACTGACATAGAGAAACGATTCGAAATCCTTCGGCTCAGGATATTCGCGCAGCATGTATTCACGTATTAGTTGGTTGCCACGCGGGTGCCGTTGATGGGCCATCATCACCGGCGCATTGATGTCGTGGTCGGCGGGCACCGTGTAGGTGTTTACTGTCTCAAGCTGCGGAAACGACTGAAAGCCATACTCGCTCATGAAACGCGGATGCTGTTTTTCATATTCACTGAACGGCA
>DATLBQ010000530.1:0-8858 GCA_035526805.1 Pyrinomonadaceae bacterium
CCCGCCGAACGTGACCGGCTCTTTGCATATGGGCCATGCATTGCAACATACCATGATGGATGTGTTGACGCGCTATAAACGTATGTGCGGCTATCGCACTCTATGGTTGCCCGGCATGGATCACGCTGGCATTTCAACGCAGTTGATGGTCAGCCGCGAGCTTAAAAAAGAAAATTTAACTCGCCACGAGTTGGGCCGCGAACGTTTCGTTGAACGCGTTTGGAAATGGAAGAAAGAGTCAGGCGGCCAAATAACCAAACAGATGCGCCGCGAAGGGGTCTCAGTCGACTGGTCACGCGAAAAATTCACCATGGATGAAGACCTGTCGCGCGCGGTGCGCGAAGTTTTCGTCCGACTGTATGAAGAGGGAATGATCTATCGAGGCAATCGCATCGTCAACTGGTGTCCCAACGATCAGACCGTGCTTTCGGATCTGGAGGTGGAAAAGATTCCTCAGGCCGGAAAGCTTTATTATTTAAGTTATCCGGCTTCAGATGGCGGGGCCGGCGTAACCGTTGCGACTACGCGACCGGAAACGATGCTGGGCGACACAGCGGTCGCAGTGAACCCCAATGACGAACGCTACCAAAGCCTGATCGGCGCAACGGTGGCCTTGCCGCTCACCGGCCGCGAGATACCCGTCGTCGCGGATGAGTTCGTCGATCCGGAATTTGGAACGGGCGCAGTCAAAGTCACACCTGCTCACGATCCTAACGACTACGATATGGGTGTGCGTCACAGCCTTCCACAGCTGGTAGTTATCGACCCTCACGCAAAGATGACGGAAGCTGCGGGCGCTGATTTCGCCGGTTTGGATCGTTACAAAGCGCGCGCAAAGGTGGTTGAGAAATTTGAAGAGTTGGGCCTGCTGGAGAAAGTTGTCGATTACGAGTTCTCGATTTCAAAATGTGAACGCTGCAAGACGGTCATCGAGCCGTTGATTTCCACCCAGTGGTTTCTTCGCATGGACGAGTTGCGTGATGCTGCGCTCCAACTGCTAGCGCGGGACCACAAGCCGCAATTCGTGCCTGAAGTTCCTTACGAGAAAGTTTATTCAAACTGGCTGGAGAACCTGCGCGACTGGACAATTTCGCGGCAGCTTTGGTGGGGCCATCAGATCCCCGCCTGGTACACGCCCGAGGGCGAAGTAGTCGTTGCGCGCTCCGAGGAAGAAGCGCGCGTGAAAGCGGGCACCGAAGACTTAACGCAGGATCCGGATGTGCTCGACACCTGGTTTTCCTCTCAGCTTTGGCCGTTTTCAGCAATGGGTTGGCCGGAAAAAACAAAAGACCTGGAAACGTTTTATCCCACGTCAGTGCTCATGACGGGCCGCGACATAATCTTTCTATGGGTCTCGCGCATGGTGATGATGGGAATGAAATTCATGGGTCGCGAGCCTTTCGCAGATGTTTTTGTTACGGGCACAATCCTCGACGCCCACGGGCAGCGCATGTCGAAAACGAAGATGAATGGCATCGACCCGCTCGAAGTGTTTGACAAGTATGGTGTAGATGCTACTCGTCTGAAACTCGCCTCAGTCGGCAGCACGGATATTCGCTGGAGCGACAAGCAGGTCGAATCATATCGAAACTTCGCCAACAAAATTTGGAATGCGTCACGGTTTTGTTTGCTCAACTGCGATGGCGCAGCAGTCGATCCGGATTCGTTGAAGAGCTCTGGTCAATTGGCACTTCATGATCGTTGGATACTTTCGCGGATCAACAAGACCGCGCGCGACGTGCATGCAGCGCTCGCCAGTTATCAATTCCACGAGGCAGTGCAAGCGCTCTATCATTTTTTCTGGGACGACTTCTGCGACTGGTATATCGAGCTGACGAAAGCAGACGTCACGGCCGAGCAAGCAGCCCCGCACAGATCCGCCGCGCGCACCAGATTGCTGTCGGTGCTCGAGCAAGCGCTCAGATTGTTACACCCGTTCATGCCGTATATTACTGAAGAACTCTGGCAACAGCTTCCGGGCGTGAGCAAACAGCTCCTGCATCCTGCCTACCGTGAAGCTGAACCGACGATCATGTTGACGGCATATCCCGAGGCCAACCAAAGTTTGATAGATGACGCGGCTGAGTGGCAGATGCAAGCCGTCATCGATCTCATCACTCGCGTACGCAATATTCGTTCTGAGATGAACATCAAACCGAGCGAGCCGATTCCGGTGTTGATTGGCGCGCCCGACGAAAAATTGCGTAAGGTTTTTTCGGCCAACACCAATCAGATCAGCAGACTGCTGCGGGCTTCCGAGATTTCAATCTCTGATCAACTAGACGCTCCGCGCGCCTCAGCCCGAGCGGTGTTGTTTGGCGGCGCGGAAGTCGCGGTTCCTTTGGCCGGTTTAATTGATTTTGCACAGGAACGACAGCGGCTTCAGAAAGAGAAGGAAAAGCTTGCCGCGGAAGCGGGAAAGCTCGAGGCCCAACTCGGGAATCCGCAGTTTGCGGAACGAGCGCCGACGGAAAAGGTTGAGGAAGTACGCGCGCGCATTGCGGATATCGCGCAACGAACTGCTCAGTTAGTTCAGTCGATTCAGAATCTGGGATAGGTGTAAAGTCCGCGTGTTAGACTCGCTCCAGATCGTTGTAGTGAAGTCGAGACCTAAATGCGGACAATTGCAATTTCGTTAATTACAGGAAGCTGATCTTGATACTTTTTGGAGCCACTTCAGTCCACGACAACGTCAGAGCCGAAGCGACCGTGCCCGCTCAAACACCAGGCACTCGTTGCACACGCCAGGTGACGCTCGAATAGCGCTCGCCGGCTGCCTTCAATTGTGGGGTGGCTGGCCACGCTGGATTAGCCACTTCGCGGAACAACCGCGGTTGGACATCGTGTAAAATGCAAGCGCGTTGCGAGCGCTTGAAGGCACTCTGGACAACGAGTATCTTTTAGACGCTCCCCGCTTAGCATTTGAGGAACCACCATGCAAAGAAAATCCATTCGTTACGGTACATTTTTACTGGTAGTTTTGTTTGCGGTCAGCGTGTGTGCGATTGATGTAGGCGCGCAGTCTCGTCGCAAACGTCGGGCGCGGCGCGTTAAGCGTCCGGCAGTTGCCAGACCCGTCGTGACAAATCCCGCCATCGCACTTCCCGGATCCGAACAGGCTACCGGTCCCGACGGCGAGAGAATCATTAGCACTGCCGATCAAGACTTTTCTGACCCGCCGCAGACTTCTGAGGAGTTAGCCCCCGCGAAAAACAAGAATTCAACGAAGGCTGCGAATAATGGCAACATGCAGCAGACCATCAATAACCTCTCCAACCAGGTGGACCGGCTGAGCGACAAGTTGACCCAAATGCAGGAGAACGACCGCACGCTCATTGACATGGAGCGGCTCACCCGCGCCGAGCAGCGCTCGGAGAGCCTGCGTAGCCAGCAATTTGACGTTGAAACCAAACTGGCAGATGCGCAGTCGAAGCTTGAGCTTATTGAGTATTCACTGAAGCCGGAGAACATTGAACGTGCTGCCGGGTATGGCACAGTGCATCCAGAGGAGGCCCGAGATTCGCGCCGCCGCCAGTTGGAGAATGAACGTTCCCGCGTGCAGGCGCAGATCAGGATTCTCGAAACCAGTCGCACGCGTTTGGAAAGTGCCGTGCAGACTGCCGATCTGGAAGTTGATACGCTGCGACGTAAGATAGAGACGCAACAGGCAAATCAGGACACTTCGGGAACGACTAACGGGGAGCCGCGCGCGGTGCGGCAGCCGAAACCGGAATAAAAAATTAGCCGCAGGATTTACGCGGATAAACGCAGATCAAAAAAGAGCGGAACAGTCGGACAGACACTTCTGTCTATTAACATATGGGCACAATTGCACAAAACGATCTCTATCGCGGAATTAAGGATGCGAACGATCGCGGCGAGCGAGTTGTAGTTGCCACGGTAGCGCAAACGCGAGGCTCCACACCGCAACAGCGTGGCGCGAAAATGTTGTTCTTCGAAAACGGAAATGTGGCGGGGACGGTGGGTGGTGGTTGTATCGAAGCTGAAGTTTGGGCCGAAGCGCGAGCAGCGATGCGCTCGGGAGTGTCCGCGTTACATCACTTCTCATTGACCGCCGAGGAAGCCAGCGAAGAAGGAATGGTTTGCGGCGGCACCATGGATATTTTCATAGATGTTTGGACCGCATAAAGAGCGAAGGCGCAGATTTTGGAAGCGCTGACCTATCAGCGCATTTCAAAAAGTTAAATGCCAGAATCCTTTTTGCAAAACTACAAAACCAAGCATCAGCACCCGCTCAACAAGCTGACGCACAGCATCGGCATACCGCTCATTGTCATTTCACTGCCGGTCTTTCTATTCAATTGGCGCTGGGCGTTGCTGTTGTTTGTGGCTGGCTGGGCTCTTCAGTTCATCGGTCACGCCATCGAGGGCAATCAACCGGCCTTCTTCAAAAATCCAATGTATTTGCTGGTGGGTCCCTGGTGGTTGGTTCGTCGAGTGGCAGCGGCCGTTGGCTTAGCAAAGACCTCTCCTTCCAAGTGATCGGTTTATCGTGTGCGACTTTCGTTCGCCACGCGATTCAATCAAATGTCTCCAAGCGAATCTCCCGAAAGCAAACCCGAAGCTGATCCGATCACATCAGGAATCTTACAAACGCTGGAGGATGGTTCCATAGCTATTGTGGCGACCCTGATCGAGGCTGCGAACGGCGACGCTCGGGTTGGGGCAAAACTGCTTATCCGTGGTTTTCCGGTAGACAACAAGACCGTCGGCAGTTTGGGTAACCGGGATCTCGATCAAGCAGTGGCAGCACAAGCGGCCAGACTTCTCGAGTCAAATGTTGAGACTCGCGTTTTCCAGGTCAAGGATTTTGCACCATCACTGAGTGATTGGCGCGAAGCAAGGATTCTTTTTGAACGAATTCAACGCGAGCCGCGCCTGGTGATTTGCGGCGCGGGCCACGTGGGTGCTTCTCTGGCCAGTATTGCAAGCCTGATGGGCTATCGCGCGACGTTAATAGATGATCGGGCAGAGTTTGTAAATCCAGAACTATTTCGGGAGAAAAACATCGAGTTAGTTTCCGCGGAGAAGTGGTCTGAAGCTGTGACAGCGGCCGTTGGCGATGGCCACGGCGTGAGCATGGCAATAGTTACGCGCGGGCACAGCGAAGATGAGCAATGCCTGCGGGCGATAATCGCGACTGACGTCGACTACATCGGGCTGATCGGTAGCAAGCGACGAACGAACATCGTGTTGCAGCGACTGAGGGAAGAAGGAGCCGCGGAGGACAGACTTAAAAAGGTGCACGCACCTGTCGGCCTGGACATCGGAGCGATCACACCTGAGGAAGTGGCGTTAGCGATAATGGCTGAGATCGTTGCCGTGCGGCGTGGCGGTGAAGGTGGATCACTTTCGGCTTGGCGCCGGCAGTAAGAAAATTTGGGGGAAGAGGGTAAAAGGGGAAAAGGGTAAAGAGAAGTCAATTAAGCTGGAAGACGGGAAGGTTACCATCGTGCGAGGCCTCCGTTTTCGAAGGCTTCGCTTACCCTCTTTCCCCTTACCCTCTTCCCCCTTACCCTCTTGCCCTTACCCTTTCCCCCTTTTCCCAGCCGCCTTGGTGTTTGCCACTTCGGATGTTAAGAACAAGCTCGTGGCAATGAACCTTGAAGAGCTGGAACCAGCCAGGCCAACGGCGCGGCGCCGCACGGCGATGTTCCGAGCGCTGTCCCATCGCAACTATCGCGTCTTTTGGATCGGTGCTTTTCTTTCCAATGTAGGCACGTGGATGCAGGCTGTCGCACAGGGCTGGCTGATGCTGCAACTGACTAATTCATCCTTGTGGCTCGGAATCGACGGCTTCATGGCTACCTCACCCGGTTTCTTCTTGACGCTTGCCGGGGGCGTTTTTGCCGACCTGGTGGACCGCCGCCGCCTGCTCCTTTATACGCAGGTGGTAGCCGGCCTCGCGGCAGTAGCGTTGGCAACACTTGTTTGGACTAACAGCGTAAACAAATGGATGATTCTGGGTTTTTCGTTTGTTACCGGTTGCTGCATGGCGTTGGCTGGCCCGTCGTATCAAGCGATGACTATTGATCTCGTGGGCCGTGAGGACCTGGCAAATGCCATCGCGCTGAACTCCTCGCAGTTTCAACTCTCGCGTTTTATTGGGCCAGTGCTCGCCGCGCTTGGCTTCAAGTTCTTTGGCCTCGCGGGTTGCTTCTATTTAAACGGGCTTTCGTTTGTAGCGGTGGTGGTGTCGTTGCGGATGATGAGCTTTAAGGAAGCTGCGAAGCAAGTGCACTCCGTTAGAGATCGCCGCGTCCTTTGGCGCGATCTCGTTGCTGGACTTCGATACGTCAGGAAAAGGCCGCGGGTATCTTCGTTACTCTCGATGTCCGCCGTTATCAGTCTTTTTGGCGCGCCCTATATCACGCTGATACCGGTTTTCGCGCGTGACATCTTTCATCTGGGTGCGACGGGGCTCGCCTGGATGATGGGGGTCGCCGGTGCGGGCGCATTTTTCGGCGCATTATTTCTCGCGTATTTGGGCGACTTTAAACGAAAGGGCTGGTCGGTGCTCGGTGGTGCTTTTGGCTTTGGCGTATTTCTCATCGCTTTCGCACAATCGACACACCTTCTGTCGTCGCTGATCCTTCTTTTCGGGGTTGGGTTTACCGTTGTCACGTCGGTCGCGATGACTAATACATTGCTCCAACAATTGGTCAGGGATGAAATGCGCGGACGAGTAATGAGCATGTTTATCCTCTCATTCATTGGCGCCATGCCCATCGGTAATCTACTTGCCGGTGTCGTCTCACATAGTTACGGTGCGCCGTTTGCACTGGCCGGCGGAGGCATCTGCATTATCATCTACGTAACCATCGTGACCATCAGAAACGAGCGCTTGCGGCAACTCCGTTAAGAGGATCCCAATTACTGGCACCGCGGGCATCGCGCCCGTCCTCAAGCAATAGGGTTCACTCGACGAACGAGGAAAGCTGGATAACGGACGCACAGTGGCATTCCACGGCGAGCGGGCGAGACGCCTGCGGTCCCAGAGTCGCGTTCTGCGGTCCCCACCAAAGGGGTTACCTCTACGATTTAGGCCGCCAGCTGCAAGAATCAGGCATCGAAGTCGTTCCATACTCCGAGCAAGGTGGGTACACTTTTGCGACGTTTAGCAAACTGTCAGTTTGCGTCCGTCGCACGTTGTTTCAAGTTGAGCGATAGGTGAACCAAGGCAAAGCCAACAGTTTGATTTACTTCGGCGATAGGTGTGATTTTGCATGGATGGTGTGACGAGGAGATTTATGAGAATCGGAAAACTGCGCATACTGTTTTTGTCTGTTTCGGTGCTGTTCTCAATTGCCGCAACCGCAGCTGCTCAGGGTGTGATAGTGCCGGGGCCTTGCGAACGCTGCCCAGGGCCGCCACGTCCCATAACGCTGCCCCGCAGCCTGCCCATCAAGTCGATCAAAATAGATACAAAAATCTCATCGCAGGTCGCGACAACACACCTTGAACAGATTTTTAGAAACGACAGTGACGCGACTCTGGAAGGCACTTACTTCTTTCCCATCCCGGAACAGGCGTCGATTACCGAGTTTGCAATCTGGGATGGCGATCGCCGTCTGGTCGGCGAGGTGCGCTCGCGCGAGGAAGCGCGCCGTATCTACGACGAGATAGTCAGACGACAACGAGATCCCGGTCTGCTGGAATACGCCGGCAAGAATCTTTTTCAGGCAAGTATTTTCCCCATCCCGCCGCACTCAGATAAGAAACTCGAATTAACCTACTCGCAGATTCTGCGAGCGGAGTCGGGCACGGTCGCCTATCGCTACCCATTGGGCACGGGCAGACAGCTGACGCAAATCGGCAGCGTGTCCGGCCGAATTGAGATGGACAGCAAGGAACCCTTGCGCAATATCTATTCGCCGACGCATGCGATCGAAGTGAAAAGAAACGGTGATCGCCGCTCCTTTGTCAGTTTCGAGAGCACAGGGGAGCCTCAGGATTTCCAACTTTTCTATGCGTTATCGCGCGAAGACTTTGGCGTAACTCTTCTCACTCATCGCGAACCGGGCAAGGACGGCTACTATCTGTTGATGATTTCACCCAAGGATGATTGGTCGGAACAGGAGTACACAGCGAAGGACATCGTGTTTGTATTGGATACGTCTGGATCTATGGCTGAAGCCGGAAAGATGGAGAAGGCGCGCGCGGCTCTGCTTTACGGCATTCGAATTTTGCGACCGCAGGATCGTTTCAATATTATTTCTTTTGCGGGTGAAGAGCGGCTGATGGAGACAAGGATGATTACAGCCGACGATCAGGGCCGCAAACGCGGTGAAGAGTTTGCGCAATCGCTGCGTCCGGTGGGCGGAACTAATATCAACCAGGCGCTATTGGCCGCCATGCAGCAATTTGAATCGGGAAATCGTCCGAAAATTCTCATCTTCATGACGGACGGTTTACCAACCGTAGGCGTCACGAACGCAACGCAAATCGTTGCCAATGCCGGCGCCGCGCGAACAATGGGTCAGCGTCTTTTTACTTTTGGCGTTGGCTACGACGTCAACACTGCACTGTTGGATAAACTTGCCGCTGAGAATGGCGGAGTCGCTGACTATATTGAACCGAAAGAAGATCTGGAAGTTAAGGTCTCCAACTTTTTTGCAAAAGTGAACTATCCAGTGCTTACAGACCTTAAACTGGACATGGCAGGCGTGGAAACGGATTTGGTTTATCCGCGGGTGATGCCGGATTTATTCCGCGGCTCGCAAGTAATTTTAATAGGCCGTTATCGCAACCCAATTGAGCTGGATTTTGTCCGATTGCAATTGAGCGGCAACGCCAGCGGCACCGACAAAAAGTTTTTCTACAACAACCTTCGCTTC
>DATLBQ010000531.1:0-3252 GCA_035526805.1 Pyrinomonadaceae bacterium
TTCGCCACCAACCGGTTGTATTATCACGGGAATGCATCGGGACTTGACGCCGATAGTTTGACCACAAACGAAGCTGCGCGCTCAGCTTTAGCGCTGCCGATCAATGAAAAGGAACGGACTCGTTATGAAGCAGAGTTTCGCCGGTTCTGCGGGATCTTCCCGGACGCTTTCTTTATCGGTGAGCGGGCGCGCCCATATCTCGATCCCGAGAAGGAGAAAGAGCTGGTGGCTGGTCGTCATCTGAGTGCCGGCTTTCATAGTCAGGTCGGCTACTACCGAGATGATGTGCCGCTGTATCAGCTCATCCTCAACCAGGAGGAACAGCATGAGCTTGATACACTTTGGCGAGAATTGGATTTCATTACCTTCGCACCCGCACGCCAACACCGGGACTTTCTCTGGTTCGAACGGACTGATTCCCGTTTCCTGCGGGATGCAGAATTCGATTTTGCCCGGCCGGAAGATAAGGACTCCACTTCAGAAGAAAAGGTTAGCCGGTTAGCCGAGGTTTACCTGGCGAAGGTACGCGAGGCGACCACCAACGAGCATCCGATCGGCGTAATCTCAAACCACTTCGTAAACGTTTCCCGGCGAATCCGTGCAGTAGAGAAGGCGCGCGTAGAAGCTGAACCGAGCCATTTGGAAGCTTTGATGATGTTTGCTGAGCGCGCCTACCGCCGCCCATTACAGCAGGCAGAGCGTGATGATTTGCTCGAATTCTATCGCACTTCCAAAAAGGACGGGTTAACGCACGAGGAAGCAATCCGGGAATCGATCGTCAGCGTGCTGATGTCCCCGCACTTCATGTATCGTTTGGACTTGGCCGCCGACAGTGTGGCGCGGCGGCCACTCTCCAGTCACGAACTAGCCAGCCGGCTAAGCTATTTTCTTTGGTCAAGCATGCCTGACTCAGAGCTGCTTACCGCTGATTTACTCAAGACCGAAACGCTACTCGCCCAAACTCGCCGCATGCTCCTGGACCAACGGGCCATAGCGTTGGCACGCGAATTTGTAGGCAACTGGTTGGACTTCCGCCGCTTCGAAGAACACAACAGCGTCGACCGCGACAGATTTCCTTCATTCGATAATGCATTACGGCAGGCGATGTTCGAAGAACCGATTCGATTCTTCACCGATCTCGTTCAACGCGATGGTTCGATCCTCGACTTTATCAATGCGAAGCACACGTTCGTAAATCCGGTGCTCGCCCGTCATTACGGAATGGACGTGACCGCGCAGCGTAATGAATGGGTTCGTCTGGATGATGCAGCCAAATATGGGCGCGGAGGCTTGCTGCCTATGGCTGTCTTCCTCGCCAAAAACTCGCCCGGCCTCCGCACCAGCCCTGTAAAACGCGGCTATTGGGTGGTTCGCCGCGTGCTTGGCGAGCACATCCCCGCCCCTCCGCCAAATGTTGGCGAGCTCCCTTCTGATGAAGCAAAGCTCGGGGGACTCACGCTACGTGAAACGCTCGAGCGCCATCGCGCGGACAAGAGCTGTGCCGGCTGCCATGAAAAATTCGACTCCATCGGTTTGGCATTCGAGGGCTACGGCGCCGTCGGTGAACTCCGCGAGCGCGATTTTGGCGGCCTCCCTGTTGATACCCGCGCGGTTTTCCCTCAGGGTGGTGAAGGCAAGGGGCTGGAGGGCCTGCTCTCTTATTTGCACGAACATCGCGAGCCCGATTTCGTTGATAATTTCTGCCGTAAGTTCCTCGCTTATGCCCTTGGACGCGGCTTGATTCTTTCAGACGAATCTCTCGTCACGGATATGCGTGCAAAACTTGCTGGGAACGGGTATCGTTTTAGCACCGTGGTAGAAACAATTATCACGAGTCCGCAGTTTTTGAACAAACGAGGTGTGCAAAGCCTTACCGTGAACTGACAAATGAGCATGAACTCGGGTCGAAAATACCAGATAACGCGCCGCACATTTCTCCGCGGCGCCGGCGTTATGATGTCACTGCCGTGGCTGGAATCGCTTCCCGTTTGGGGCAGCGTTTCGCCGACCGCCGAAGCGTCTGCTGTGCCGCGTCGATTCGCGGCCATGTTCATGGGTTGCGGGGTCAATCCGAATCACTGGTGGGCCAAGGGCTCCGGCGCGGAAATGGAACTCGGCAAAAGCCTGGAGCCGCTCACTCCGTTTCGGGCAAAGATGAATTTCTACCAGGGGCTTTTTAATAAAGCAGCTACCGGTGTCGGAATCCATCCCGGCCAGACTGGCAATATCCTTTCCGGTGCTTCGCTGCAAAAGGGCGCGGAGCTGCGCGGCGGCATCAGCATGGACCAGGTCCTGGCCAATCATATCGGACAGGAAACAATTCAACCAAGCATGGTGCTCGGCTGCGAGCAACCAGTCACCGGCTATCACGAAACAAATTTCTCAATGGCCTATAGCTCACATATCTCATGGCAGAACGCGACCTCGCCGGTGCCCATGGAAGCTTATCCCTCCCTCGCCTTTGATAGCTTGTTTGATAACCACGGCAATAAACGAAACCAGAGCATTCTGGACCGGGTTCAAGACCAGGCTGCGAGCTTAAATAGAAAAATCAGTTCCAGTGACAAGGTCCGGATTGATGAATACCTTACAAGCGTACGTGAAGTCGAGAAGCGCATCGAATCGATGCGCGCCGCCAAAGACAAACTCGACGAAAAAGCAAAGGAGCGCGGTCCTGCTCTTTTCACCATGAAGCGTCCCGACAATGGCTTGCCCGAAGATATTCGTGAGCACATGCGCCTGATGTGCGATATCTTGGCGCTTGGCTTCCAAACGGATAAGACGCGCGTTGCTACCCTTTTGCTCTGCCGGGATATCTCAGGTCTTTCCTATCCCTTCCTCGACGTCCGCGCTGCGCATCATTCAGCATCGCACGAAGATCAGTCCGACAATTACGAGCGAATCACCCGTTACTACTGCAGCCAACTCGCTTACCTCGCGCAGAAACTCGAATCGATGCCCGAAGGCGACGGCACCGTCTTGGATCATTCCTGTCTGCTGTTCGTCAACAGCATGTGGAGCGGCAGCAAACATGACTCCAGTAAAGTTCCAGCCGTAACCGTCGGCGGACTCTGCGGCAGTTTGCCCACCGGCAAGGTGCTGGACTACACAAAAGCAGGCGACGAGAATCGGAAACTCTGCAGTCTGTATCTGACGATTATGGACGCAATGGGTGTGAAGCTGAACCGATTCGGCGACGCCTCTGAGCGGCTCAGCCAGTTGACTTCCTGACCTCATCCATCCATCGCCCGT
>DATLBQ010000532.1:0-4966 GCA_035526805.1 Pyrinomonadaceae bacterium
ACGGCCCCAGCAAATACCTGGACACAAACTTCCACGCGGCATCCCTGATGCTGCGGACTGGGGACTCAGTCATTTCAGAACAGATGTAACGAAGATAAGCGAGGAATTGTGCGAATTGTGTAAAACGCGAAACAATTATTGCTTAGCCGCGGCCTTGCTAACTCTCGACAAGACGGGTTACCGACCGACTGCTGCCGCCATCACTTCTTTTCGGCCTGATTTTAAACCGGTAATGTGCCGATCGGCGAAAATGAGAATTCGATATCAGACGCTTCTATTATCCACGTGGGGCCGAACAACGCTTGAGTCCATCCACAGCATATCCGGAGGATTCGGAGTTTTTGACCGCATGGGGTTGGAGGCTGGTAGGGAACATACCCCAAAAACCGAGGGATTCTCGGAATCTGGCTGGGCATTGGGACAGCGACATTCCGCTCCAATTCTGAACTGACGCCGTATGCACGCCGATTCTCGTGGCAACGTCTCTTTGAAATAAACGAAGCTGAATCCTTCTCGCTTTGAGGTGATCACCAATAGTCGTCAGTTCATTTGGAACGGTTTGCGAGCATTTCCAGCGCATTGGCTGAGCCGGAACGGGGGCAACAATACAGCCGTGACAAAAAGGCAACGCACGGCCACCGTATCGGCGTTTTTAAACAGACGAAAACAAGCATCAACCCGCCCAGTAGGCGGGCCAAACTAGGGAAGACGGTGGGTCTGAAGAGCGCGGAGAGTCGTCGGAGATTCCAGCAGCAACGCGCCGGATGCCGAGTAACTTCGTGCGCTGAAAAGCCGCGCGAGCCGTTCCAATTCTTGGTTTGTTCGAGTCGCTTCTGGGAGCTTCCAGACTCGGAGGAGTTTGTCTGTTGATGCGGTGGTGAAAGTTTCGCCGTCAGGAGAAAACGCTCCCGCAACAACGTCACCCCCATGTGCCAACGGTGGAGTGAGTGGTTCGCCTGAGACCAAATCCCAAAGGCGAGCTGTTTTATCCGCCGAACACGTTAGCAAAATGGGTCGCGTCGGATGAAAGGTAGCTGTCAAGATCGCCGCGCTGTGCTCCATCGCTGGTAACAATTGCTTGCCCGTGAAAGAGTCCCACACGACCGCATACGGAGCCAAGCCTGTGGTAACGAGGAGTCGATCGTCCGCGCTGAAACCTACATGCAAGAGATTGCCTTCGTGTTTGAAGGGCGGAGTCAAAGGCTTGCCTGTTTTCGCGTCCCAGACACGACCTGTCTGATCGAGGCTTACAGTAGCAAGACGCTTTCCATCGTGGCTGAAGCTCGCGTGCTGAAGGGTGAACGAATGTCCAATGGGATCGCCAAGCGGAGTAGATGTTTTCCAATTCCAAAGCCTGCCTTGGCCGCCCCAAGCCCCTGTAAATATTTGTTCGTTGTCAGGGCTGAACGCAACAAAGCCAACTGAACTTTTATTGGTCATTGGGGTGCCCACCGATTGTCCCGTTTCCGCGTTCCAGATCTCACAAATGCCAGCGCGACTGGCCGTGACGAGAAATTTTCCGTCGCCGCTGATGTCAGCAGCCGTGATCGCGCCAGTGGGAATAACCACTGTTGGTTTTTTCTCGAACGCCGATGTGTCGCGGATAGCAATTCCGTTTCCTGGCATTCGGTCATAAAAACTGTGACTGACTGTTTGGAGGGTGCCGCTGATAATCTTTTTTCCATCTCGGCTGAATTCTGCGGCGAAAACGGCGTTTGATTCAGAAACGAATTTCTTTTCTGCGAGAGGGGACAGAGTCCAAATATGTGTTTCGCCTTCGCGACTGGCGGTTAGAATTTGTTTTCCGTCCGGACTGAAAGACGCGCGCCAAAGGCCGTTTGAATGGGGAAGCGTGGCAATTAAATTTCCAGGTGGATTTAACGACCAGAGTCGCGCAGCTCCATCGTCGCTGGCGGTCAAAAGGCGTTTGCCGTCTGCCGTGAACTGAACGGAGTTCACATAACCGCCGTGTTTGAGGCGTGGAACAACATTTGTTCGAGTCCGTGTATCCCATACATACGCGAACGCCCCCCTTTCACTGGCCGTGGCAGCGACTGAGCCGTCTTGAGTGAAAGCAATGTCGCGAAGTGGGCCTTGTGGCGCGCGGGTAATCAATTTGTTCGTGGTAGCTTGATAGATAGCCAGTGGCGATGCGCCAAAAATCACTTCATCGGCGGCAGGCGAAAACCGAACGAATCCGCCACCTTCAGAAGCAAGCCGGTGCGATGCGTAAACAGCTTCCCCTGAAATATTGTCCCAGATGTAAAATTGGGCCTTGCTGCCGGGCAAATGAGAACAGGCTGTAAGAAGTTTGGAACCGTCCGGGCTGAAGGCAATGTGATCCACGTCTGACTCATGGAACATCGACCGCAACTTTGTTCCGTCAGAGGTCCGCCACAACCTTGCATGTTGATCCGCCCCTCCGGTCAGGAACGATGACCCGTCTGGGGCGAAGGTCGCGCAGATGATTCGGCCTTTTGTTTCAACGGGGGGAGTTTTCAAGCTCGCATTGGATACATCCCAGAGTTGAGCTATTCCATCGTTCCCCGCGGTAAGCAAAAGTTTGCTATCTGGACTAAATTCAAGCGCGTTAATCCAGCCGTCATGTTTTAGTTCATTGCTGATTTTGCGGCGCGTTTTGGTTTCCCAAATTGACGCAACGCCATCGCTCGCGGCTGTCGCAAAATAATCACCATTGGGACTAAACACTGCGAGCGTCACTCGTCCGTCATGCAGAATCGGTTCGCCAATTCGCTGTCCGGTTTCCGCGTTCCAGAGTTGTGCAGTTTTGTCGTCGCTGGCAGTGAGCACGATTTTGTTGTCGGGACTCAATCGGGCTTTGTTCACCGAAGCCGAGTGGGGAAAAACTTGTTCGACCTTTGCGGAGTCGCGCAGAATCCATTCAAGGCGAAATTTCTGAAGCCGTTCTTCCTCGCTGCCGGGCAGAGTTGATTTGAGGGCCTCGACATACATTAACGCCGCTGTGATCGGCTCGTCCTTGGCAAGATATCGGGAGCCCGCGCCGGTCAACAACCGTATGACCTGATTTCGATTCTTTTCGGCGAGCCTCTGGTTCTCCGCCGCGAGCGATCTGGCTTTAGAAGTTTGATGACGTTGAAATAGAAATGCCCCTCCGAGAAACGTTCCGACAAAAACAGTAACCACGGCGGCGCGCGAAAGAAATCGCACGCGGTGTTCAATGGAACGGCTGCGGCGAACGGAACGGCCGCTTTGCAGCAAACTGAGCTCTGCATGCAAATCCCGCGCGGTTTCGTATCGGTCGGATGGGTTGGGTTTGCATGCGCGTGTGATAATTGCGTTCAACTCCAACAATCGATCTCTATCCGATTGCTCCACGAGAATTGTGGGCAATTCCGGAAAGTCACCGCGATCCAAGCCAGTGCACATTTCATAGAATGTCTTGCCGAAGCTATAGATATCAGCCTGCGGAGTCCCGGCTCCTTCGGGAGCGACAAAACCTTCGGTGCCGACAAAGGAGCGAGTCTCGTCGAGTCCGGCCACCAAACCAATATCCGCAAGTTTTGGGATGCCGTTTACGAAAATAATGTTCGACGGCTTGATGTCGCGATGGACCAGCCCGTTGCGGTGCAGGTGATCGAGCGCAGTGGCAAGAGCCAACCCAATGCGAAGGCATTCATCAAACGGCAGCGAGCCAAGTTTGGCGAGGTCGCTACGCAACGTTCTTGGTTTGTATACCTCGGGATCGATCGATTGACCGGTGACCTGGTCGTCGGCCAACTCCATTACATAATAAAAATATCCGTCGGAACTTCCGACGTGGAGAATGTCCACCTGACTGTCGTGCGATCGGGAAATTGGCTCGAATTTCTGGATTCCCGCAAACTCCCGATGAAACGGGCGTTCCTCCTGAAAATTATCGCGGTAAATAATCTTAACCGCGCGGTGCGCCCCGGTAATATTGCGCGCAAGCCACACTTCGCCATAACTCCCCAGGCCAATTCGGCGCAGCAATTCGTGATCGGGAATCACCGGAGCTTCGCTGGGAACAAAAGCCCGCGCGGGTCGCTCAAATGGATTTAACGGCGGAGTGAGGGCCATGCTTTTCTTTCAGACGGGATGAAACGCGTTGTATTAATGCTTCGCGCAACGCTTTTGTTTTTTCACGGGAGCAAAGTTGATATCGGTTAAATCGCAACGCATGCGCCGGTTGAATTCGCCGCAAAGTGATCATCAACTCGAAGCAAAGAAATTTAAATGCAGCCGATCTCACCATGCCTTCGCTTCGAGCTGTTTGATCTCTTTTTTAATCGTTTTGGAGATGCGGTGCTTGATCAAATACACCTGCGCGACATTGATGCTGAAGGTCTGCGCCACCTTCTTCACTGGCCAGCCTTTCAGAACGTAGAAATCGAAAACTTGAAACTGCTCCGGATCGATTAGCCGTTTTGCCTTTCGGATAGCCGCATCCATGATATTTTTCTGCCACTCATCTTCCCATAGGGCCTCGATGCCGTCTGCTTTGTCCGGTATTCGATTCAGCAACGAAGTTGCATCATCGCCATCATCGATATGCATCGGCGGAACTCGATTCAGGCGACGAAACTGATTCGCGATCCGCGACCGCGTCACCACCATCAGCCAGCTTTTGAAGGAACAGTTTTCCGGATCGTAGCGAAACTGGCCTATGTTCTTCGCAACCGATATCACGGTTTCCTGAACAACATCTTCGGCGTCAGCCGGTGACAGGCCAGCGCGCAACGCCACGCCATAAATCAGCTTCCAATAGGTGTCGAAAAAAGTCCGCCAACTGTCGTCATCACTCGCGCTTTGCAAGCGATTCAACAATGTCTTCCGCGTCGGGATGAACTCCTCATCAACCGCGTCGTTTCTTCCTGCCGGCATGGTGCTCACTTCCGTATCCGCCCCAATGGTTCGGGCCCCACAAGGGCTGTATTGGATATTAACCCCACATTTTCGGTGTTCT
>DATLBQ010000533.1:0-3943 GCA_035526805.1 Pyrinomonadaceae bacterium
TAAAGTGGATTCCACGTCCGGCGCTACCGCGCGGTTCTGTGAGCTCCTTTCCTAACGCGAAACGAATTTACTACCTGGCAGCGAGAGGATTTGTTGACATTCGACTGCCATGCTATTTTTGCCGCTACGTGCCGGGGTGGCGGAATGGCAGACGCTACGGACTTAAAATCCGTTGACCGTAAGGTCGTGTGGGTTCGACTCCCACCCTCGGCACCAATACTAAGCTTACTGTTACAACGACTTCCATCGTCTTAGCCCTTAACATCATCTCAGCGCCCGAATACCGATGGGGCTAAGATGGTGACACTTTTTTAACTAGCCTTCCTTTTGAACTTGAGCACAGCACCCCTCGGTTCTGTGAGTCTGTTCACGGCATCTTCCAAGGCTTCCGGAGTGCTTCTCGCATATGTGCCCGTGACGCTTTGGATCGTTTGGCCCAACAGGTCGGAGATGTCGTACTCGTGTACTTGTCTCCCTCGCAGCTCAGTTGCAAAAGTACGCCGCAAGTCGTGCCAGATCAGACCACTCTCAACGGTGAGACCAAATGGAATCCCCGCTCGTTCACACGCTTTCTCAAAACCGCTTCTGAGAATGCGCTCGCTAAGTCCCGTTTGGTCGCCGTCAAATACACGTCCCGTTGTCCTACCCTGGATGACCTTACTTAGTGCTGTCCTTACCGGAGCATTCATCGGAATCAAACGGTGACGAGGACCTTTGCCCTTGGTATCTACTAGAAGAAACCAATTTGGCCGTACCTCCACGTCGCGCCCGTTTGCCCGACGAAAGATCGACAAGCCGCTGAAGTTCACGTTCTCTATCCGCAATTGCAGCAACTCAGTGATCTTTCTGACTCCGGTTCCAAGCGACACCTCGACGGGAGATCGTAGGTGTTCCAGATCGTCCACAAGCACGTCCATCAGCTTCGATCGTTCGGCAGGCATCAGATAGCGTTCTCTCTTCGCCTCTGGTTCCTGTTCGAACCTGCTGCATGGGTTAAAGTCAACCACCTCCTCAAGGGTCGCCCTCGAAAAGATTGCCGACAAAAGATAGATATAGCGATTAACCGTCGCGCCCTTGCGCGGGGTGTGTCGTTTCGTTTTCTTGTCTCGAAGTGACGATTGAAAACGCTCAACATCGCGCCTGGTGATTTCCTGGAGGGGCCGATTGCCAAAAAAGGCCTTTAACTTCTTAATTCGGCTCTCCGCATCAAGAACCCGGGAACGTTTTTTCTCTTTGAGCCACGGCAAATAGAATTCGTCATAGTAACTAGTGAGTCCTATGTCCGAGCCCTTGTTGTACCGACGGTTGTAGTTTGCTTCCCTTTCACTAATCTCCGCACGTTCGGCCTGAGCTTTGGTGCGTGCCTCCGGGACGGCCTTATGAACACGTCGGCCTTGCAGTCGATACTCGATCCACCATCGAGCTTTGTCGAAGTTTGGATCGCCCGGTTTGATCTTCTTTCCTTTCCAGCGCTTATAGACCATTAGTTTTCTCCTTCTTTCTTCTTAAGCGCTAGCAGTCGTCAAAGTGGCTCGATTCTAGTTGCCGAGTTCCGCTGTGTCACGCGATTTTTAGACGCCGCTTCTGATTTTGAATTCGTCGCCTTTCGGCTTCCTCCCTTGCCCATAAATCAACCTCGTCTCGGTTGAATCGCAAGAGGTCCCCCATGTAAGCGTGCGGAAGCGGGAATTGATCTGGAGGCCGCTTTGTCCACTTCAGTATTCCGGCGGTAGTCGGTTCACTCTTGTCGTTGCAGAGTTGCCAGTATTCGGCGAGCTGGGTCGCACTCATCCACTCACGCACTGGTACGACGATCTTCTCAGCTGGTCGGGACTGAATTAATGCCAACGTTTCATTTTGGGCTCGCTCGTATATGCGAGACACCTGTGTCACCAGTTCCTCAGTCATAAAACCCTCTCCTTATCTCACGAAGATTCGTCCGTGGCTCAGCGTCAACTATCGCGGCAACTTCGATTGTCCTGGGCTTGACGATAAGCAGTTCCGCTCCCAGTGGTGGTGGGTTCAAGGCGGCCAGACGGAATCGATTCGCGCCAGGCGTGAGGCGCCTTAATGCAAACTCCGTGCGCGAAGACTACTTCGCGAAACTCGATAGCAAATAGGGGTCTCCTCTCACTGGTATTGGGTTCCCGGAGCCAAGAAAAGGGCGGCAGGGTGAAAAAGCATCAACAGTAGTTAGTGGTGGTAGCTGGGAACGGACAAGAGATGCCGACCGGAGACAAAAGAGGTGTCGGCGTTTGCGAACAGGTTCTTCATCGCTTGCGGACACTCAAGACATCGGCAAGCGCAGATCGGCGTCTGCTGGAAACCGAACCTTCAAGACCGAATCTCTGGTACCTCTTCAAGCTTTTGATACAAGAGTGGGTGAGCTGCGCGCGCTTGGATTCGCAGGTCGTCAAACTTGGCATGGTTTCGCCGCAGGTGGGCGTCGATTTCGGTGCGGTGAGCGAGATAGTGGGTAATCGCGCCGTAAACCTGCTCAAGCGCCAGGGTGTCATAGTTATCGGCGATACTCTCCGGAGATAGGCCGCTCAGAAAATCATAGACAACTGAATCAAGCGAGACACGACTGCCAGTGATCCGATAAGCGCCATCAATCTCCATAACGTAGCTTGTTTCCATTTAGGCCATCTCTCCTCCTTTACTCATTCTAGTGAAGGACCCGACCGCTAACAACGTGAGTTTTGAAGGTTCGCTGTGATGCCTGCCGCCGTTCTCGTTTCCTTCAATTGCCGTACAAGATTCCGATGAAGCTGTCGGGGCAATTCATCGGGACTAACCTTAGTCTGCGACCTCAGAACCGGTAACGTTCCTTTACACTGGAAAGTATCCTTTCGGTTTTCCGCGCTTAGCACCCTCTTGGAAAATGCTCGTTACTCGCCAGACAAAATTTCTTAATCAGAGTAAATCAGAATCATTTCTCAGTTTACGATCTGCATCGACTCGCTACGATTGATCAATGAAATTTGGTGGCACACTCTTTGTTAAGGGAGTGGTGTGCAATGCGAAACTTATATTGGAACAATTGGTGTTGGAAAGGATGGCCGGGCCAGCACAATTCACGTAGAACGGTACATTTCGGCTATTTGTGAGTTTGTGGGGAAAGGTTCTTTCGCGCGAAAGATCCTCTTTCGTTACATCCGTCGCTGCTCTGAATCGAGGGTCCGACCGTGGTCACTGCACGTGCAGACTGAGCCGCATTGACGCTCGTTCGATACTCCCATCACCTGCTGTCCCAGTGAACAACAATCTTGCCTTTTTGCATAGGGGCCAAAGTTGAAAAATAGATGGTTGAGCTCCTCCATTAGAGGACAGAGCCCAACTTTTTGATTGATGCAATTGACCGAAAGGAAGATATCTCAATGTCTCATTTAGATTCTGTCACAGTCGACACTCCCCCACGATCACAGCAAGAGATGCTGAAAGATCATAACCAAATCCTACAGAACTACTTTGACACCTACATCACTCGTGGATTAAGCCAGAGAACAATAGTCGAAACCTGTAGGTTCATCCAGCGCTGGTTTGAGAGGATCCGGGTGTGCGACGCGAGCGGAGAACATCAACTCTACATTTGGGAAGCCATGAAGCCTTTCGAAGGACGCAAGCGTATCAAGGAATTCCTACTGACGCTTAGCGCCCTCGATGACGACAACAAAGTTTGTCTGCGGTCTACGACGGTGAGAGCTTATGCCACGCAGCTCGAACGCCTGTTCATCAGCACACTCGCTTCCCCGTTTATTGATGGGCTGCAAACAATCTCAGCTAAATACGGCCCTATCGAAAACCCATTCACGGGGGTCGAATACCCACTCCATAGCCGGGATATTTTGCGCGCCGAAAAGTTTTTTCTGACGCCGGAGCAGATTCTGGAGCTGCTGGTCTTCCTGCGAGAAGTTTATCCCGGTCTGACGAATAGGAATTC
>DATLBQ010000534.1:0-10169 GCA_035526805.1 Pyrinomonadaceae bacterium
GTGTGAGGCAGAGGCGAAACTTCGATTAGCGCCGATCCAATCGCCAATCGGGTTCCGGCCGGCAAGTTTTCCGCACTCAAATCCATGTCCAGGTAAAGTTGGTCTCCAGCCAGTTGCCAGCGGTCTTTGTCCTGCGCCACCAGCGCGGCCACGCGAGCATTCATGATGTTGAGCTGCATCTCCGGATGCGGAGATCGATCGGGCGTTCGAGAACTGCGGCGCCGCTTCCAACTGTCTCCGACCAACCCTTCGGCTGGGTCAAGTTTCGCTTCCTCCAGGATTTCGCGCTCATCGACGTTTGGACGTCGTACGATCAACTGCAGCACGCCATCGTCTTTTGGCGCTTGCCGGATCTCATCGAGTCCCCCTTCCAGCTCGAGCATCGTCAAGTGTCTAATTGCAGCTGACATTAACATCCTCGCAACGTGTTAATAAACCGTCTTTCCATTCGTTTTCAATCTTCGCGCTATAAGTCTATTGGGGAAATTATCAAGTATAAACGCCAGGAACAACAAGAGAATCATTGCCTTGCCGAAGATGCGAACGATGTGTTTAGCGTAGCGTTCAGTGCTAACGGTAAATGGATAGCGAGTGGTGGCGAGGATAAGCGTTCTTTTGTGTATCGTCTGCGCTAGCTAGTCAAACTCGAAACGTGGAGCCGATTGTTCAGCTCCCACTTTGCCGACAGTCATTTCGGCAATGAAGTAGTTTTCCGCGCGGATGGGAGTGCCGGCCATGCGACGCAGCATCGCAATCTGGCCCACATGCGTAAGCGCATCCGCGATTGGACCCTGAAACAGTTGCTGGGCGGAACAGGCCAGCGGCTCTGAAGACGAAAGCAACCGATCGAGCTCTTTCAGCCCCGCGAAGAAACGTTCTACTTCCTGATTCCAATCTTGCGGCTCGGCTCCTTTCCATTCTTCTTTTCCTTTAGCAATTGACGCCGCCCAGCCAAACAGATCGCCGAGGTGCGTAAGGATTTCAAGCGGCGTGCGAGTACTCTCTCCAGCGCGAAAGGTCGCGAATTCAACCGGCGCGTTTCGCAAGGCCTTACCACCGCGATAAGCAACTGTTGCCAGCGTGTGACGTAGTAGTTCGCGCGAGTTGTCAGTTTCTATTGCCATTGAAGTTGGACCCCTTTTCAAACGGTGTGAAGATTACATCCAGCGCCTTCGACGACTCATACCGACGCTACGCGTCGAATCCTAGTTGTTTGGAACTGCTACATTTTCGATCGGTGTGCCGCCGGCACACAATGGGCATTCCGAGGGTAGCCAGAGTGAATAACTTTCGCGCACCACAGCTTCGACTGCTATCTTGCGCTTAGTAAAGAACGCCGCGCCGGTGTCGCCGAGTACCATCAGCGCGCCAGCCACCACCGTTATGCCGCCGTGTTTTTTAAGTTCAGCAAAGGTACCGCGTAAAGCCGAGCCCGCACTCATCACATCATCTACAATCGCGATCTGTCGGTCTCGCACGGCTGTGTGGAAGGCGGGCGGAAGAATGTAACGCGCTTGGAATAAGCCACTCGTGTCGCGCGGCATCGAACGCTCCGTAAAACAAAACTGGACATCGAGAGCGTGAGCAACCAGTTGGGCCAGGAACGCGCCTCCCAGCAATGGCCCGCAAACCGCCGCCACGTTGTAGCGACGAAGCGATTTCGCTAACGGCTGCACGAACGGTTCGATTCGTCGTGGCGTGGCGAAGAGCGCATCGAGGTCAAACCACAATTCGCTGTGATGCCCTGACTCAAGCTGGAAGTGACCGCGTCGCCCCGCAGTCAATTCGAAGAAGGATATGGCCGTTGGTTCAGTCAATTCGTTTCGGTGTAACGCAAAGGGTTAGTTTCCGACTCTCCCGCCAGATTCAAGTCTACACAACAATGCAAACTAACAATTTCTTTACGTTAAAACACTACCGGCAAAGACTTCAGACCGCGCAACGACAGGTTGCGATTCCACTCCAAGTCTTCTGTCTCCAGGCTGATTTCGGGGAGGCCCTTAAGAACGCCGTTGATAGCGATCTGTCCTTCCAGGCGGGCCAGAGCTGCGCCCACGCAATAATGCAAGCCGTGTCCGAAGGCGAGATGCCGGTTTGGTTTACGCGCTATGTCGAGCTGCGCAGGCGCGGCAAACTGGTCCGGATCGCGATTACCCGCAGCAAAAGAGAAGCACACGAGTTGACCCTGCTTGATCTGCTGGCCCGCTATGTCGATGCCCTCCATTGCGACGCGCCCCATCTTCTGCACCGGACTGTCATAACGAAGTAATTCTTCCACTGCTGATACGATGAGATCAGGATTGAGCGACAATGCCTCTTTCTGATCTGGATTGCGCAACAGTGCCAGCATGCCATTGCCGATCAGATTCGTCGTCGTTTCGTGACCCGCAATCATCAGCAAAACGCAATTCGCCAGGAGCTCATGCTCTGTTAGCCGATCTCCTCGCTCTTCAGCCTCAATCAACGCACTCAACAGATTATCCCGTGGCTTGAGTCGAAGCGCGGCAACCTTCTCGCGAAAGTACGCTGCTAAAGCGAGAAAGCTCTTTTGCGCGAGCTCATAGAGAGCGAACATTTCCTCTTTGCTCCGGGCACTGTCGATTCCGGCAAGACCCATGGCAATGTCATCCGACCACTCCTTGAACTGTTGTTGGTCTGTGCCGGGCACGCCGAGCATCTCAGCAATCACGATTGCGGGAAGGGGATTTGCGAGGTCCGTCATGACGTCCATGCGACCCCGTTGCTTCACGCTCGCAAGTTGATCGTCTACCAACTTCTGCACCAGTCCTCGCATGTTTTCAACAACGGCAGGTGTGAACGCTTTGTTGACAAGTCCGCGCAGCCGCGTGTGATCCGGCGGGTCGATCATCAGCATCCAGGAGGAGACGGCACCGAAAAAAGGACGAAAGTGTTCCTTGGCTGCCGCAGGCATGCGGTCAGCATGAGCACCGATCCGATTCGACGACAAACGACTATCCTGAATGTGCGAAACAATATCTGCGTAACGAGTCAGAATCCAGTAATCGTTGTCCGCGCTCCAGAAAATCGGATCATGCATTCTTAACTGATCATAAACAGGGTAGGGATCTCGAAGAAACTCAGCGCTGTTGAGGTTGTACTGGGTCATAAGGACTGTTATCGCATTTTGGACTTATAACGGTTTTGAGTCTAATAAGCGGGACGAGTACTTTAGAAACTGGCGTAGAGTAGGCCGATTAGCGGCGACGTGTCAATAAAAGCATCTCTGTTTTGGAGTGCGCTGACGTGTCAGCGCTTTTGCGCGCGGCGACCTGTTGCCGCGATTCGTCGTATGGACACTTAAGGCAGCTGCGACAGGTCGCAGCTGGACCAAGCGTTGACAGGTCAGCGCACTCTAAACAGAGCTCAGCGCACTCCAAAGCGGAGGGTGGCGTGCGGGCGCAGTGAATAGTACGATTGCGAGATGAATCAAACCAATTCTCAGTTGTCTGTTGTCGAAACGTTTCGCGAGCTGCACGCGTCCGGATGTTTTGTTCTACCTAATCCATGGGACGCGGGCAGCGCAATCTATCTCGAGCAGCTCGGCTTCAAGGCGCTAGCTACGACATCCGCGGGCTTCGCTTTCGCTCGTGGCTTGCCAGATTCAGCCTCGGCTGTTCCGCGCGAACTCGCGTTCGAGCACTTTCGCGAAATAGTCGCGGCAACTTCATTGCCGGTGAACGCTGATTTTCAAAACGGCTATGCAGACGAACCAGAAGGCGTTGCTGAGAGTGTGAAACTTTGTATCGCCACGGGCGTGGCGGGGCTTTCAATTGAAGATGCATCGGGAAACCAGGCTGAGCCGCTTTATGATTTTAAGCTGGCAGTGGATCGTATCAAGGCTGCTCGCGCCGCAATTGATGCTTCGGGAGTTCCTGTAGTGCTAACTGCGCGTTGCGAAGCGTGGCTCGTCGGCCAAGCGGACCCACTAAACATCGTGCTGAAGCGACTCGTAGCGTTCGCTGAAGCAGGCGCCGATTGTCTTTACGCGCCCGGTGTTCGTCAGCCCGATGATATCTCCGCAATTGTTAAAGCTGTCTCGCCCAAACCTGTCAATGTATTAGTCTCGACCGGCAATCGTGAACTTTCGCGTTCACAACTCACCGATCTTGGCGTGCGTCGAATTTCAGTTGGGTCGGCGTTGGCACATGTTGCGTGGGGCGCGTTCATGCGCGCTGCGCGAGACATTGCGGAGACGGGCACATTCGAAACACTGGCCACCGCAGCATCATTCGCGGAGCTGAATGAGTTGTTTACTAAGCGATTGAAAAGTTCCTTTTGAGTTGTAGGAATAGCTTAGTAGCGCTTTAATCACTGTGCCTCCTCTGTGACTTTGTGGCGTACCGGGAACACAAAGGTTACACACAGAACCGAATGGAGGAGACTACCGGATCCTGGGTTGATCGAAATATTTATCAAGATAAAACTTGTCGACAAAATAGCGCTTTCGCCAACGCGGATTGATTCGATCCAATAAAAGACCCTCGCCGGCGCCGAGAGCGTAGAAGATTACTCGTTTCGAATCTTCCAGCCTGGCATTCGAGAGTTCAGCCAGCACTCCGCGTTTTGTCTCATCAGCGATCTCAAGAAATGGCTGATAGTCTTTGAGTAGGCGAAACCTGCTCGTTGGCGCATAGTTCGCCGCAGCCAATTCCGCTATGCGATATTCCGTATATCTGGCGATACCCTCCTGCCACATTTGGAACGAAAAATATCTGTAATCGTCGGGGCTGAGCGTGTGCTCCAGTTCCCGTCGCTGCTTCAGATATGCCGAAACTTTGGCTCGAAAATCAGCATCGCTTTTCACTTGCACTGCCTCACCAAGCAACTTGCTCAAGTGGGAAAAGTGTTCCTTCATTTCCATCCAGTCGTACGGGAAGGGATAGTTCAGCATCCACATACCCGTCTGGTCGCCGCGAGTCAGCCCGAGCGCGTTCACAGCGTCGTAGTAACCCGGTTGTGAGTACTGCAGTTGATGAAAATGCTCGTGCAGCATGGTGACAACCCACGGCGTAGACGTTTTCTTAGAAGTGTTTTCCGCCTGGCCAATGACAATGGTGGCAACTCCACCAACGATCGGAAACGTAGCTAAGAGATTTTGCCGTTGAGTGCGTTTTCGATAGTAGACCTTGCTCTTTAATAACGGGTCGTGGTTTGCCAGTATGAAATCAGACGAGGGTTTGGGATGGCGGATCAGAAACTCGTGTTCCGGCGTGACCAGCAACACCGCGAACGGCGCCTTGTTCCAATCTGCCCAGATCCGGTTGCCCAGCAGGTCACCAATCCGAAACGCCTCCGCCAAACGCACTCGATCGATGTCTGTCAGACTTGGGCTGGATTGGGCGGGTACGAGCGGCGCGAGAAATAGTAGCAGCGTGATTACTGTTAATTGTGTTTTGGATTTCATCGATGTTGGAAAGCTAGCGTTTATGTCAGTGCTACACGCCATGCTGGGCCTTTTGTTCCCAATCAAGTGTCGTTGTCCCCGCTCTTTTGTGCGGCTGAACATTATGAGGGTGCAAGGCTGAATGGTCTGCTACTTCTCATACACATAGTAAACAACACCCGCGTAGTCATCCGTCAGCAGAAAACTATTGACCCCCAAACTAAGGATATCAACCGGTCTGCCGTTCACTCGGCCGGCGGCGAGAAATCCGTTGATGAAGTCGACAGGCGGTGGTGAATTTACTTGCGCAAACACTCAATCACAGAGACACACAGAACACAGAGGAGGCACAGAGATTTCGAAATAGCAGAAGATTACAGCCAGCCCAGGGATTTTAGTAATTGTAGGATGATTGCAATCGTATTGATAAGGGTTGCAAGCGCGATGATTGACGTCCAGCGATTGTAAGCCGTGGCATTTCTTTCCTGGCTTCGCCAAAACATTTCTTTGCGGTAATTGGCGGGACTCCATTGAGTATTCTTCATGCTGCTGCGATAAGCCTGGAGCAGTTCCTCGTCGGTGAAGTCGATTAGCGACTTCTTCACATTTTCGTTCATCTCATTCCTCTCACCATCGAATTGTATTGTCAGTATAAACGAACATCGGTAACGCCGGCGGCATGCGAATCGCTTTTCTATTTGCGTTCGCCGCAGAGGCGCGCTGATCTTAGCGGGCCTGTAGCGGTCAAGTACGAAAGATATGGGGTAGTTCGTTTTCTAACCATACAAACAGCCATTTGCAAGAGCCGAGGAAATTGATATGCCAAGAGGCGACAAGGACAAATATACGGATAAGCAGAAACGTAAGGCAGAGCACATCGAAGAGAGTTACGAGAAGCGCGGCGTCGCAGAGGAAGAGGCTGAGAGGCGTGCGTGGGCCACGGTTAACGCCATGCATCACGGCGGCGAAAAACCGGGCGGCGGCGGATACGGCAAACCCGAAAACAAAGAACCGGCACGCAAAGGGGGTCGGAAGGTTGGCAGCCACTGACCAGCGCCAAGCAGTTTAGAGTTCAGCCTTTAGGCTGCGGGCCTGGTGTCCATAACACGCAAACGAAAGTTTGAACTCTGAACCGCTAGTCTGACTCACGAAGCTTTTGCCTTTGATTTCTTTGTCGGCATGAACGGGATCCGACGGCCATGTGCCGAATCTTCAATCAACTTGTTCAGCCGTTTGAGTCGAGTTTCTTCTTTCTTTGCGCATAACACCCACCAATTGATGGCTTTCTTATAATACGGTGATTGGGCATGGAAAAACTTCCAGGCGGCATAGTTCTTCTTTAGTAGCTTTCCATAATGGTCGGGCAAATCCGCTGTCCGTTGTTCGTAGGAATAGATACCGGAACGGTATTCCTGGCGCGCTGCAAATGCCTTGAGACCAGCCGGCTGCATGAGCTTCTGCTTGAGGAGTTCATTAGCACGCCTGATGTTCACCGTGCTCCAGATGCTGCGTGTCCTACGCGGTGTGAACCGGATCATGTAGCTGGTTTCATCAATACTTTTTCTGATGCCGTCAATCCAGCCAAAGCAGAGTGCTTCATCGACTGACTCGGGCCAGGTAATGCTTTGCTTGCCGGAATCCTTCTTATGAAACCCAACCCACAGTTCAGCCACCGATGCGTGATGCATCTTAAGCCACTGGCGCAAGTCTGCTGGAGTTTTGAAAAATCTTGGCTTCAAGATTGGTCAGTTCATGTGTCAGAAGTTGAAGCCTGCTGCGGCCAGCAGTGCCAAAACCACCGCGAGCAGCGCTTCTCCCGCTATTAGTCCAGAGGCCAACGGAATCCGAAAGTGATCTTCTGAGTCTGGTGACGTTCTTGCCCAGATAAGTTGTGCCATGCCGCCAAGAATAAAAGTCATTAAAACAGAAGCCGGAATCAGCATGCCAATGCCGATAGCTGCCGGCGACGGCGTGTGCCTTTCATATTTTTCCGCAAGCAAGGTCAGGACAATGCCGACTGCGATACCTATCGCCATGCCGACCAGACATCCCGGCGGCAGCGCATTCAATCCCTGAGTAAGTAGCTCAGCGAAACCGGCCCACTTCACGCTGATAGGCGAAGACAAGCCGCCGGGGCCTAGACCAAACTTATCGCGCAACACCGGGTAGACCAAAGCTGTTGCCAATGAGCCTATCGGCGCGGCTAATAATTGAGCAATTGTGAGATTGCGCGGGTTGGAGCGAATCAATTGTCCGGCCTTAAAGTCCTGCATCAACGCTTCCGAAGTTACGGCGATAGTCCCGGTCAGTCCGCTGGATGACATGTTAACTGGAACGTTGCCCGGTGAGATGAAAGCAAAGATCGCCTGCATCATATTTGACATCGCGCTTATTGGTCCCCAGTTTGTCTCACCCAATACGCGCAGTCCCACCAACATCAGCGGCAACGACAGCAGGATCGCGACGAACGAAAGCCACAAGGGGATGCCCATGCTGAAGTATTGAACGAGGCAAATAACTACTGTCATCGCCAACGATCCGATGACGACCCATTGCATTGGAAATTCGCGTCGATCCAGATCGCCGACGCTGCTGCCTTTAAGTCCGCGAAAAGTCTTAACAATCAGGTTCCACTTCAGCGCCAGCGACGTCAGACCACCAGCGACCATTAATCCCGTCGCCGGCCACATCACCCAACGCAAGGTGAGCGGATAAGTCTGCTCGGCAACCATTCCCTGTGACACAAGAAATGAAGGCAGGATGAACCAACTGATAGCGGTGCCAATTGCCATCGCCATGCAGATACGAAATCCGACCAGTAAACCTGAGCCAAACGACAAAAGGCTCCAGTTAAAACCAATGTTCATTGGCGCCATGCCGGGCAGCAGCCAGGTGTCGGGAAAGAGTTTGAGAAAGCTCGTAAGAATCATCAGTCCGCCGGATGCCAGGCTGCCAATTGCGAGCGCTTTGACTGGTCCAGCGGAGGCGCCTTTTGCCCGTCCCTCGTGTAACACGATTATGGTCTCGCCTGCCGCCAGACCGTCTGCGTAAGTTAAATTCTCTTCATCGATGTAGTGGCGCCGCATGGGAACAGCCAGCAGGATCCCCAGCAGACTGGCGCTGCAAAGCCAGAAGAAGATTTGCGCGGTGCCGAGGTGGATGGGCGGATTGAGCACACCTTTAGCGTTGAGCATGTCGAAGGCGGCCAGCAATACGCACATGAACGCCGTTTGCCCGGCGCTCGTGCCCATCGTTTGCACTATGTTGTTTTCGCGCGCATTAGTGTCCGTGAGACGGAGAAGGGCCACCAGCGGCACCAGCGTCATGAATCCAAGGAAGGCTGATACGACTGAAAGGTTTGGTCCAAAGCCGAGCTTCAGGACGCAATAGGGATACGCACTGCCGATTATGATCGCGACGAAGAGTCCAATGACAATCGAACGACCGCTTAGTTCCGGACCGGTTGGTGTTGCGGCTGTGGTGATATCGGTCATGGGTTGCTCCTAAGCTGATTTCCACTTACTAAGCGGGGGCAAGCCCGCCTTTCTGATCTGAGATTACTAAATCAGTTGGCCAGGCATTTGTTGAATGCCTTTAACCGGAAGCACCCGAAACTCGACTTAAGCTCAGAGTGGGGAAGGCGGGCCTGCCGCGCTCGTCCGCTACTATTCACTACGGACTGTTTGGCTTCACGTCTGGCTTGCCCTGCTGGTTCTTCGGTCGATCCGCCGGTAGGTCAACGATCCGCTTGCCGGTTGTGCGCTCGAAAACAGCATTACGAAGAAACTGTTCGGTCGTCCAGGGCGGAGGTTCCCCGCCCAGATACTTATTGAACCACTCGAGGTGCGCCGTGTAATAGAGCGCCATCTCGTACCAACTCGGCCAGTGTCCTGCATCTGCGTAGACGATCAAACGCGACGGAACTTTCATCTCTTGCAGGTCGGTAAAGAACTGAAGAGATTGTGTGTACGACACCCGGTAATCGCGTTCACCTGATATGACCAAGGTCGGTGTCTTGAAATTCTTCACGTAATTTGAGGGCGACCACTTCTCGTATTGCGACGAGTCCCACGGCTTGCCCTTCAGATCCCATTCCGGAAACCAAAGTTCTTCAGTGGCGCCATGAAAGGAACGCAGATCATAGAGGCCCATCATGGAGGCGATGGCCTTGAAGCGATCGGTATGCCCTTCAAACCACATCATCATGTATCCGCCATACGACCAACCCATGGCGCCCATGCGCGCGGAGTCGACGTATGGAAGTTTCTCCAACGCGTCAGTAACTTTCATCAGATCTTCGTAGACGTGTCCACCCCAATCGCCAGAAATCTGTGCCGTGTATTCCTGGCCAAAACCGGTCGATCCATGCGGATTGGGAAATGCCACGATATAACCAACGCCTGGATATACCTGCCAATCGCCGCGGAAAGCGTCAGCCCAATTAGATTGAGGGCCACCATGAACATTTAGAATCAGCGGATATTTCCGCGTCGGATCGAAGTTGTGCGGCTTGACGATAAAGACCTGCACGCGTTTGCCCCCGGCGCCAGCCACCCACATGGTCTCCGCCGGACGGATGTCGACTTCGTTCATCAAAGGTTCGTTGAAGTGTGAGAGCTTCCGCGGCTGTGAAGCTTTCCCATTAACAATGTCTGCGCTGTAAATCTCGGTCGGTTCTGCAATTGACCGCTTGATGTAGATCAACTGTCGCTCGCCCGCATCGAAGTCCGGGGCCTCAATAGTTTTGTCGGCCAGAACTTGAGTG
>DATLBQ010000535.1:0-5443 GCA_035526805.1 Pyrinomonadaceae bacterium
TGATCAGTGACGGCAAGATCTACCACGCGTTCTTCAGGTACGTTTGCGATCAAGAGTGCAGCGAGACATTCCGCTTTGCGGGCTTGAGCATAGTCAGAACGATTGGCGAACCCTGCTGCGGCAGCGTCTTGCATATCGGGAGGGGCGCCGTCGGTAATGTGAAGCACCGACACGTCTACCAGCTTGGAAATGAGACAACCCGCGCCAACAACCTCGTCCGCCGGATGAGCCACAATCACGGAGCAACGCATGGGGCGGTTAAGGTCACCCGTGCCAAATAATTTGGCATGAGCCGACCAGGGTTTTCTCCGCTCCGTAGGTCGAATCGGCTGAGTCATCGCTGACCTCTTGCAATTTCTTGAGGGGCAATCGCACTTCAAAACCGCCCGTATCTCGCATCGAATCGGGACATGCGTGTTTATCTCCGATACGAATCATCGCCATACTCGGCCCAAATTTTGGGACAAACCGGAGAAGGTTAAGCTCGACCGGGAATGAATGCGTAGCTTTTCGCGGCTGCGCCCATATAGTTTCGGGCTTTGCTGGTTAGAGTTACTCAACCTGCATACCAGAGTGAAGGCTGGCTCTGAAAACTATTCATTAGCAAGGCCAAAATTCAACGGTCGAATGTCTAATGTCTAATGCCCAATGTCCAATGTGGGACGGATTCAAGCAGTTCAGAGTTCAATCTTTAGATTGCGTTCCCTTCGCAAAAAGCAACCTAAAGGTTGAACTCTGAACTGCTTGAGTTTGGACGTTGGACTTTAGCCTGAGACTATTCCTATTTGACCTGATCGATGGTGCAGGCCTTCGGCTTCTTGTCTGGCCGCCAGCGCAGGAATTTAGTCCCATGGCGAAAGCGGCCGCCAGTGAAGTGATCATACTGAACTTCGACGACCAACTTTGTCTGCAAGGGCTCCCACTCGGCTGACCGCTTAGTGCTCCAACGACTCGGTCCGCCCGGTTTGTTGCCGGTAAAACCCGGCGGGGCGATTAGTGGCTCTAGTTTTTTCGTCAGCTCTTTTTTGTCACTCTCGTTGAAACTTGACGTGTAACCAATGTGATGGAGCAATCCAGCGTCGTCATACAGCCCAAGCAATAATGATCCGATTACATTCCCTTTTGACGCGTACCTGAAACCGCCGACGACACAGTCTGCGGTCCGCATTCGCTTCACCTTCTGCATTCCGTCGCGCTCGCCGGATCGATAAGGCAAATCCAATCGCTTCGCAATGACACCGTCCAGTTTCATCCCGGTCGTTGAAAGCCATTTACGCGCCACGTTGATGTTACGGGTTTTTGGAGACAACTCAATCGTCTGATTTTTTGCGATGAATTTTTTTGCGAAACTCTCGAGCTTTACGCGACGCTTGCTCAGCGGCAAGTCGTGGATTGGCTTGCCCGCATCATCAACGAGCAAATCGAAAACAATAAAATGTGCGGGTGTCGACTGCGCAAGTTTGGCAATGCGGCTGGCGGCGGGATGAATTCGCTGAAGCAGATCGTCAAACGAGAGCCCGCCCCGAACAGGTATCACCAATTCGCCGTCAAGAACAAACTTCGATGGTTTCAACTTTGAGAGCGCTTCCACGACTTCTGGAAAATAACGGGCCAGCGGTTGACCGGACTTGGACTGGAGCTCAATGCTCTTGCCGTCTCGAAACGCCAGACAGCGAAAGCCATCCCACTTAGGCTCATACTCCCAATTGTCCCCGGCAGGAATTTCGCTCACTAAGAGAGCTTCCATCGGCATATAGGGTGGTTTGATTGGCAGCGTCATGATGCGGTAACGGTAACACGACAGGCGAGTCCAAAGTCCAACGTCCAAACCAGAGATCTAGCCGCGGATTTACGCGGATACCCGCGGATCAAACAAGACTAAGAATTAGTAAAAACCACGACTACCAAGTGAGGCATCCTCACTGCTAAACCTTTTCGATCCGCGTGTATCCGCGTCAATCCGCGGCTAAATCTCTGACCTGGGCGTTGATTTGGCGTCATAGCTCGAGAAAATTGGCGAGCAGCTTCTTGCCTGCCGGCGTCAGAATGGATTCCGGATGAAATTGCACGCCTTCAATTCTCTGCTGGCGATGACGCAATCCCATAATGACGCCGTCTTCTGTCTCTGCGGAAACTTCCAGGCAGTCAGGCAAGGTCTCGCGTTCGACAATTAAGGAATGATAGCGACCGGCCGGGAAAGGAGAATGGAGACCTGCGAAGATAGTCTTGCCGTCGTGACGGATCAGAGCCGACTTGCCGTGGACAACTTTTGCCGCGCGTATGACCCGACCGCCAAAAAGTTGTCCGATAGCCTGATGTCCCAGACAAACTCCCAGGATTGGCAGGCGTCCGGAAAAGTGTTCGATTAACTCCAAACTGATTCCGGCATCGGCCGGACAGCCAGGTCCCGGCGAGATCAAAATACGGCTCGGAAGCTGTGACTCAACTTCTGCGATGGTTACCTTATCATTTCGCCGAACGACGACCTCCTCGCCAAACTCGCCGAGATATTGCACCAGGTTGTATGTAAAAGAGTCGTAGTTATCGATAACAAGTATCATTTTGTTTTTGGATGAATAATCAGCCGCGGATTTACGCGAATCGACGCGGATCAGAAAACACCTTTAGATTGTGAAGAGGTCTCATTTTGTAATGCTACCGATTTGCTAATCGCATTGACTTGTTATTTTTATTGCTTGATCTGATCCGCGTCTATCCGCGTAAATCCGCGGCTAATTATTCTCCCCGCTCCGCCATCTCGATTGCTTGTAACAACGCCCGCGCCTTGTGAACTGTCTCCTCGTATTCGCGTTCCTGCACCGAGTCAGCGACGATGCCCGCTCCGGCTTGCACTGAAGCCTCGCCTTCCTTCAAGACGATCGTGCGTATTGCGATACACGAATCCAGATTATCTGCGTAGTCAATGTACAGGATTGCCCCGGCATAGACGCCGCGTTTGTCCGGCTCAAGCTCTCGAATAATTTCCATGGCGCGGACTTTCGGTGCGCCCGTTACGGTACCGGCAGGAAAGCAGGCAGCAAGCGCGTCGAAACGATCACACCCTACGCGCAAACGCGCGTGCAAACTCGACACCAGATGTTGCACTTTTGAGTAGCGCTCAACGGACATCAGCTCTGCGACGGTAACTGAACCAAACTCCGCCACTCGTCCCAGATCGTTGCGTCCCAAATCAACCAGCATCATGTGTTCGGCAACTTCCTTTTCATCGCCACGCATTTCTTCCGCAAGTCGGTTGTCTTCAACCTCGGTGGTCCCGCGCCAGCGCGTGCCCGCGATGGGCCGGTAATCCAACTCCGGCCCACGGCAGCGCACCAACATTTCCGGTGAAGCGCCGATGATTGATTCGCTGCCATACTGCAGCAGATAGGTGTAGGGAGCAGGATTACTCTTGCGCAAGGCCCGGTAGATAGGCACCGCTCCGACTGTTGCCTTTCTCATGAAGCGTTGCGACAGAACTACCTGATAGCAATCGCCGGCCAGGATATGTTCCTTAACCAAGCGCACCGCGTTTTCGAATTCGCCCCTACTCCAATTCGACCTCACAGTTGTTTCCCCGGCATCGGGCGTTTGGCTTGCGTGATCCCGGTAGTCCTGCTCAGTCAAGCTTTGTTCCGGAACCGGTGAAGACTGCGAATGTTTCAGCTGCCTTTCAATTCGCTCCAACTCGCGCAGTGCTGCGTCGTAGAGTTCTCGTAGACGCGTCCTGCTCCCGCCAGACTCTTCCGTGAAAACGACCGATGCGATCGTCGTCTGTTGTTGTACATGATCGAATAACACTAGCGTGCGATAAAACATCAAAAGCGCATCGGCAGCCGGCAAGTCGCCGGGAGAAGATTGCTCGGAATACGGCGCGGCCTTGTTCAACGCGGGTTCGAACCAGTTTGCGGCCCCATAGCCCATGTAGCCAACAGCCCCGCCGGCAAGTGGGCCGGTGCCCACTCTATTTGCAAGCCTGTTTTCTGAAAAGTGGCGTCGCAGAAACTGGATCACGTCTTCGTGTCGGGTTTCGATTATGCCGTCTTTCTCAACGGTTGTTTCCAGACCACGGCCGCGGACAATCATGTAGGGGTCCGCGCCGAGAAACGAATAATTCCCGACGCTCTCTCTTCCCTCTACCGATTCGAAAAGGAAAGCGTAACGCGCGCCGGCGGCGACCTTCACAAACGTATCCACCGGATTGACGATCTCACCGGCGACTGTTTGAGTAACGGCAACGACGTTGCCTCGCGTGGTTTCCTGCTCAAACTCCGCGAAAGTCGCGGGCCGAAGTTGAGAGGTTGTCGAGCTCATTGGAATTTCCGACCTCCAAAAGAGGTAAAGAAGCGTTGATTACGTGTCTTCGACGCGTCGAAAATCCTTACCTCGAGTTACCAAGCTACCAGGAACTCGCGAAGCGAGTCGTACATGGAGTCAAACGAATCGGCGCAAAACAAAATCGGCTGGAAGTGGGTTGCGTCATACTGATGTCGCGACGCCGCCTCTAAATCCAGCGGGCGCAATTCAGCGTTATGCATTGCCTGCAGTTCGCCGGCCGATGAGAGCAGTCCCGTGCCGTATGCTTTCACCACTCCGGCCTCGCGAAGCACGCCAAATTCAATCGTAAACCAATAAACGCGTGACAGCCGGTTCAGGGCTTCCAAAGATGACGTGCGCTTCACAGCGCGTCCGAACAATCGATTGAGTTCGGCAAGACGCTTGCTCGCAAGCGTCACCGCGTGACCCACGATCTCGTGCACTACATCTGGCTCAGGCGTATAAAGCGGCGTTGAGTGATGTCGAATATATTGAGTGCAAAGAAATGTGCCGGAAGCAAGTGATTCCAGAAAAACACGCGGTTCAACCAAGCCTGCTACTGGCTCGAGACGAAAGCCGCTGAGCGCCTTCACCTTTTCATTTACTTCGCTCAACTGTGGAATGCGGTCACGCGCCAACGACAACTGCTGGACGCATGCCAGGTATTCCGCGCAAGCGTGCGCCTTGTGCGCCGGCTCAAGCACCTCCCAAACAGACCGCCAAACCCGGTGTTCCTCAGATGTGTACGGCGCCTCAGGAATCGGCTCGCCTCGTCGATAAGCAAACGCGAGTTCTGCGATACGATTGCGGCGCGCGCGATAAGCCTGATCGCGAAAGCCGGGATGGTCGGGACTAAGTTGAACAATTCTGTTGCGATCAGCAGATGTCTCTGCATCCAGCGAAACCACGCGCATGTCTGCATGGTCAGCCAATAAAGACGGATGGTCTGGTTGAGTCATTTCAAACTCCAATTAATTAACTTATCTCTCTGTGTAGCCTCCGTGGACTTGCCCTGATTTCGTGGACACCTAGAAAGACCCGAATGATACTCTTCGGGGAGGAGGTGTTCATGGGAGAAAAGAGACGACAGTTCACCCGCGAGTTTAAGCTGGAAGCTGTCAGACTAGTA